>NZ_JBKGYT010000076.1:0-8016 GCF_046545975.1 Guyparkeria sp. | reverse complement strand
ACCGCCCCCGCCCGACAGTCGGGGAAATCCGGGCAGCCCTCCCGGATCTCAACTATCGTAGGGTTGGCCAGGCGTCCGTTCATGCGGCGTTCATGGCCGACCGGAACCACCCGCCGGCTCATGCCGGCACCCCCTGACACGTGACCTGACGTGTTGCAGGGCCGCGCGACCAAGGAGGTGCATCATGCTGTTCTGGGCACTTGTTTTCCTCATCGTGGGCATCGTCGCGGGCGTGCTCGGATTCAGCGGCATTGCCGGCACCGCCACCCAGATCGCCTGGATACTGTTCGTGGTCGGCCTGGTCCTCGCGATCGTGTTCTTCGTGATGGGCCGACGACCACCCATGTAGCCGGCTCGAACGAGCGAATCTTCGCGACGGCCAGCAACGAAAGCCCCGGCAAGGCTCGGGGTTTTCGCGCTCCCGGCATTCCGCCTCCTGGGAAACCAGCGAAGATCCGCCTGCCCGCCAGGCACACGACACCGGTCGAGGCATTCGCTACCATCGACTCGTGCCATGGAGTCATCCGGGGCCAACGCCAAGGAAACGAAACAACCAAGAGAAGGAGCCAAACCAAATGGAAGCGTCCCCCACCACGAGCGACGTTCGCTCGATCATCGAACCGCTCTACCGCGGCAAGTTCTGGATGCAGCTGATCGGGGTGATGATGATCGTCTACGGCGCGCTCACCGCGCTGTCGATCGTCGGCATCATCATCGCCTGGATCCCCATCTGGGCGGGCGTGGTGCTGATGCAGGCCGCCGGCGCCGTCCAGCGCGCCCATGCCGGCGGCGATCCTGCCGAGGCCGGCCAGGCCATGGGCAAGCTGCGGGTCTACTTCACGATCTTCGGCGTGCTGACCCTGATCGGCCTGCTCCTGATGATCATCAGCCTGATCTTCGGCATCGGCGCCGGCATGACGGGCATGGGCGGCATGTAACCTCCCCGTCGGCGCAACGAGAAAGCCCCCGGTTCGTGTGTGAACCGGGGGCTTTTGCGTTCAGGGTGTCGGCCCCGGGAGACGTTCGGGCGATCAGATCCGGCCGTAGACCTCGCCGCCCTTCTCGACGAACTCGATCGACTTCTCCTCCATGCCGCGCCGGAGGGCCTCCTCCTCGTCGACGCCCAGCTGGTCGGCGTACTCGCGGACCTCCTGGGTGATCTTCATCGAGCAGAAGTGCGGCCCGCACATGGAGCAGAAGTGCGCCACCTGGTGCGCCTCCTTGGGCAGCGTCGCGTCGTGGTACTCGCGCGCCCGCTCCGGGTCGAGCGACAGGTGGTACTGGTCGAGCCAGCGGAACTCGAAGCGCGCCTTGGACAGGGCGTTGTCGCGTACCTGCGCGCCCGGGAAGCCCTTGGCCAGATCCGAGGCGTGGGCGGCGATCTTGTAGGTGATCACGCCCTCCCGCACGTCGTCCTTGTCCGGCAGGCCGAGGTGTTCCTTGGGCGTGACGTAGCAGAGCATCGCGGTGCCGTACCAGCCGATGTTGGCCGCGCCGATGCCGCTGGTGATGTGGTCGTAGGCCGGGGCGATGTCGGTGACCAGCGGCCCGAGGGTGTAGAACGGCGCCTCGAAGCAGTCCTCGAGTTCCTTGTCCATGTTCTCCTTGACCATGTGCAGCGGCACGTGGCCAGGGCCCTCGATCATCACCTGCACGTCGTGCTTCCAGGCGATCTGGGTGAGCTCGCCGAGGGTCTTCAATTCGGCGAACTGGGCCTCGTCGTTGGCATCCGCGAGACAGCCCGGGCGCAGGCCGTCGCCCAGCGAGAAGGACACGTCGTAGGCCTTCATGATCTCGCAGATCTCGTTGAAGCGCGTGTAGAGGAACGACTCCTCGTGGTGGGCGAGGCACCACTTGGCCATGATCGACCCGCCGCGCGAGACGATGCCGGTGACGCGGTCGGCGGTCATCGGCACGTAGGCCAGACGCACGCCGGCGTGGATGGTGAAGTAGTCCACACCCTGCTCGGCCTGCTCGATCAGCGTGTCGCGGTAGATCTCCCAGGTCAGGTCCTCGGCACGACCGTCGACCTTCTCAAGGGCCTGGTAGAGCGGCACGGTGCCGATCGGCACCGGCGAATTGCGCAGGATCCACTCGCGGGTCTCGTGGATGTGCTTGCCGGTGGACAGGTCCATGATGGTGTCGCCACCCCAGCGGATGCCCCAGACCATCTTCTCGACTTCCTCGGCGATGCCGGAGGTGACCGCCGAGTTGCCGAGGTTGCCGTTGATCTTGGTGCGGAAGTTCCGGCCGATGATCATCGGCTCGATTTCCGGGTGGTTGATGTTCGCCGGGATGATGGCCCGGCCGCGGGCGATCTCGTCACGGACGAACTCGGGCGTGATCTCGTCGGGGATCGACGCGCCGAACGACTCGCCCGGGTGCTGGCGCAGGAGCTTTTCGTAGCGCGGGTCGGCGCGCATTTCCTGCAGGCGGTTGTTCTCGCGGATGGCGACGTACTCCATCTCGGGGGTGATGATCCCCTGACGGGCGTAGTGCATCTGGGTGACGTTGGCACCGGCCCTGGCCCGGCGCGGCGGGCGGATGTGCGAGAAGCGCAGGTTCTCGGTCTTCTCGTCAGTCAGGCGCTCCTGGCCGAAGCGCGAGGTCGGACCGTCGAGCTGCTCGGTGTCGTTGCGCTCCTCGATCCATGCCTGGCGCAGCGGCGCAAGCCCCTTGAGCAGATCGATCTCCACGTCCGGGTCCGTGTACGGGCCGGAGGTGTCGTAGACCGGGATCGGCGGGTTGGAGACGATGCCCGAGTCGTTCTGTGTCGCCGTCTGGCTGATCTCGCGGTAGGGGACGCGGATGTCCGGGCGCGAGCCAACCGAGTAGCGCTTGTGACTGGCGGGGAACGGGGCGATGACCGTCTCGGAGAGTTTCGCGGTCTTCTGCAGGAAATCGCTGGGGATTGCGCTCATGGGTATGCCACCTGTGCAACGGTTGGGGCATGCACGACGAGCGCCGACTGGTCACGGAGAGAAGATGTCTCGTTTGTGCCAGACAGACTTCCCTACGCCGATGCAAGCCGGATCAGGTTCCAAGGGTGTTTCTCAGCCGCCTCCCCCGCTCGGGACGGATGGGCGGCACCCCTAGTCTGTTGGTGGCGACTGCCGGAACAGCCGCCGCGTAATGTCGAGACGCTACCCCAGGGCGGCGAAAATGACAAGGTCGGGCACCGTCTTTCAACCACTTGCGCGACCGCCCCCGGCCCGCGGCCCGGCGGGCGCAGGCACCTCCAGGTCTGGCCGGACACCACGGCACGCGGGCGCACCCAAGTTGCCCGCGATGCGCAAAACCCGTAAATTACCGCGCACTTGAGCCCACATCCCTACACCGACAGAGCCGAACCATGCCCACCGACATCGAACTGGCCCGCTTCAACATGGTCGAGCAGCAGATCCGCCCCTGGGACGTGCTCGACAAGCGCGTTCTGGAGGTGTTCTTCAATGTCCCGCGCGAACGGTTCGTCCCGGAGGACCAGCAGTCCCACGCCTTCGCCGACGTGGCGGTGCCGATCGGTCACGGCCAGACGATGCTGCCGCCGGTGGTCGAGGGGCGCATCCTGCAGCACCTGCAGGTCCAGCCGAACGAGCGGGTGCTGGAGATCGGCACGGGCAGCGGATTCTTCACCGCGGCGCTCGCCTCGCTGGGCAACAGCGTCCGGTCGGTGGACATCTTCAAGGACTTCACCGAACGGGCCGGCGGCCTGCTCTCGGAACTCGGCTTCGAGCGCGTGGTGCTGGAAACGGGCGATGCGCATGATGGCTGGGCGCCCGAGGAGCGCTTCGACGTGATCGTCTACACCGGCGCCCGCGCGGACATGCCGGAATCGAACTACCGTCAGCTCAACATCGGCGGGCGCCTGCTCGCCATCACGGGTACCGGGCCGATCCAGACCGTCTCGATGGTCACCCGCGAATCCGAGACCGGGTTCCGCACCGACTCCCTGTTCGAGACCCGCACGGACTACCTGATCGGCGCCGAGCCACAGGCCCGGTTCACGCTCTGATTCCGGGCGGGCGTCGGTGGCCATTCGTTGCCGCCCGGCCGCGTTGAGCCCGGGGCGAGCGAAGGGTCCCGCATTGCCCGCCTTATGCGCTAAGCTCTGAACCTGACCGTTTCCTCGCGTGCCGCATTCCGGCGCGCGTGGGGCGTCGTGGTGCTTGTGCAGGCCGCGGCCGCTAGGGTATGGTTCGAAAACATTAACAGGCTATCTAGTTCCACCCAGGGGTTCCCGATGATGTCAGCCAGTCGCTCCCAATCTTCCCCGGCCTCTCGCGGGCAGACGGTACTGCGCCGGGCCACGCTGTCGCTGGTCATCGGCCTCTCGCTGCATGCCGGCCAGGCCGCCGCGACCGACTTGCTGGACATCTATGCCCTGGCCGAACAGAACGACCAGCAGCTGCGCGCCGCGGAACAGCAACGCCTGTCGATCGAGCAGAACATCCCGATCGAGCGCGCCGACCTGCTGCCCCAGATCGGGGCGGGCACGGGGGTCCAGTTCGAGCGGACCGACACCACCATCGGCGAGACCGCCGGCGCGGACAGCACTGACGGCTTCAGTGGCAACATCGCGCTGACTCTGGACCAGAGCGTCTACAACCGCACCGACCAGCTCGAGCTCGGGCGGGCGGAACTGGAGGTCCATCAGGCCGCCATCGATTACGAACAGGCACGCCAGGACCTTATCCTGCGTACCGGCCAGGCCTACTTCCGGGTGCTAAATGCCGATGCGCAACTGCAGCTGGCCCAGGCAAACCGGACCGCGCTCAAGCGCCAGCTCGAAAGGGCCCAGCGCCAGTACGAGGTCGGCCAGGTGGCGGTCACCGACGTTGCCGACGCCCAGTCGGAATACGACCAGGCCAACGCGCAGATCATCGCGGCACGCAACGAGCTCAACAACGCCCGGGCCGCACTGGAGACCATCATCGGTCAGCCCGTCACGGACCTCGACGACATCCGCACCAACCTCGACGTGACCGCACCGGAACCGGCCGAACCCGAACGGTGGATCGAGCTGGCACTGGAACAGAACCTCGGGCTGCAGAGCGCGGCGGTGGGCACGCAGATCGCCCAGCAGGCGGTCGACATCAACCGCTCGGCGCGGATGCCCACGGTGGGACTCAACGCCCAGTACGGCTTCGACAACAGCTACTCCGGCGGTGGCGTGACCGGCCAGGACCGCCGCGGCTCGCTCAACGGCTCGGTCGGCGTCGAGGTGGAAATGCCGATCTACACCGGCGGGCGCATCAACTCGCGTTCCCGGCAGGCTGCATTCGATTACCAGCGCAGCCAGTTCGACCTCGACGGCCAGCGCCGCCAGGTCCGCCAGCAGACGTCGGACAGCTACCGCGGCGTGCAGACCTCAATCAGCGAGATCACGGCCTTCCGGCAGGCAGTGGAATCCGCGCGCACCAGCCTGGTGGCCACCGAGGCCGGCTACGGCGTAGGCACCCGGACGATCGTCGACGTGCTCAACGCCGAGCTGCGGGTGTTCGAGGCGATGGCCGACTACCTCGACGCACGCTACAACTACATCACCAACCTGCTGCAGCTCAAGGCGGACACCGGCCAGCTCACCGTGGTCGACCTCGAAGCCATCAACCGCCAGCTCACCGAGCAGGAGACCAATGCGCTGATCGCCCCCCTGATGGGACGGGACGACGACGAGCGGGGCTCGGTGACGGACACCGACATGATGCAGCGGGTGCTCGAGCGCGCCCGCCGCACGGTGGACGACGAGGAGTAACCGGCAAGGGTGCAACGCCCTTGAACCGCCCTCCTCAGCCACGGTCCAGCCATTGGGCAATCCGCTTGACCACCCGCTCGGTCGCGCCGCGATGCTCGGCGATCACCTCCCGCGCCCGTTGCCCGTATCCGGCCCACTCGGTGGGGCGCGCGAACGCCCAGGCGACCCGCTCGCCCAGCTCGCGTGCATCGGCCACGCCCAGGCTGGCCCGGCGCGCTTCCAGGGCCGAGAACACCGCCCGGAAGTTACTCACATGCGGCCCGTGCATCACGGCACGCCCGACGACGGCCGGCTCGATGGGATTGTGCCCGCCGGTGGACACCAGCGACCCCCCCATGAAGACCACCGGCACCTCGGCGAACAGCCCGGCGAGCACCCCGGCGCGATCGACCACCTCGACCTCGGCATCCGCGGAACCGTCCGGGCGCCAGCGCACCACGCTCAGGCCGCGTTTCTCCACCAGCCGGATGACCTCGTCGGCCCGCTCGGGGTGGCGCGGCACGAGGATCAGGCGCGCCCCGGGCGATCGCTCCCGGGCGAGCCGGTGCGCGTCGAGCACCTGCTCCTCCTCGCCCGGGTGCGTGCTGGCCGCGAGCCAGGTACGGGCACGGTCTGCCGGCAGGTCGTCCGGCACGCCGGGCAGGGCCAGGTCGAACTTGAGGTTGCCGCAGTCCTCCGCCCGGGGGGCGCCGAGGCGCTCGAATCGATCGCGGTCCGTCGCCGACTGGGCACAGATGAGATCGATGTCCGCCAGCACCTCCCCGAGCAGCTTGCCGCCCCAGCGACGGTAGCGCCGCCAGGAGCGGTCCGACAGGCGCGCATTGGCGATCACCAGTGGCACCCCGGCCCGGCGGGACTCGCGCACGAGGTTCGGCCAGAGCTCGGTCTCCATGATCAGCACCAGCCGGGGCCGCAACCGGCGCAGCACCCGGCGCTGGACGAGGGCGAGGTCGTAGGGCGCATAGAAATGCGGCACGCCGAGCGCTCGGGCGGCCCCGGCTCCCGTCTCGGTGGTGGTGCTGACCACGACCGGCACCGTCGGCCAGCGTTCGCGGAGCACCCGGACGAGCGAGGCGGCGGCACGCACCTCGCCCAGCGAGACGGCATGCAGCCATACCCCGCCGTCGGGCAGGCCGTCGCGCAGCCGTCCGAACTGCTCGAATCGCCGGCGGTGGCCGGCAGGCGCCCGGCGGTGGCGACGCAGGGCATCGACGACCAGCCATGGCGTCAGCGCGGCCAGCATGAGCCGGTAGTGCCAGCGCCTCATCTCGCCCACCCCGGGCACGAAGCCGCCACCGGCCGCGGTCGCCGGCTCGCCCCGGCCCCCGGTATCCATCTGGCTGTCCGTCGTGCTGCGCGCATGCCGGCATTATCCCTTAGAATGAACCGCTCATGAGCCGTCCCCCGACAAACCGTCCGACTCGGCGCGTCCTGGCCGCCCGTTTCGCCCTGTCGCTGCTGCCCCGCCTGATCGCCGCCCAGCCCCAGCGGGCGCGACTGGGGCTGGGGCGCGGGCTCGGCTGGCTGATGGCCCGCGTGCTCAAGAGACGACGCAGTGTCATGCGCGCGAACCTGGCGGTGGCCTTTCCCGAATGGTCCGCCGCGGCACGGGAAGACGTCATCGACGAGCACTTCGCCCGGCTCGGCGCCGGCATCTGCGAGGGCTTCTGGGGCTGGTTCGGCAACCTGGAGAAGGTGCCCGAGTATCGCATCATCGGCCTGGAGCACCTCGAGGCCGCCCGGGCCGAGGGGCGCGGCGTGATCCTCAACGCCGCGCACGTCACCGACATGGAGCTGGGCGTGTACTTCGTCTCGCGGCATGCGCCGGTGCACGCCGTCTACCGCCCCAACAACAACCCGGCGATCGACGCGCTGATCGACCAGGGCCGCGAGAAGCACCTCGCCGGCCTGATCCACCGCGAAGACACCCGAGCGATGGTCCGCGCCCTGCGCGCCGGCGACGTGCTCTGGACCGCACCGGACCAGAACTACCACGGCAAGACCAGCGCCTTCATCCCCTTCCTCGGTCTGCCCGCGGCGACCAACACCGCCATGCCGACGCTCGCACACCTCGGCCGCGCGGTCATCCTGCCCTACCACGTCCGCCGCTTCGGCACGCGTTACGAGCTCGAGATCGAGCCGCCCCTCGAGGAGATCCCCAGCGGCAATGACGTCGCCGACACCCGGCTGCTGGTCGAACGTCTGGAAGCCGAGATCCGGCGACACCCGGCGATGTATCTCTGGGGACACCGGCGGTTCAAGAC
>NZ_JBKGYT010000075.1:0-8159 GCF_046545975.1 Guyparkeria sp. | reverse complement strand
TGTTCCCCGACGACGCCGGGCGGATGAATCGCTCGGTGCGTGACATCGAGGGCGGAATTCTCGCCGTGCCGCAGTTCACGCTGGCGGCCGATACCCGGCGTGGCAACCGGCCCAGCTTTACGCCCGCCGCGGACCCGGCGAAGGCCGGTGATCTCTTCGATGCGTTCGTTGCGGCACTGCATCCGGCCCATTTGGGCGAGGTGGCCACCGGGCGTTTCGGTGCCGACATGCAGGTCGAGCTCGTCAACGACGGGCCGGTGACCTTCTGGCTGGAGGCGCGCCCAGGCTGACTTTCCCCGGGGTGGAGCGCCATCCGCCGTCGATATAAGGAAAAGACACCGCCCACGAAAAAGGCCCGCCGAATGGCGGGCCTTGTCTTGCGCTGCTCAGTCTGCCTTAGGCTTTCTGAGTCGCCTCGTCGGACTTGTCGGTGTTGGATTTCCAGGTCATCTTGACCTCGTCACCCTTCTTGCCCGGGACCTTGATGTTCAGGTACGGGTTCTTGGAGACGGCCTGGGAGAGGTTGGCCTGCATGACCTGCTCGCCGTTGACTTCGACGTTGATGGTCTGGATGTAGTCTGCCGGGATCTTCTCGCCGGTGGACTTGTCTTCGCGGTTGCCGGTTTCCATCGGGTGACGGATCAGGGCCTTCACGTCCAGTACGTCGCCGGCCGGGGAAATGCGCATGCGGATAGTAGACATAATCTATACCTCTGGGATTATTTGTCTGTATTCAATGACTTCGGTTGGTAGAGGCTGATTAGCCGCCGCAGCCACCGATAGTTACCTTGACTTCCTTGCCGGCCTGGTACAGCTTGCCGCCAGCGTGAACAACGCCGGTCACGTCGTCGGTCTCACCCATGCGGATACGGGTGGAGACGAACGGGTTGGCACCGTTCAGGTTGAAAGAAGCGACCAGCGGGTTCGGGTTCTTCGAAACGAAGAAAGCGACCTTGTCGGTATCGGAGATCTTGGACTCCAGGGTGACCGGAACAACGGCGCCGTTCTCGGCGATGTCCGGGGCCTTGACGGTGATGTCGTCAGAGTCGGAAACGTCAGAGGAACCGAACAGCTCGTTCAGGGCGTTGTCCATGCCTTCGGACTCGAAGGCGGCCTTCGGCCACTCGGCGGCCATGACGGCACGCGGGGAAAGCAGGCCGGCACCAACAGCCAGACCAGCAGCACTGGCAGCGAGGCTGCCCTTCAGAAATACGCGACGCTTGGATTGCATATCGTTAACTCCTCGTTAAGTTGTGGGTTTCCACGCCCTTTCCTGAAGCATGGCCTGTGCCAACTTGTTGAAGCCAGTAAAAACAACCACTTGAGATAATTCAGGCCGGGGGTTGCATGTTGCAATCTGCAATTTTCCGGCGTTTCACGTTGCAGCAACGAACGCAGGCCCGGTCGGCTACTTCTTCTCGTAGCTCTGCAGCTTGCGCCAGAGGGTGGACTTGTTGATGCCGAGGATGCTGGCGGTGCGCTCGCGGTTGCCCTGTGCGTAAGCGAGCGTCTTCTCAATGTAGCGGCGCTCGAGCTCCTCGAGCGTGGGATGGTCGGCATCGATGGTTGTGCCGCCGGTATCCGTGCCCGTGGCCGGGGCGGCGGTGTCCTCGCCGACCAGCTCGAGGTCGATTTCCTCGCTGTCGGACAGGGCGACGGCGCGCTCGATGGCATTCTTGAGTTCCCGAACGTTGCCCGGCCATGGGTAGTCGCCAATGGCCTGCAGTGACGCTTCCGACAGGCGCTTGGCGGGCCGGTGGAAGCGGCGGGCGAACTCCTCGAGGAAGTGCTGGGCCAGCACCGGGATGTCCTCGCGACGCTCGCGCAGCGGCGGCATCTGCAGTCGGACCACGTTGAGCCGGTGGTAGAGGTCGTGGCGGAATTCTCCGGCACGCACCATCTCGGCAAGGTTGCGGTTGCTCGCCACGATGAAGCGCACGTCGATGGGAATGGTCTTCACCCCGCCGACGCGGGTGATCTCCTGTTCCTGGACCACGCGCAGCAGCTTGACCTGCATGGCGTCGGATATGTTGCCGATCTCGTCGAGGAAGACCGTCCCGCCGCTGGCGACTTCCAGCAGACCGGGCTTGGCGGCGTTCGCGCCGGTGAAGGCGCCCTTCTCGTGGCCGAAGAGCTCGGTCTCCAGCAGCGTGTCGGTCAGGGCGCCACAGTCGATGACGATGTAGGGGGTGTGGGCGAAGTCCGAGCGCTCGTGCGTGGCGCGGGCGGCCAGTTCCTTGCCCGAGCCGGACTCGCCCTCGATCATGACGTTGATGCGCACGTCGCGGATCTTGTCGATGACCCGGTAGACCGCCTCGATGGCCGGCGAATTGCCCAGCATGGCCCGCTCGCCCTCTTCGAGGGCCGGGGCGGGCGGCTGCGCACCGCCGAGCAGGCGATGGACCAGCTCCACCAGGGATGCGGGGTCGTAGGGCTTCTTGACGAAGTCGCTTGCACCCAGTCGGAGTGCCTGGATGGCGTTGTCGATCGTCGAATAGCCGGTGATCAGGATCACGGGGAGATCGGGCCACTGACCGCGCAGCCACTCGAGGAACTCCAGCCCGTTCATGTCGGGCATCTTGAGGTCCGTGATCACCAGGTCGACGGGGTTTGCTTCCAGCCACTGCTGCGCGCTGTTCACCGATTGGAAGCCGTGGACCGTCAGGCCCTCGGTGCGCGCGTAGCGCGTGAACAGGTCGCTGGCACGCTCGTCGTCGTCGACGAACGCGATCACGGGGTGGGTGGTCTGCCTGTCTGTGCTCATGGGCTGGTCGTCGGGAAACTGGGTTTGTCGTCGGGTTTCAGTACCCGCGGGCGGGCCTTGTGCCGGGGAAGCACGATGCGCGCGAGCACGCCATCGGCTTCCGGCTCACCGGCCTCCCGCCGGTTCTCGAGGCTCAACTCGCCACCGTGGTACTGCACGATGCCGAGGCTGATGGACAGCCCCAGCCCGGTGCCCCGATCGACGTCCTTGGTGGTGAAGAACGGGTCGAATATCTGGTCGACCAGTTCCGGGGAGAGACCGGGGCCCTCGTCGCGGATCTCGATGGTGATGCTCTCGTCGCGGCACTCGGCCTGTATCAGTATATGCCCGCCGGTCGGGCTCGCGTGGATGGCGTTGCGCACGAGGTTGCTGACCACCTGTTCCATCTGGGCCGGGTCGAACTCCGCCTGGCAACGGGCGGTCGCGCTGAGCAGGGCGAGGTGCACGTCGGCCTCCATCGCCTCCGCCTGCATGCGGTCGATCACCTCCTCGAGCCAGTCGGCCAGTTCCACGGTCTCGTGTTCGGGAGGAAGCTGACGGGCGAAGTTCATTACCCCGCGCACGATGCGGCTGGCCCGGTGGGCCTCGGCGCGCAGGTCTCGGATGTCCTCCTGCAGGGACGGGGATTCCGGCGGCAGTTGCCGCTCGATCAGTCGCGTCAGGGCGAGGATGTTGTTGAGCGGATTGTTGATCTCGTGGCCGATGCCCGCGGCCATCTCGCCGATCGACGCGAGCTTGGCCTGCTGCAGGGCCCGCTTCTCGGCCCGGTCGCGCCTCCTGGCCTCCTCGGCCAACTGGTGGGTGAGATAGCGGAACGAGGTCTGCAACTGGCGGACCTCGGTGGTGTGCGAGTCGACCGGGATGGGCTGGTTCCGGTTGCCGTCGGCGAAGTGCTTGAGCGCCAGGGCCAGTCGCGAGATCGGGCGGGCGAAGTGTCGCGCCCCGAGGCCGGCGAACACCAGGCTCATCACCAGGGCGAGCAGCCCGAAGCCGAACAGGCTCAGGCGGATGTCGCGAAACGGGGCCGAGGTGATGTCGGCCGGCAGCCGGATGGCCACGAACCAGGACACCAGGCTGTGCGGGTAGGGATGGTATTCCTGGTAGTAGTAGCGGTGCTCGGCGTCCCCGTCGATGTAGACGCCGTTGGACTGGGCCACGGCCGCGTTCCAGAATGCGCCATCGTCGATGGTCCGGGCCTTCGCCCCGGCTTTGGATATGCCGTTCTCGAACGGCGAGACGAAGTTGATGCCCCGCGTGTCGTCATACAGGATCATGCTGTCCCGATCGGGCTGGCCGGGATTGTGCTCGATGATCATCACCTTGCCGTCCCGCGGGCGGGGCGAGAACGACAGGATCTGGTCAAGGTGCTCGCCGAAGGTGTTGACCACGACATAGCCCGCGGTGCGGTCGTCGACATTGCGCAGCGGGCGCACGGCATACAGCGTGCTGGGCTCCTGGCCCGGCAGGGAGTCGCCGAAGGACGCCGGCAGGGTCATGAAGCTGATCTCGTCCGAGGGCAGGGCCTGCAGCTGCTCGAGCAGGTCGTCGTTGTCGAATTCCTCCTCCACGTAGTTCACCTGTCCGAGGCTCTCGAAGGAGGGCGAGGCAACCCGCCCCAGGGTGACCTTGATGATCGTGTTGCCGGCCGCGTCCAGAATGCGGATACTCCCCAGCCCGGGCACCGTGCGCTGCAGCCCGGCGAGAAACCGGTTGGTGTTGATGCGCATCGAGGTGAGTTCGGGGTGCCGGATGCCCGTTGCCGAGGCCATCAGGGCGTTGAGCATCGTCTGGATTTCCTGGGACTGGCCGATCCCTTCGACCACCTCGCTCTCGTAGCGCATCCGGTTGCTCATCTCCCCGATCAGCGAGTCGATGTTTTCCTCGATCTCGCGGTTGATCTCTTCGTGGAAGCGCTGTTCGCTGTAGCTGGTCACGCCCCAGACCAGCAGCACCAGCGGCACCAGCGTGGCGGTGAAGGTCCACAGGAAGATGTTGACCGGCAGACGCATGGAAAAGGGTCCTCGGGGCGCAGGGCCGTCCCGGCGGGGGGCGGGGCGGATACGTGGTTCGGATTGAAGGTGACGCTATCACAAAGCATGACTGGACACAGTGGCTGGCGCGGCAGGACGATGCCGGGCTGACCCGGCGCTTGCGGGTGGCGGACTCGCCGCAGGGTCCGCGCATGCGCATCGACGGCCGGGAGCAGCGGATCTTCTGCAGCAACGACTATCTCGGCCTGGCCGACGACCCGAGGCTGGCCGAGGCCATGCACCGCGGCGTGGAGCGCTACGGCGTGGGCGCCGGGGCGGCCCACCTGATCAATGGCCACTTCACCCCGCACCAGCGGCTGGAGGAGGAGCTGGCCGCCTGGCTGGCGACCGACTCCGTGCGCCTGTTCTCCACCGGCTACATGGCCAACCTTGGCGTCGTCGGCGCGCTGATGGGGCGGGGCGACACGGTGATCGCCGACCGGCTCAATCACGCCTCGCTGGTCGATGCCGTGCAACTGTCGGGTGCGCGCCTGTCCCGCTACCGGCATGGCGACCTGGAGGATCTCGAGCGGCGGCTGTCGACGGCGCCCGGCGAGCGGATGATCCTTACCGACGGCGTCTTCTCCATGGACGGCGACATCGCCCCGCTGGACGACCTGGTGGCGCTGGCCGAGCGCTTCGATGCCTGGCTGGTGGTCGACGAGGCCCACGCCTTCGGCGTGCTCGGCGAGCAGGGGCGCGGCAGCTTCGAGGCCGCCGGCATCGCGGCGGGCGAGCGCGTCCTGCGCGTCGGCACCCTGGGCAAGGCCTTCGGCACGGCGGGCGCGTTCGTCGCCGGGGCGGTCGAGCCGATGGCCGTGCTGCTGCAGCGGGCACGCACCTACCTGTTCACCACGGCCCAGCCGCCGGCGGTGGCCGAGGCTTCGCGCGCGGCCCTGTCCATCGTGCGGCAGGAGGGCTGGCGGCGGGATCGGCTGCGTACGCTCGTCGACGGCTTCCGGCAGGGCGCCTCCGAACTGCCGGGCATCGAGCCGATGACGTCATCCACCCCCATCCAGCCGCTGCTGGTCGGCGACAGTGCCCGGGCGGTGGGCATGGCGGATCGGCTGGGCGAGGCGGGATTCATGGTGCCGGCCATCCGGCCACCCACTGTCCCGCGGGGCTCGGCCCGGCTGCGTGTCACCCTCAGCGCGGCGCATTCCGACGAGGACCTGCAGGCATTGATAGGAGCGCTCGCGGAACTGGTCTATTCTTGACCTATCAGGGAACGACGCCGGTGCGTTGCTGCCGGACCTATGTATTTGTCGCAACTTCACGGAGAGCCGCCATGAAACGATTGATCCTCATTGCCGCAGCCAGCGCGCTGGTGCTGGCTGGCTGTGCACAGAACCCCTACACGAGCGAGCAGGACAAGACCGCCAAGGGCGCGACCATCGGCGCCGGTGCCGGCGCCCTGCTGGGCAACGTCGTCGCCGGCTCGGGGAACAGGACCGGCGGCACGCTGATCGGCGCGGCCGTCGGTGCGACGGTCGGTGGCCTGGTCGGGCGCCAGATGGACGAGCAGGAACGGCAGCTGCGCCAGGAAATGGAAGGTACCGGCGTGGACGTCCAGCGGGAGGGCGACACCATCCGCCTGCAGGCACCGGAGTCGATCACCTTCGATACCAACAGCGCTGACATCAAGCCTCAGTTCCGGGATTCCCTGAATCAGGTCGCCCAGTCCATCCGCGAGTACCCGAACACCGTGGTGCGCGTCGAGGGGCATACCGATTCGACCGGCTCGGCGGCCAACAACCAGAGCCTGTCGCTCAACCGCGCCGAGAGCGTGACCAGCTACCTGTCGCGCCAGGGCGTCGAGCCGTCGCGGATGCAGGCCGTGGGCTACGGCTTCTCCCGCCCGGTTGCAACCAACGACACCCCGGAAGGCCGGGCGCAGAACCGCCGCGTCGAGATCCTGATCCTCCCGCAGGAGGAGTGATCGCCGGCCGCCTCGCGGCCTGACCGGCAAAGGCGAAGGCCCCACGGATCGCTTCAATCGACCGTGGGGCCTTTCTCGTTGGCGCGATCGGTACTAGCCGGACGGCTCGACGCGCTCGGGCAGGTCGGGTGGCGGCGCGATCCGGCTGCCGACCGCGAGTCCCAGCCTCTCGGCCGTCCCGGCGGGCAGTTCCAGCACGTAGCGGGCCGGGGCACCGCTGCGGTACAGCGGGCAGTCGCTGCCGGGGCAGGGCGGGGCCGCCCTGGTCGAGCCGACCACCCGCCAGTCCGCGTCGAGGAACACGATGTCGATGGGGAAGGCCACGTTCTTCATCCAGAAGGCCCGCGGCGCCTCGTCTGGATAGACGAACAGCATGCCGCGCCCGGCAGGCAGCCCCGACCGGTGCATCAGGCCCTGGCGACGACTGGCCCGGTCGGTGGCCAGCTCCACGATGAACGGCTCGCCGGCAATGACCAGCGGGCGCAGGTCGGTGTCCGTCGTTCCTGAATCGTTGGGCAGCAACCAGCCGGCCAGCAGGCCCGCGGCGAGTCCGAGGGCCAGCAGTCGCATGGCGATGGTGGAGGCAGGAGTCCGCGTCATGCCTGCCAGCGTAGCGCAGTCTCCCGCAAAACCGACCGGTCGGTGCCGCTTTCCCGGGGGCGCTGGTAAGATGCGGCATCCAATCCAATCAAGCTCCTGCGTCCCATGACCGACTCCGACAACCGTCTCCCCGCCGAGCAGCGCCGCCAGGACGCGCTGGACTACCACGCCCTGCCGCGGCCCGGCAAGATCGCCACGGCGATCACCAAGCCCACCGAGACCGCCCGCGACCTGGCGCTGGCCTATTCGCCCGGCGTGGCCGAACCGGTCCGCGAGATCGCCGCCGACCCGGAGGCCGCCTGGCGCTACACCGGGCGGGGCAACACGGTGGCCGTGATATCGGACGGCTCGGCCATCCTCGGGCTGGGCAACCTCGGACCGCTGGCCTCCAAGCCGGTGATGGAGGGCAAGGGCGTGCTGTTCAAGCGCTTCGCCGACATCGACGTGGTCGATCTGGAGATCGAGGCGGAGAACCCGCAGGCCTTCATCGACACGGTACGCCGGCTGGAGCCGTCGTTCGGCGGCATCAACCTCGAGGACATCAGCGCGCCGCGCTGCTTCGAGATCGAGGCGGCGCTCTCCGAGGCGATGGACATCCCGGTCTTTCACGACGACCAGCACGGCACGGCGATCATCATCGCCGCCGGGCTGACCAATGCCCTCAGGCTTCAGGGCAAGCGCCTCGAGGACGCCCGACTGGTGCTGGTCGGCGCCGGGGCCGCGGGCACCGCGACCCTCAACCTGCTGATCGACATGGGGCTCAAGCGCGAGAACCTGCTGGTGGTCGACCGCACGGGGGTCCTCCATGCCGGGCTCGAGGGGCTGC
>NZ_JBKGYT010000074.1:0-8326 GCF_046545975.1 Guyparkeria sp. | reverse complement strand
AGCGCTCGTCGTCGGGGTGGACCGCCACGGCCGTGTCGCCGAGCATGGTCTCCGGCCGGGTGGTGGCGACCGTGAGGTGTCCGCTGCCATCGGTCAGCGGGTAGCGCATGTGCCACAGGTGGCCGTCTTCTTCCTCGCTGATCACCTCGAGGTCGGAAACGGCGGTGCGCAGCACGGGGTCCCAGTTGGTCAGACGCTTGCCGCGGTAGATCAGGCCGTCCTCGTAGAGGCGCACGAAGACCTCGCGCACGGCCTCGGAGAGCCCCTCGTCCATGGTGAAGCGCTCGCGCGACCAGTCGCAGGAGGCCCCGAGGCGCTTCATCTGCTCGGTGATGAAGCCGCCGGACTGTTCCTTCCATTCCCAGACCTTCTCCAGGAACGCCTCGCGGCCGATGTCGTGGCGCGAGATGCCCTGACCCTCGAGCTGCCGCTCGACCACCATCTGGGTGGCGATGCCGGCGTGATCGGTGCCCGGCTGCCACAACGTGGCCTCGCCGCGCATGCGATGCCAGCGGGTCAGCACGTCCATCAGGGTGTCCTGGAAGGCATGGCCCATGTGCAGCCGCCCGGTGACGTTCGGCGGCGGCAGCATGATGCAGTAGCCACCCTCGGCCTGCATGTCCGGGCGGAACCGGTCGCTGTCCATCCAGCGGGCGTAGCAGTCCTGTTCGATCTGTCGGGGGTCGTAGGTCTTTTCCATGCCGTTGCTGATTCTTGTCTCGTTGGTAACTGGGGGGAGCGAACGTGGTCCCCGCGGGATGTGCTGTCTGCTCGTCCGGGCCGTGCCCGTCTGCCTATTCCGCGGGCTCGGAACGCACGGTGGGTATGGTCAGGTGGCGGACCGAGGCGCCGGCGCCCCGGTAGATCCGCCAGCGGGCACGGGCCCCCTCGCGGTTCGGCTCGCCTGCAGGGATCACCTCGTCGACGCGCTCGCGGTCGCCCGGACGCGGGATCTCGACGCCCGCCAGGTTGATGACGTGGGCGAAGCCGCCGGCTTCCGGGTCGCAGCCGATGAAGATCGGCGCGTGCGCGGCGTCCTCCGGGTCGGCGGTGTGGGGCACGAAACGGTCCCCGCGGTATGACCAGAGATAGTCGTCGAAACCCTCGACGTGGGCGAGGCTGGCGCAGACCACGTAGGTCGGGCGCTCCTGCTCGGCCGACTCGGCGCAGAGTTCGGCGGCGTAGTACCAGAACGCGTCGTCTGCCGGATCATCGATCAGATGAAATACAATCTCGCTCATGAAGCCTTCTGCGGTCTCGTGATGACGTCGCGGGGCCGGAGGGAAGGGCACCCGACAACGAATCCTCGGTGGCGGTGTCCGGTGTCGGACGGCACAATCGCTCTCTCGATACGCCCGAGCCGGGATTCGGCCGACCGGGCCCCCGAGCAAGCAGGACGGAGCAAGGACTCATTATGCCCAATTACCCGACCGCGCCCAAAGCCGGTTCGCCGGCCGGCGAAGCGGAAGCGAGCCCGCGGGCATGAGGCGTCTGTCGCGGCGATCGACGCTGGTCCTCGGCTGGGCGGTGGTGCTCGGGCTGCTGGCCGCCGTGGTGTTCTGGGTCGGTCCCGGCGAGCTGCTCGCCCCCTGGCTGGCGATCGACCCCGTCGCCCTGGCGGTGGCCGTGGTCCTGATGCTGGCCAGCTACGTCCTGAGGACCCTGCGGATCACGCGCTACTTCCGCGTCCTGCTCGCCGGCCATTTCTGGGCGACCTTCCGCCTGTCGAGCTGGCACAACCTGATGAACAACCTGCTGCCGATGCGCTCGGGGGAGGTGGCCTTCCCGGTGCTGATGCGCAGCTACTTCGGCCTCTCGCCCCTGCGGAGCGTGCCGGTCCTGTTCTGGTTCCGTCTCCTCGACCTGCAGGTGGTGGTGGTCATCGCCCTGCTCGCCGGCGGGGCCATGGTGGGCCTGACCGTCCCCTGGATCGCCTTTCTCGTCGTGCTCCTGCTCGCGCCGCTGGGCGTCTATCTCCTGCGTGCCCCGCTGCATCGCCGGGTGGCGAAGGGCGACGGGCGCCTGCGCGGACGGCTGATCGAGGTACTCGAGGCCCTGCCGGACCGGCCGCGTCTGTTCGTCGGCACCCTCGCATGGACCTGGGCGAACTGGGCGGTGAAGCTCTGCGCGCTGGGCTGGGTGCTCGCCGCACTGGCGCCGGTCGGCTTCGTCGAGGGCGTGCTGGGGGCCATCGGCGGGGATCTCACCACGGTGATTCCCGTCCACGCCCCGGGCGGATTCGGCACCTACGAGGCGGGGGTTGCCCTCGCGCTGGGGCCCTTCGTCGACAGCGGCCGCGAGCTGCTTGCCGCGGGGGTGAACCTGCACCTGTTCGTGCTCGGATCGGCTTTGATCGCCGCGGCGCTCACGCTCCTCATCCCGCGCCCCCGGCCGGAGAGCAGGTAGGTTCCCGGCCCGATGTGTCTTACACTGCGCAACGTTTGGCGATTGCCTGACCCGCAGTTTCTCGTCCACGGCACCCCGGGGTAACCGTTAGTCATGACCAGCCAGAGCGCCGCACCGCTATCCATCGTCGTCCCGATGTTCAACGAGCAGGAAAACGTTGCGCCTCTGGTCGAGCGGGTGCACGAGAGCCTGGCCGACTACGGGGCCGCCTGGGAGCTGCTGCTGGTCGATGACGGGTCCTCTGACGCGACGGTCGCCGAAATCAGGAAGGCCAGGGAGGCCTACGGCAGCCATGTCCGCCCGGTTCCCCTGACACGGAACTTCGGCCAGACGGCCGCCATGCAGGCGGGTATCGACCTGGCTCGGGGCGAGGTGATCGTGACCATGGACGGGGACCTGCAGAACGACCCCGTCGACATCCCGCGCATGGTCGACCGCCTGTTGCGCGAGGACCTGGACCTGGTGGCCGGATGGCGTCGCGATCGCAAGGACAACCTCTGGGTCCGCAAGCTGCCGTCCTGGCTCGCCAACCGGCTGATCCGTCGCCTGACCGGCGTGAACCTGCACGACTACGGCTGCAGTCTCAAGGTGTTCCGCGCCGATGTCATCAAGGGAGTGCGGCTCTACGGCGAGATGCACCGATTCATCCCCGCCTGGCTCGCCACCCAGACCGCGCCGTCGCGCATCGCCGAGGAAGTGGTGACCCACCACCCCCGCACCGCCGGAACCTCCAAGTACGGGCTGTCCCGGACCTTTCGCGTGATCATCGACCTGATCAGCGTGTACTTCTTCATGCGTTTCTCGGCCCGACCGGCGCATTTCTTCGGGGTGCTGGGGGCAGGGTTCGGCCTGCTCGGCGGCCTGGGGATGGCATACCTGTTCGTCGAAAAGCTGATGGGCCACGACATCGGGGACCGTCCGCTGTTTTTGATCTCGATCCTGTTCATCCTGATCGCCGTACAGATCCTGACCACCGGGGTGCTCTCGGAGATGCTCTCGCGCACCTACTACGAGTCCCGGGACGTGCGCGCCTATCACCTGCCTGCCCGGTTCGACCGTGAGGGCGAGAACGACGCGTTCCACATGCCTGTCTCCAGCGCGCGAGGCGAGCGGTCCAGAGAAGGGGAGCCGAACGAATGAGTCATCTTCGTCGTCGATTGCACGATCCCGATCCGAGCGCGCAGCTGACGCTCGCCTTTGTCGCCACGGCCGCCGTGCTGCTGATGGTGGTGTTCGCCTGGCCCGGGGCGCGCGAGTCCCTCTTCCACCAGTTCAATGCGCTCGGCGGTATCGAGGCGACGGTCGGCTTCTGGTCCGGGATCAACGCCCTGGCCGACACCTGGCTGGCGCTGGGGCTGTTGCTGCCGTTCTTGCTGTGGCGACCGCGCCTGGCCATCCTGCTGCTGTTCTCCGCGATCGTCGCCACCCTGATCACCCACAGTCTCAAGCCGCTGCTCGACGTGCCGCGCCCGCCGGGCGTCTACGAGGCGGACATGTTCAATCTCATCGGCCATTCCATCAGCTCCGAGGCCTTCCCCTCGGGGCATACCGTCACTGCCTTCACCCTGGCGGGCCTGCTGATCTTCGGCCTGAAGCTGCGCATGGCGAGCACGGCAGTCATGCTCGTCATCGCCAGTGTCATGGGCATTTCCCGGATGGTCGCCGGGGTCCACTGGCCGACCGACGTGCTGGCCGGCGCGATCGTCGGCCTCGCCTCGGTCTGGGTGGCGGTGCTGGTCACCGGTCGCTGGGAGGCGGCCCGTAATGCCCGCTGGCCGGTGCCCGTGGCCGTGTTCGTCACCGCGGTTTGTGCCTTGAGCGCCCCTTGGGTGGACGTCGGCTACCCCGAAGGAGTCTGGGCCAACTGGCTGGTGGCCGCGGTCGGGCTGTTCGGCCTGCTGCTGGGGACGGTGCGCTACTGGCCCGGGCCGTGGCGCGGTCGCCTGCTGCCGCACCGGGACCGCTAAGTGTCTCCGGGGATCGCCAAACGGGTAGCTGCGAGGCTATAATTTCGCCATGTCACTGATCGCCTTCGGGGTTAACCACAAGACGGCACCGGTCGATGTGCGCGAGCGCATCGCCTTCGGGCCGGAGTGCGTGCAGTCGGCGTTGCAGGACCTGATCGACGGCTGCGGCGCCCGCGAGGCGGCGATCGTCTCGACCTGCAACCGGACCGAGATCTACACGCACTCCGAATGCGTCATCGATGCCCTGGTGGAATGGCTTGCGACCTTCCACCAGATCTCCCCGGAATCGCTGCGCCCCTACGTCTACGCCCACACCGACGAAGAGGCCATTCGCCACCTGATGCGCGTGGCCTGTGGTCTCGACTCGATGGTGCTGGGCGAGCCGCAGATCCTGGGGCAGATCAAGGACGCCTTCACGCTCGCCCAGGATGCCAACGCCCTCGGGCCCATCCTCGGCCGGCTGTTCCAGAACACCTTTGCCGTGGCCAAGCAGGTGCGTACCGACACGCAGATCGGTGCCTCGCCGGTGTCGGTGGCCTTCGCCGCGGTCAGCCTCGCGCGCCAGATCTTCGGTTCGTTCGAGGAGAAGACGGCGCTTCTGATCGGCGCCGGCGAGACCATCGAGCTGTGCGCGCGGCACCTGCGGACCGCCGGTCTGGGCCGGGTGATCGTCGCCAACCGCTCGATCGAGCGGGCCCATATGCTCGCCGAGCAGTACGAGGGCACCGCGATCGGCCTGACCGACATTCCCGGCCAGTTGCACCAGGCCGATATCGTGATCTCTTCGACGGCCAGCTCGCTTCCCGTGCTCGGCAAGGGCGCGGTGGAGCAGGCGATCCGCGAACGCAAGCGGCGTCCGATCTTCATGGTCGACATCGCGGTACCCCGGGACATCGAGCCCCAGGTCGGGTCGATGCAGGACGTCTACCTCTACACCGTGGACGACCTGCGCACGGTGATCGAGGAAGGCCAGCGCAGCCGCCGCGAGGCGGCCGAGCAGGCCGAGGAGATCATCGACGTGCAGGTCGAGCACTTCCTGCAATGGGTGCAGCTGCAGACCGGTGCGGAACTGATTCGCAGCTATCGCGAGCGTGCATGCAACCTGCGGGACGACACCCTTGCCCGCGCCCGGGCGATGGTCGAGTCCGGCAAGGACCCCGAGGAGGCCCTCGCGTATCTCGCCAACACCCTGACCAACCGGCTGATCCACCAGCCGACGGTCGTGCTGCGCGAGGCCTGTGTCAGCGGCGACCTGGCCACCGTCCAGAACGTGTCCCACGTCGTCGGCCTCGACGAGGACGCCCAGGCGCTGGCCAGCCGGTCGCTGCCGGTCGGTTCCTGGAACAGCAAGACCGGCGAGTCCTAGCCCGACCGGTTTCCCGTCCTTCCGGCAGCTACCGCTGCCGGTGTCCTTATCTTTGCCCGAATGTTCCCGCCCTATGCACAAAGCCCTGGTCTCACGTCTCGACAATCTGGTCGAACGCTTCGAGGAAATCACCGCGCTGCTGTCCGACCCCGAGGTCATCGCCGACCAGGATCGTTTCCAGCGTCTCTCGCGCGAATACGCCCGCCTCGAGGCGCTGGTGAAGAACGTCGATGCCTGGCACGCAACGGAGAAGGCCCTCGAAGAGGCCCGTGCCCTGCTGCAGGACGGGGACCCGGAGCTCGCGGAGCTCGCCCGCGAGGAGCTGCCGGAACTCGAGGCCCGTCACGAGGAACTGGACGCCGAGATCGAGCGCCAGCTGCTGCCGGAAGACCCCAATGACGAAGGAGATGTCTACCTGGAGATCCGCGCCGGGGCCGGGGGTGACGAGGCTGCCATCTTCGCGGGCGACCTGTTCCGGATGTACGCCCGCTTCGCCGAGTCGCGCGGCTGGCAGGTAGAGATCCTTTCCGCCTCCGAAGGCGAACACGGCGGCTACCGTGAGCTCATCTCCCGGATCAGCGGGGACGGCGTCTACGCCTGGCTCAAGTTCGAGTCCGGCGCGCACCGCGTGCAGCGGGTGCCCGTCACCGAGACCCAGGGGCGGATCCACACCTCGGCCGCGACGGTGGCAGTCATGCCGGTGGTACCGGCGGCCGAGGCACCGGACATCAACCCCAACGACCTGCGGGTCGACACCTTCCGGGCCTCGGGGGCCGGTGGTCAGCACGTCAACAAGACGGATTCGGCGGTGCGGATCACGCACCTGCCCACCGGCGTGGTGGTCGAATGCCAGGAAGAGCGTTCGCAGCACAAGAACCGGGCACGCGCCATGGACCTGCTTGCCGCCCGCCTGGCCGACGACGTCCGCCGCCGGCAGGCCGAGCAGACCGCTGCCAATCGCAAGGCGCTGGTCGGCACGGGCGATCGCTCCGACCGCATCCGGACCTACAACTTCCCGCAAGGGCGCGTGACCGATCACCGCATCAACCTCACGGTGCACCAGCTCGAGCGGATCATGGGTGGTGACCTGGAGCCGATCGTCGTGCCGTTGCGCCAGGCCGACCAGGCCGCCCAGCTCGAGGCCCTGGCCGAGCAGGGCGCCTGATCGTGGGTGCCGGGTCCCCGGAAAGCGGGGTGCATGCCGCCGGCCCGCTCACCCTGGATGCCTGCCTGCGGTCCGGGGCCGGCCGGATAGCCGCCGCGCGCGGCTGCGACATGGCCGAGGCGATGATGGAGGCGCGGCTGATCGCCCTGCACGTGACCGGCCTCGATGCCGCCGGGCTGTTGATGCGCGGCCCCGAGCCGCTTTCGGCCAGCGTCACCGAGGCCCTGCAGGCGGCCTTCGAGCGACGTGCCCGGGGCGAGCCGGTCGCCTACCTGACCGGTGAGCGGGGCTTCTGGGAGCACCGTTTCCGCTGCCGTCCGGGGGCCCTCATCCCGCGACCGGACACCGAGATCCTGGTCGAGTGGGCGCTGGAACTGATCCCGAATCCCGCGACCGGGTACCGCGTGCTCGACCTGGGCACCGGCACCGGCGCGATCGCCCTGTCCCTGTCGGCCGCCCGCCCGGACGCCGACGTCTTCGCGGTCGATCGCAGTCCGCTGGCACTGGCGCTCGCCCGGGAGAACGTCGCCTTTCTTCGTGATCAGGGGGCAGCGGCCGCAGTCGCGATGTGGCGCGGGGACTGGCTGTCCGCCGTCCGCCCCGAGTCCATCGACCTGCTGGTGGGTAACCCCCCGTACCTCGCCGCGGACGACCCCCACCTGTGTCAGGGTGACCTGCGCTTCGAGCCGCATGAAGCACTGGCCGCCGACGAGGAGGGCCTGGGCGACTACCGCCGGCTGCTCCGGGCGGCCAGCACGGTGCTGCGTTCCGGCGGGATGGTGCTGTTCGAGCACGGAGCGGACCAGGTCGAGGCGGTGGCCGAGCTGATGCGCGAGGTCGGCCTGCAGGTGGTCGGCACCCGGAGCGACCTGGGCGGAAATCCCCGGGTCACCGCCGCGAGGAGCCCGCGTGCACGCCGTTGAGTGACACGCCGTCGGGGCGCGATTCCCGGTGCTTGGTAAGCGGGTGCAAGTGCGCTAGTCTTGAACCCGTACTGGGCGGAATGCAAGGCGCCGGCATGGATGACAAGCAGCTGATCAAGACGCACGAGATATGGTTTCGTGGCCCGCACCATGAAGGTGAACAGGCACGACACGCGGAGCATTTCGCCCGCTGGCTTCCCGGGGTGATCTCCGCCCGTCGCCGCGGTCCGCTCTGTCTCGAGGTGGAGTACGACCTGTCGGTCATCTGCCTCAAGGCCCTGCGCCGGGCCCTGCAGGCGGCCGACTTTCACCTGGACGCCGCCCTGATGGAAAAGCTCAAGTGCGCCCTGGTGGACTACACCGAGCAGAACCAGCGCGAGGCGCTGGGCCTCGATGGCTGCGGCATGCCGGAGCAGCGGTATCGCGCCACGGGGGAGGCCTCGGTGATCCGCGACCGCCACGAGGAGATCCCGGAAAACCCGGACGATCCCTGGAGGCA
>NZ_JBKGYT010000073.1:0-8859 GCF_046545975.1 Guyparkeria sp. | reverse complement strand
GTATTCCAGTGTGACCGTAATGGTGTCGCCGTAGGTTCCGGCGGCAACCATCTGGTCCGGCGGGATCGAACCATAGACTGGATAGGTCCGCGTTTCGCTTAACACTTCAAGAAGGTAACCATCCGTAACCGTGGAGGTGCCTTCACTGCCGTCACCCCAGACCGTTGTCCTGCTCGAATCCGTATAAAGCTGGTACTCGAGGATACTGGCGCCGGATTCCATCTCTCGCGGAAAATAAGTGCCACTACCGCCGGTGCTAAGTTTTATTTCGTACTCGACCAGAACCTCTGCTAGCTCTAAAAGACTACAGGTGACCTCAATCTCGCCGGTGCTCTGAGTCTCTGACCCCGAAAGCGGGTCATAGATGCCGAAGTCGACGCTGGTGGCACTGACTTCGCAGGTTTCCAGCAGGGCCATTGCGGGCTGGGACAGCAGCAACCCCGCCGTCAGTCCCATGGCGGCAAGGCTGTTGCGGATGGCTCGAATCATGGTCTGTTCTCCTGGCAGGTGACGGGGCCGATACGGGGGAGTGGGCCGGCCTCCGACGGGCGGGTCACGCTGAAGGTGCACCGGCGGCCCTGCCACCGGGCTTCCATTTCGGTCGTTTCCCTCAGTCCCGTGACCCAGACCTCGCCGCGACGCGCGACGGGAAAAGCCTCGCCTCCACCGACCATCCTGATCATGGTGCCCGGGGGTAACGGATCGCCGTGTTCGTCGTGCACGGTGATCAGCGCCCCGTGCGCGGGTGTCGCGTCGATTTCCACCAGGGCTCCCTGACGATACCCGGGGACGGCAAGGGTATCTGGTCGTTGCATGCGGGCATCGAGCGGCAGATCCGCCTGCTCGATGCGTATACGGTTCTTCTCGTAGGCGCGCAGGTCGGGCAGGAAGAGCATGCCGTCGTCGGTTCGACCCATCAACTGGTTCTCCTGGTAGACCCGGACGGAATCGTAATCGCCCACCTTGACCACGCCGAAGCTTTCGTCGATGGGACGGGAAAGGAAGGTCCGCCCACCGAGCAGGGCGATGCCGCCCCGGGCACTCACCCGATAATCGGTCTCGTCGGCCTGCCGAACGGCGTCCAGCCGGTACTCGCCGACCGGAGAGCGGGCCGAGAGATTGCCGCGAAGCCGTCGGGAGGAGCCGCGGGTGTTCTCGGCCTCCACCCGATAACCGATCCCCGGCCCGCGCGGGAGGTTCTGCTGCATCGCCAGGCGCGTGCCGGATCCGTCCTCGTCCCGGCTGTGGTGGACACTGGCACTGCGCCGCTGTCCGAGTGCCACGGTCAGGGACAGTCCGAGGTAGAGCGAGTCGGACTCCAGTTCCCGGTTGACGAACAGGCTGAGGGTCGTTCCCCGAGCCAGTCCGTGGAACGTGGACAGGCTGACGGTCCGGCTGTCGCGTCCGTCCCGCCGCTCGAGTCCGACGTACCGCAGTGACACCGAGCCCTTCCATGGAAGACGCAGCCCCACGTGGGCGGTATCGGTAGCCGCGGGGGCGAGCCGATCTTCGCCGAGTCCGAGTTGCCGGAAGTCCGGGGTGGTGCGTGTGGTCTTGAGACCGTAGCTCAATCTCCGCCCCTGCCGGTCGATACCCAGTGACCAGAGCGCCCCGTCGCCGTCATGCTCGCTGTGGCTCATGGCCACGCTAGCGCTGAGCACGCCGAGACGGGGCGAGACCTGCCAGTCGATGCTCGACCCGACGGTAGCCTGATCGGCCAGCAATTCCCCGTGAAGCTCCCCGGCCAGCCGATCGGTGAGGCCCAGCCGGTGGGTGGCGGCGCCGAATGCCCGGCCGTAGTCGTTGCTTTGCCGCGTGTAGTTCCGCCGGATGAATCCGGCCTCGTAGGTGTAGTCGTGTAGTCCTTCCCGCAACAGGCGAGGACTGGTGTAGAAGGAAACGGGTACCGTGCGCTGACGACCCAGGGTGTCGTTCATCACCACCTGCACCTCGTTGACCCCGGTCGAGACGGGGATATCGGTGATGGAGAATGGCCCGGGGTCGACCTGCTGCTGCAACCGCCGGCGGTCATTGGCGTAGACCTCGACCTCGGTTGGCAGCGTGGCCTCGCCGGTGACGCGAGGCAGGGGAAAGCTCACGAAGTCCGGTTGAAGGTCGAAGTTGGTCCCCCAGCGAATTCCGCCGTAGAGTACCGACCGCCCCCAGCGGCCGGTACGGGAACGGGTATCGCCGATGACCATCGTGTGTCGGCGGTCGGGCGAGTCGCGACGCCAGGCGGAGTCTAGCCGGATGAGCCTGATTTCCTCCTGAAGGTCGGGCGCCAGCAACGTGGTGGTGACGATGCCGTGCCGACCGAAGGCGCCCAGCTCGACTAACGAGCGCGTCCGTTCGCCATTCTCGTGGACCAGATCGTAGTTGAGAAAGCCGCCCGGAGACGGGTCGGACAGCGGCACGGTGTCGGTCCGCGCGCTGCGCTTCTGTACGGGGTGGGATTCCGGGTCCCAGGCGTCGAGCACCAGGGCCTGACGAGACAGGTCGACGTGATACTCGACACCCGGCAGGGCATCGATGGGAAAATAGTCTCGGCCGTGGTGCCGTAGCGGCTGGGCGTCCGGCACCCGTATGCCCCAGCGACGGAACGTTTCCGCTTCGGCCAGCAGGCTCTCTTGCGGGGACTGGAGCAATCGTGCGGGCTGGTCCCGGCATGTCTCGTTCAGGCACAGGTCCAAGAACCGTGTCGCGAAGTCGTCACCGCGGGCACCGCCGACGATCGAACTGGCCGCCGAAAGCGTTACACCCAACAGGGCGGCGGCCGGCAACCGCCACTTCATGGAAGTCTATCGACCGTCCAGCGGGGTTTTCACGACACCTTCCTCGGTCCGGACCCGGACCAGATGGGGTTCGGCGTCAATTTCGGAAAGATCGAACACCCATTCACGCTGGGTGCCTGCCAGCAGATAGGCGAGTCCCTCCCGCTCGGCCAGCACGGCACCGCTGTCGTCCAGCACGGCCACCTGGCTGGTGCGCAGAGGCATGTTTCCTCGATTCTCTCCCCGAACCAGCAGTCGCTGGTCGGCATCCAGGCGAGTTTGCCAGGAAGTGTAACGCTGGCCCGCCTCCTCGGCGGCGATGAATACCGGGATACCGATGCGCAGGTTGATGCGTACCTGTGTGCCGTCCGCGCCGTCGGAGCCGTCCTCGGCGGGACGCGCCGCACTTTCCTCGAAATAGACCCGGTAGGCCTGCTTGGTGGAAGCGGGGGAGGGATTCTCCAGTCCCAGGCGAACTACCTGCCTTTCACCCGGCTCGACGGTGAACACCGGCGGCGTGACCACGAGTTGCTCGGTATCCCGGTAGCGGTCTGTTCCATTCTCGATCGACCAGTCCTTGACCGAAGCCTGCATCACCACCGGCTCGCTACCCCGGTTCTCCATGCGGATCATGCCGATATCCTGCGGGCTGTCGAGGGTAACGCGCACCGGGTTGACGGAAAGATCTGCGGCCTGAGCGGCAGTAGCCAAGCCGCCGGCGGCAGTAGCCAGGCCGCCGATGGCGCAGAGCGCGATAAGACGCATCCAATGGTTCTTTCCTGATGACATGGTTCGTCCTTCGTTCAGTAGGTGATGGTCACCGTGATTGTGTCGCTGTAGCTGTCGGCCGTCACAAACTGGCCTTCCGGAATCTGCCCGTAGACGGTGTGCTCGTCCTCGGCTTCCGAGGCGGTGCCACTGACAGTGTCGGTTCCGACCTCATCACCCCACACGGTGGTGCGTTCCGAGTCGGAGTACAGTTCGTACGACAGATGACTGGTGGTGGCAGAGGCACCTACCATTGCCCGAGTCGTCCCGTCGGCTTCATCGGCATTCTCGCCGGTATCCAGTCCGATGTCGTAGGAGGTTCCCTCCGTGCAGGAAGCGGTAATGGTGGAGGTGCCGTCAAGATCCCCGGCGTTGGGGTCGTAGGTACCGAAAGCGAGGTCAGTGGCCGATACGGCGCATGCGTCTTCCACTGTGGCCGTGACCTCGAAGGTGGTCGTGTCGGTTGCCGCCATGGCGATTTTTCCGCCGATTGTCGCAGCCAGCAGGCCCATGGTTGCCAGAAGTGCCTTGGTTTTCATCTCGACTTGGTTTCCCCCGCCTGTCGTAGGATGGTTGGTCGCCACATTTTGTTCGTCCACGGGGCGTGACCGAGTACCCTTTGCAAAAGCCTAGACCCTCATGCCGGATGGGGGGCTCTCGTGAGGTGAATTCCGCAGCCGTGTCCCGACGTCCGGGAAAGATTATAATCTCGACACTTGGCGGAATCGGGAAAGCGAACCGCGGCGGGTTGCCCCGAAAGCGTGGATTGATACATTGGGCCTGTGCGGGCGAAAGCCCACTTCTCGCATGGTCGCCCGATGACCCGCAAGGACTCCGCCACCTAATGGATCGCCGTCGCTTTCTCATCCTGACCCCGCTGGCCCTCGGGAGCCTCGGCGCCACGGCGTTTCTCGCCGGTTGCCGGCAGGATGGCCCGTTGCGCGTCTCCTACCACCCCTGGATCGGTTACGAGACGTTTCTCATCGCCGATCAGTTGCACTGGCTGCCCGAGGCCGTCTCCGTCACGCGCCGCGAATCGGCCTCGGCCTCGCTCGATGCCTTGCGCGCGGACCGCGCCGACGCGGCCGCGCTGACCCTCGACGAGGTCATCCGGGCGCGGGCGCAGGGGCTGGACCTGCAGGTGGTGCTCGTCTTCAATGTCTCGGCCGGTGCCGACGCACTGCTGGCCGGTTCGTCCATACGGGACATCGCATCGCTTGCCGGCCGCCGCGTCGGCGTGGAAACCTCGGGCGTCGGCGGGATGCTGCTCGACCGGATCCTGGAGCAGGCGGGGCTCGAGCGCGACGAACTGGAGATCATCGACCTGCCGGTGAACCGGCACCTCGAGGCATGGCGGGACCGGCAGGTCGATGCGCTGGTCAGCTACGAACCCACCGCCAGCCTGATCGAACAGGATGGTGCCCGACGCCTGCTCGACAGCCGGGATTTCCCCGACACCATCTTCGATGTCCTGGCGGTCCGTCGCGACCGGATCGACGGTGCGCAGGAAACCCTCCGGGCGCTGATCGCCGCGCATTTCCGGGCCCTCGACCACCTGCGCACGAACCGCCAGGATGCCGTCTACCGGATCAGCGAGGCCGAGTCCGTCGGCCCCGATGTGGTGCGGCGTGCCCTCGGTGGCGTACGGCTGCCGAACCGGCTGGCGAACGATCGCTACCTGGCGGCGGAGTCGCGGTTCACCGCGGCCGCCGATCAGCTGCAGCAGCTGCTGGTCGGCGAGGTCCGCTTGAGCGACGGCTGGTACAGCGGTGCCTATCTTCCGCCGGAGCGGATACGGTGACGCGGGCCCGGTTCGGCAAGTCTTTCTGCCAGCGGGTCCGGCAAGGCCTGCCGGCGCTGTTCGTGTTCCTGCTCGGCCTGCCCTGGGGGCTGGCGAGCGCCGCGGCCGAGCCGATGGTCCTGGGCGTATTGGCCGTGCGCCCCGCGGCGGTCATGCAGGAGCGCTACGAACCGCTGGCAGAGCACCTCGATCGGACCATCGCGGATCGGGATGTCGAGTTGCGGATTCTCTCGCGCGAAGCGCTGGACGACGCCCTGCAGCGCAACGCCATCGACCTGCTGCTGACCTCGCCCACGCACTACGAGATCGTCCGCAGCGAGAACGCGCTCTCCGGGGTGCTGGCGACGCAGATCTCGCGATATGGCGAGCAGCAAACCCGCAGTCTCGGCAGTGCGATCATCGCCCGTGCGGACTCGGACGATATCGAGACCCTGGCCGACCTGGATGGTCGTCGGATCGCCTCGCCGGGAACGTGCTGCCTGGCCGGCTACCAGGCGCCGCTGCGCGAGGCGCTCGACGTCGGGGTGGACCTGCGCGAGCGCGCCGACTTTCACTTCGTCGACGACCATGACGCGGTGATCGATGCCGTGCTCGCCGGCGATGCGGAGGTCGGGTTCGTGCGCACGGGGCTGCTCGAGGCACTGATCGACGGGGGCGAACTGGCCGCGGACGCCCTGAAGTTGGTCGAACCCCAGGAACTGGGGGCATTCCCCTACCGCGTCTCCACACGGCTTTATCCCGAATGGCCGCTGGTCACGCTGGCACACGTGGACGCGGAAACCGAACGGCGGATCGCCGCGGCGCTGTTCGGTTTTCAGCCCGACGAGGCCGTCGTCCGACAGACCGGGCTGGCGGGTTTCGGCCCGCCGGCCGACTACCTCACCGTCGAGCGGCTGACCCGCTCGCTCGGACTGCCGCCCTTCGAAGGAGCCGACCGGATCACCTGGCGCCAGCTGTGGGCACAGTACCGGGTCGAGGCGGTCATTCTCGGCGTTTCCGCCGCACTGGTGCTGCTGCTTTCCCTGGCGCTCCTGATGCGGCATCTTGCCGTTCGTCGCAGCGAGGAGCGGTTCCGGCGGTTCTTCGAGGACAATGACTCCGCGATGCTGCTGGTCGACTTCCAGGGCGGCACGGTGCTGGATGCCAACCGGGCCGCGGCCCGCTTCTATGGCTGGTCACGCGACGAGCTGATCGACCGGCCGCTGGCGGACATCTGGGTGGAGGGGAACGGTGCAGGCGGGCCGTTACCGGAGGCCGATCGGGAGATATACACCGCGCGACTGCGTAGCGGGGAAACCCGCCAGGTCGAGGCGCACGCCACGTCCATGAGGGGCGTGGGACACGGCAGGAAGCATTTCTTCGTGATCATCCACGACGTCACCGAGCGGGTGCGAGCCGAGGCCGCGCTGGCCGAGGAGCGTCGGCGCCTGGCCAACGTGATCGAGGGAACGGCCACGGGGACCTGGGAATGGAACGTCCAGACCGGCGAGACCCACTTCAACGAGCGCTGGGCAGAGATGCTCGGTTACCGTCTGGCCGAGCTGGAACCGGTCTCCATCGCCACCTGGGAAGGCCTGGTCCATTCCGACGACCTGGAGAAGTCCAACCGGATGCTGGAGGCCTGCTTTTCCGGCAAGGCGCATTACTACGACTGCGAGATGCGGATGTGCCATCGTGGCGGGCACTGGGTCTGGGTGCTCAGCCGCGGCCGGGTGCTGGAATGGACCGGGGACGGCCGGCCGTTGCGCATGTGGGGCACGCATCAGGACATCTCCGACCGCAAGCGGATGGAGCAGGACCTCCAACTCGCCGCCTCGGTGTTCGTGCATGCCCGCGAGGCCATCATGATCACCGACCTCGACGCGCACATCGTCGACGTCAACGCCGCGTTCGTCCGCATGACCGGGTGGCGACGCGACGAGGTGATCGGCCGGACGCCGGCATTCCTGCGTTCCGGGAAACAGGACGCAGCCTTCTACCGCCGGATGTGGCAGCGCCTGCGGCACAAGGGCTACTGGACCGGCGAGCTCTGGAACCGGCGCAAGGACGGCAGCCTGTTCGCCGAACGGCTTACCGTCAGCCTGGTGCGGGACGCCGATGGGCACCCCAGCAACTACATGGCACTGGCCTCGGACATCACCGATCTCAAGACCTACCAGAAGCAGCTCGAACACCGTGCCAGCCACGATGCGCTGACCGGCCTGCCCAATCGCGTGCTGATGGCCGACCGGCTGCGCCACGCCATGGCCCAGACGCGGCGCAGGGGCGGCGTGCTGGCCGTCGTCTTCCTCGATCTCGACGGCTTCAAGGGCGTCAACGACCGTTACGGCCACGACATGGGCGACCGGCTGCTGATCGAGGTGTCGAAGGACTTCGCCGCCCAGTTGCGCGAGGTCGACACGCTGGCGCGCATCAGCGGCGACGAGTTCGTCGTGGTGCTGGGTGCGCTGACCGAGCCGGCGGCCGCCGAACCCGTCATCGCCCGCCTGGTCGAGGCTGCCGCCCGCGAGCGCGTGATCGACGGCAAGCCCGTCCAGGTCACCGCCTCGGCCGGGTACAGCTTCTACCCGCAGGACGAACCGGTCGATGACGAGGACCTGCTCAAGCAGGCCGACACGGCCATGTACGCGGCCAAGGAGGCCGGTCGCAACCGTGCCTGCCCCTACCGGCCGGACATGGTTGCCGGCTAGCTCGCCACCCCCGATACACACCCGCCTGGATCACGCTCCGCCGTCCCGGCCGGCGACGGGGCCGAGGACGTCCCGCCGGTGTTCCACTCCGAGCAGCCCGACCCGCTGCCCGAACACGACTTCAGCGGCTACCCGGTCTCGGTCGGCTTTAACCCCGCCCACTTCAGCGAGCCGCCGGAGTCGGTGAGCCTGCGCCTGTTCGAGCAGGAGACGGGGCGCGAGGTACCGGCGATCGTCCAGCGCCAGCAGGACAACGACCCGCACGGCCTGCTGACCGCGCACCAGTTCGTGCTGTTCCCCGGCGAACGGCTCGGCTGGGGACAGGCATACCGCGTCGAACTGCGCTATCGCGCCGACGGCCGGCAACACCACGCCTGGACGTTCCGCACCCGCGCGTTCGATGCGCCCCTGCACGAGGTCACCGAAGGCGGGCAGACGGTGCAGGCCGAGGCCGGTCGGCCGTTCCTGCTCTACGTGCCGCCGGGGGAGGCCACGCGTAGCCGCGATGTGCCCCGTGGCGAGTCTGCCATGGCTACCGCATGCGGACCCGCCGGTCGCTGCGCATGGACGCCGTGTTCGTCGATCCCCACGTGTTGCGGGTGACGGCAGACGGGGACGGTGACGGGGAGATCGAGTTTCGGGGCAGGCGGGTGCGGATCGTGTTGTGATCGCGTGAGCGCCCCTGCGCCGAGAAGGCGTGACCGGCCATGGAGCCACAGTGCCCGGCGGGCGAAACCCGCTATAGGCGCGTGTCCCGACCGGGATTTCCTTGCCAGGGGACGTTGGTGGTTGCCAGTCCGAAAACAGGACAGCCGCTCCCACACCCACC
>NZ_JBKGYT010000072.1:0-8897 GCF_046545975.1 Guyparkeria sp. | reverse complement strand
AACGCGGCGACCGCCGAGTCGAGGGTGTCGCGCATGTCCGGGTCGTCGGTGATCGAACGGACCACGTTGATGGAGCAGGGGGATGCGGCGGTCTCTCATCGTTCCGGGAAGTAGCGTTCCCGAATGGTGTCCAGCCTGCCGTCGGCCTCGATCGCGTCGAGCGCCTCGCGCCATTGGCGGACGGTCCGTTCCGGGGTGTCCCGGGAGATGGCGATGTAGTAGTCGGTGGTCAGCACCGTCAGCAGGGGCTTCAGATCGGCCATCCGATAGCCGGCCTGTGCCACGATGTTCGGTGCGGTGCTGTCGGTGAGGATGGTGAGCTCGGCGTCGCCTTCCATCACGGCACGCACGGCGTCGACCGGTTCGGGGCGGCTTTCCAGGTTGGTGAAGTCGGCGTCCTGCAGGTGTTGCTCGGTGAACCAGTCACTGGTGGTGGCGATGGTGTCCACGTCGCGGGCGGCGTCCAGGTCGTCGAGGCTCAGGTCGCTGCCCGCTTTCGCGTAGAGGATGGCCTTGTTGGTGCCGACCGGGCCCACCCAGTGGAACATGTCCTCGCGTTCCGGGGTGCGCTCGGCACTGAAGAGCACCACGTCGGGATGGACGCGGGCCATTTGATAGGCGTTGTCCCAGGTGGTCAGGCGGATGGGGGCGTCGATGGCCAGCCGGTCGGTGATCTCGCGGACCACGTCGGTGACGAAGCCGGTGGCCCGGCCGTTCTTCCGGTAGGTGAGCGGCGGATAGTCCTCGGTCACCAGCTGGACGGTCCCGGGCGGGTGGCTGTCGGGCAGCCACTGGCGGTAGATGGACGTGAAGCGGCCGTCTGCCTTCATGTCGTCCAGTGCTGCCTGCCAGCGCGCGACGCGCTCGCCGGCCACGTCCGGGGAGAAGGCCAGGTAGGTCAGGTCGGTGGACAGGGTGAAGACCGGCTCGACCGTGTCGCTGTCCGCACCGAGCTCCGCCAGCAGTCGCGGCAGGGCGACGTTGCTGGCGGCCAGGAGCGTGGTCTCGCCGTCGAGCAGGCTCTGCACGGCCGCACGTTCATCGTCGTGGCGGACGAGATTGTCGAAGTCCTTTTCTTCGAGCTGTTCCTCGCTGTAATAGTCGGTCACCGTGGCGATACCCTCCGCCCGGCGGGCATCGGCGAGGTTGTTCACGCGGATTGCCGCATCCGACAGGGCATAGAGGCTGGTGTCCACCGCGCCGATGGGGCCGACCCACTGCAACGCCTTCTTCCGCTTCTCGGTCATCGCGGTGCTGTAGAGCGCCGTGTCGGGGCCGCGGGTCGCCGCACGGTAGCCGTCATCCCAGCGGGTCAGCTCGTAGCGGGGCGATTCGCCCACCGCGTCGGCCATCGCCCGGACGATGGCGGTGGCCTGGCCGGTGATTTGCCCGTCCTCCCGGTAGTTGAGCGGCGGGTAGTCCTCGGTGAGGATGGTCAGCTGCTCGTCGGGCGGGCCGCTGTCAGCCCGGACCTCGTTCGCCTGGACCGTGCCGGCCAGAAGGAAGGCCGCGATCATCGGCAGAAGGGAGCGGAAAACGGGATGCATGCGGGGCCCTCGTCCATGGGTTTCCGAAAGATGTCTTGCAAGCAATAGTCCGCGGGGGCCGGGGTTGCAACGTGAATCCGGTACCGTTCCGCCACAACAGGAGCTCACGTGGGCCGTCCAACGGCCTGGCAAGTCCGCCACGGTCAGGGCTCCGTGAGGGGACAGCTAAAGCCGGTCCGGGGCAAAGACATGCCTGCCCTTCAATGGTCGATTCCTCCGGAAACAGAAACGCCCAGCCGATTGGCTGGGCGTTTGTCGTTGGGAACGGCGTTCCTCCTTACGAGAAGAACGCGCTGACCGCCGAGTCGAGGGTGTCGCGCATGTCCGGGTCGTCGGTGATCGGACGGACCAGGGTCATGGAGCAGGCGTCGCGCGGGTCGACGCCCTTGGCGATCAGCTGGCCTGCGTAGACCAGCAGGCGGGTGGAGATGCCCTCGTCCAGGCCGTGGCCCTTGAGGTTGCGCGCCCGCTGGGCGATCTCGACCAGCTTGCCGGCGGTGTCGCGGTCGACCCCGGTCTCGTGGGCGAGGATCTCGGTCTCGGTCTCCGGGTCCGGGTAGTCGAAGTCGAGCGCGCCGAAGCGCTGCTTGGTCGACTGCTTCAGGTCCTTCATCAGGTTCTGGTAGCCCGGGTTGTAGGAGATGACGATCTGGAAGTCGGGGTGCGCCTCGACGAGCTCGCCCTTCTTCTCCAGTGGCAGGACCCGGCGGTGGTCGGTCAGCGGGTGAATGACGACCGTGGTGTCCTGGCGTGCCTCGACGATCTCGTCGAGGTAGCAGATCGCGCCCATGCGCGCGGCCATCGTCAGCGGGCCGTCCTGCCAGCGGGTGCCGTCCTTGTCCAGGAGGTAGCGGCCGACCAGGTCGGAGGCGGTCATGTCCTCGTTGCAGGCCACGCTGATCAGCGGGCGCTGCAGCTTCCAGGCCATGTACTCGACGAAGCGGGTCTTGCCCGAGCCGGTCGGGCCCTTGAGCATCATCGGCATGCGGGCCTTGTAGGCGGCCTCGTAGAGATTCACCTCGTCGTGGACCGTACGGTAGTAGGGCTCGGTCTTGATGCGGTACTCGTCGGGGTTGGCACCGCTCGAGTCGGTTTGTGGTGTCTGGTCAAACAGCATGTTGCACTCTCGAATTCTGGGTGGATGTCGGTGTCGGGGGCGCGCCGGTCAGTCGGGTGGCGCGCTCAACCCTTGAACTTCACCAGGCGGCTGACCTGGATGTCGGAGATGAAGACCACGCCGCTGTGCTTGTTGAAGAAGGGCGTGAAGCCCTCGAGGATCGGCTCGACCAGTTCCTCGGGTACCGCGGCGATGATCATGATAAGCACCTCGTCCTCGTTGAACATCAGGTGGCCTTCGTGAAAGCCCTGGCTGCCCTTGCCGGAGAGATTGCCGATGATGGTGTAGCCCTTCACGCCGGCGCGGTCGAGCAGGTCGGTGGCGAAGGCCTGGTGCTCGCCCTCGAGGATGATCTCGAGCTTCTTCAGCGGTTTTAGGTTCAGGTTGTTCATGCAGGGATCTCCTCCGCAGCAGGTTGATCGGTCGCGTCATGCCCGGCGGTGGGCAGGGGCTCCTCCCGCCACTCGCCGTCGACGAATCGGTGCAGTCGGCCGGTCTCGGGATCGAGGATCACCATCAGCACCCAGCCGTTGGTCACCAGGCTCTTGACCTTGGATACGCCATCGATCGCCGCGCGGGCGTGTTCGAACGGGGCCTCGATGACCGTGAGCAGCCGGATGGGGTCATGGTACGGCAAGCCGTCGAAAAGCACCGTCTGCGAGGGCAGGCCGGTACGCAGGTCGGAAAGGTTGCCGGTGATCACGCCGAGACGGCAGGCCACGTTGTGGTAGGCCTTGCTGCCGGAGCCGTAGTGCTCGTTGTCGACCGCCGAGAAGTAGTGCTCCATGTTGATCCACTGGCCGACGACCAGCGGGCCGGTGAGGATGCTCTCGAGCAGCCGGCCCTTGGGGTCGACCCGGTAGTCGTAGGACTGCAGGAAGGTGCGGCCTTCCAGGTCGGTCGCCTCGGTGAGGTGGCGTCGCCCGATGATGAACCCGGCGTTGCGCGCCAGCCCCCACTCGGGGCGCACCTGGGTCCAGTCGACGGTGTTGCGCCGGATCCGTCGCGCGGCCTTGACCGCGTCGAGCGTCGGGTCGACGTCCGGATCGAGCGTCTGCAGCCGCTCGGCGGCGGTCCGGCGCATCGCCGCGCGCAGACCGTTGCGCAGCCGCTCGAGGTAGACCAGATGGCTGGCCGGCAGCAGGTCGAGGTCGTGCAGCTTGATCTCGTCCGAGGTGGTGTTGTGGAACGCCGGCAGGAACCAGGCATCGTCGGGGATGTCGATGCCTTCCTTGCGCAGTCGGCGGCGCACCTCCGGCTTGTTGCCCATGTGGGCCAGTACCCGGGCGCTCACCAGCCCGTGACTGCCGCCGCAGGCGCCGCAGTCGAGGGCGGACTCGTAGGGGTTGTTGTCCGACTGGCTGCCGTGGCCGGTGAGGATGACGAAGCGCGAGAATTGCTCGGTCAGGCCGATCGAGCGCAGGGCCTGGGCGACGAAGTAGGTCTGCTCGTCGAGCGAGAAGCCGATCCGGCCAAGACGCTCGAGCTGCATCTGCGCGTAGGAGCGGTTGATGCGGTAGTCGCCCTGCAGGGTCTTGATGAACTTGGCTTCGGCGGTCTCGCTCAGGGCGAAGTCGCGGGCGAAACGGGTGGGGCCGACGTGCTTTTCCATCGCCGCCTCGCGCAACTCGCGGACCATCGAGTCGGTGATCGACTCGCGCTCGATGCCGAACTCCTGGTGGATCGCCTTGACGATGATCACGCGCTGCAGGGCGCGGACCACCGAGTCGGCCTGCTCACGCGTGAGCTTGTCGACCATCAGGCGGGTCGAGGGCTTGTCCGACTCGATCTTGTGGCGCCAGCGGTTGTAGGCGGACGGCGCGATGGTCTTGCCGATCATGTCGAAGCCGAACAGCAGCCCGATCGCCTCGACGGTGAAGTAGGGCGAGAGCACCGAGTGCTTGAGATCGTGCAGCACGTGCTCGGCCGAGGAGTAGAGGTCGGTGTCGATCCGCTCAGCGCCCGTGGCGACTTCCAGCACCAGGTTCTTGGGCGTGACCACCACCGGGCATAGATGATCCTCGCTGCCCTTGCCCAGCGCGATCAGGCTGACCGGCACGCCGAAGAAGCCGGCGATGCCGTAGGTCTGGTAGTCGCCGATGGTCTCGAGCTGGCGACGGATGCGCTCGGAGCGCACGTCGATGCAGAACAGCATCTGGGCGAAGGGGCGCTTCTCGCGCGGTTCGGCGGCGGTCAGGCGCAGCTTGCCGAGCATCGAGCGACGGTAGGTCGCCTCCATGGCCTCCAGCCAGAGCATGCCCTCACGCTTCTCGAAGGCGGCCAGCTCGTCGAGCACCTCGGCCAGCCGCGATTCGTCGAGCTCGCGGAAGATCGACGGCGTGCCGGCCAGTTCGGCGAGCTCGTCGAGCGCCCGGGCCTGCCGCTCGCCCTCGGCGCGACGCTTGGCCGGCAGGTAGCGGGACAGCACCTCGGCGACCCGCGCGGGGCGCCCGCGGGCGACCACGTCCTCGATCGCCTCAGCCTGGGCCGGAAGCACGTCGCCGGTGAACAGCTCGTGGCGCAGGTAGCATTCGGCCGGGCGTTCGGTGATCAGCGCCTCGAGCGCTTCACGGTTGCCGGGCATCTTTCGCCGTCGGGCGTGCTCGCGGATCAGGGCCAGGGCCAGCACCAGTCGAATGGCAAGGAAGTCGACCAGGTCAGCCGGATGTTCCTTGGACCAGTGGTAGTGGCTCGCCGTCGACCGCCAGCGGATGAAGCCCGCCCAGCCGTGCATGTGAGTCAGTTCGCGCACGATCAGGTCCTGCCACACCGACTCCGGGATACCCAGTTCGTCGAGGATGTAGGCGATGATCCCCTCCGGGGTCTCGCTCTGCACCAGGATCTTCTGGATGTGCAGACCGCGCAGGAACAGGCGCAGGTTGCGACGCGCCAGTGCGCTCCAGGCGGTGAACAGGCCCTGTTCACGCCCCGGCATCTGCCAGGCCGACTGGCCCTCGTCGAAGAAGTCGAGACAGGTCTTGATCAGCAGTTCGTCGAGTGTCTCGCCGATGCGCGTGTCGAACAGGAGGTCGAGCGCCTCGTAGAGGGGGCGCTCGGCGGGGAAGCATCCCCGCAGGCGATCGGCCAGCGTCTCGACGTCCATGGGCGCCTGCTCGCTGGCAGGCTGGCGTTGCAGGGCCCTGGCGACGTCATCGACGTCGGCCACGGTGCGCTTGGTGATCACCGGCTCGCGCCGTTCGGTCAGCAGCGTGCACAGCAGGTCCTGACCGCCGATCTCCCGCAGCGCCGGCCGCTCGGCCAGGGCCTCGGCAACCCGCTCCTCGATGGTGTCGCGGTCGAGGCGTCCCTCGGTGTGCAGCCGCTGGTAGTCGGCGCGGGGCAGGAAGCCGCGGCCGTGGAACAGCGCCTTGCCCTGCTCGATCGCCTCGGGGAAGGGGAGGTCCTCCAGCCCGTGCAGCGGGTTGTGGTGGATGAAGGTGCGCATCGGCCAGAAATTCGGGATCGGCTCGGCGGCCATGTGCACCATCGAGCGGATCTTCAGTCCGCGTCCGAGGGGAAGGGTCATACAGCACCTCCAGTCCAGAGCAGTCCGGCAGCCACGATCACCACGATCAGTCCGGAGACCAGCCAGGTGGTCGAAACGGGCAGGTCGGCGGCGATGGGGCCGCTGCGTGGGCCGAATACCGTGCCCTGCAGCAGGCGAGCGCCGGCCCAGCTCCACAAGAGCCAGGTCAGCAGGGTAGCGATCGCGACCGGCAGCGTCGCGCCGCCCAGCACGGCCAGCAGGGCGAAGAAGCCGGGAAACAGCGGCAGGGCCATCGCCGCGAGCGTGGCGATCACGATCACGCCCGACAGCCTCGGGAGATCGCGGGCAAGCCCGCCGTGCAGTCCGGTGTAGGCGGCTTCCAGGCGTCGGGCCATGGCATCGCGCACCAGCAGCATCAGCACCGGGGCGACCGTCAGCGCCAGGGTGAAGGCCACCAGGTCGGCCTCGGCCGGTACCTGCATGACGAACAGCCAGACCAGCGGCCAGGCCGAGCTGGCCAGCATGGCCGCCCAGCGGCCGACCTCGCGGACGGTCAGCATCCGGAAGGCGTAGAAGATCGCGCTCAGGCTCGCCCAGATCGCCAGCACCGGCCCGGCGGGCGCGAGATCGCCCCACAGGATCAGGAACACGCCGATCTGCGGCCAGACGATGAACAGTGCCAGTCGCGCCAGCGGATTCCGGACGCGGGCGGCCAGGCGGTTGAACACGAGGCTGGCCGGGAACAGCGGCAGGAAGAACGCCGCGAGGATGATCAGCAGACCGGTCATATCAACTCCACTTCAACCAGACATTCAGGCGCTTGGAGAGGTCAAGCAGCGTGACCGTCATGCGGTCGTAGACGTCGGCGACGTAGAACTCCCGCGAGAACAGCGAGTACAGCGTCAGCCGGGTGTTGCCGTGGCCCTCGTCGATGCGCTGGCGGCGCACGTTGGTGAGATACGCCCCCATCCAGCCGAGCACCACGATCAGCGCCAGCAGGACCACCAGCATGTCGAAGGTGACCTTGTCGATGCCCGCGGCGGTGTAGAGCGCGTCACGGAAGGCGGCATCCGGGTAGAGGAAGTTCTCGAAGGTATGACCGACGAAGCTGTAGCCGACCACGATCAATGCAAACGAGAGGATGATCAGCGCCATCATCCGGATCGGGTTCTCCGTGTCGAGACGGTGCGTGGCGAACAGCACCTGCACGCCGGTGATCCAGCCGAAGAACAAGAGCACGATCGCGCCCTGCTTCTGGAAGAAGTCCTCGGCCACCCAGGCATGGGCCATCACGAGGATGGCCAGCGGCACGATCAGCGTGACCGCGCCGATGATCAGCCAGGGCAGGCGCGCCGGGGCGGACTTGCGCTCGACCAGGAAGTCGTAGAGGGGATCGTTGGGCACGCCGTCGTGCTTGCGCGCCGCGCCGATGACATTGCCCGCGCCGAGGAACATGGTGCCCTTGAACAGGCCGTGGGCGATCAGGTGGAAGATCGCCAGCGCGAAGGCGCCCGCGCCAGTCTCCATGATCATGAAGCCCATCTGGCCCATGGTGGAGTAGCCGAGCGACTTCTTGATGTCGTTCTGCGTGAGCATCAGCACCGAGCCGATCAGCGCGGTGACCAGGCCCACCACGAACAGCAGGTGCAGGATCTCGCCGCTGTGGACGAACACCGGCGCGAAGCGGTTGATGATGATCCCGCCGGCGTTGACGATGCCCGCGTGCATCAGGGCCGAGACCGGCGTGGGGCCTTCCATGGTGTAGGGCAGCCAAGTGTGCAGCGGGAACTGGGCCGACTTGGCGAAGGCCGACAGGGCGACGAGGAAGGCCACGGTGCCCGTGACCGGCAGGTCCAGGAACGTGCGCACCTCAGGCGTCTCGGCGATGCGCGCGAACAGGGTCGGGAAGTCGAGTGCGCCGTAGGCCTGGAACAGGATCACGGCGGCGAGCACCAGCGGCAGGTCACCCAGCCGGTAGGTGATGAACGTCCAGAAGGCGTAGCGCTGCGCGGTCGGCGGCTCGGTGTTGTGCGCGAGCAGGAAGTAGAGCATCACGCCGATCAGGTGCCAGGCGATCAGCAGGGTGATCAGGTCGCCGGCCATGACCATCAGCAGGATCGAGCCGGTCATCAGGTCGAGCAGCATGAAGAAGCGCCCGTAACCGGGCTCCTCGACCATGTAGCGAATGGAGTAGACGTGCACCACCAGGCTGATGGCGGAAACCACCAGCGCCATGATGGCGCTCAGCGGATCGAGCTGCAGGCTGCCCCAGCCATTGGCGAGCCCCATCCATTGCGGGCCGGTGTCGCCGGCGATGTAGGCGGCCAACTGGAAGGCCGCGATCACCACCACGACCAGGTTGAGCCCGACGCTGAGTCGCGCGACCCGCTTGCCCATCCGGCCACCGAGCAGGTGCACCAGCAGCGCTGCAAGGAAGGGCAGCAGGGGTATCAGCCATTGCAGTTCGATCATCGTCTCATCCTTTCCGGTACCGCCGGCCGGTGGCCGGGCCGTTCATTCCCGTTTATCGAATGCGACCCCGGCCCGTGAGCGGCAGGATGAGCCAGACAGGGGCGGGACGGGGCCAGTGGGCGCCGCAAGCGCCGTGGTTTCGTGTTCGTTACTTGGTCATCGACAGGTACAGCGCCGGGAGCTTCTCGGGCAGGCGCGAGACGTGGTCGAGCACCATGTAGTTCTTCGGCCCGAACACGCGCGAGACGTAGTCGTCGGCATTGGGGTCGAGTGT
>NZ_JBKGYT010000071.1:0-9296 GCF_046545975.1 Guyparkeria sp. | reverse complement strand
CGTCGGGCTCATAACCCGAAGGTCGCAGGTTCGAATCCTGCTCCCGCAACCAGATCGAAAATCCCCGGCACCGGCCGGGGATTTTTTTGCTCCCCCGCCGGGCATTCGAATGGGTAGCCCTTGACAGGGAAAGCGCTCGGCGTACAATGCGCCCCAACAGACGCGGGATGGAGCAGTTCGGTAGCTCGTCGGGCTCATAACCCGAAGGTCGCAGGTTCGAATCCTGCTCCCGCAACCAGATTGAGAACCCCTGACTCGGAGACGCATCCAGTCAGGGGTTCTTTCGTTGTGCCCGGCTCCCGCGTTCGCCGTGGTTGACCTTGCGACCACCGGCATCCCGGGACCTTTCCCTCGTGCCACGTTTCGAGCGTCTAAAGTTCAGTGAACACGTGCCCGAGAATCATCACCCCGACGGGAGGGATACCGGATGGCACCGGGATCGCACAGGCCACGCAAGCAACTGATCATCGGCTGGCGGGAGAACGTCGCCCTGCCCGAGTTGTCCATCGGGCGGATCAAGGCCAAGATCGACACGGGTGCCCGGACGACGGCCCTGCATGCCGAGGATGTCGAGGAATTCTGGCGCTACGGTCACCCCTGGGTACGCTTTCTCACCCCGCCCTACCACGCCCGGGACTGCGAACCGGTGTCCGCCCGTATCGTCGATCGGCGCGCCATCAAGAACACCAGCGGCGTGCCCCAGACGCGTATCGTCATCCACACCACACTGGTGCTCGGAAACCGACACTGGGGGATCGATGTCTCGCTGACGGACCGCAAGGAAATGGGCTTCGACCTGATCCTCGGACGGACCGCGGTCCGTCGCCACGGCTTGCTGGTCGACCCGGGGCGATCCTTTCTCGTCGGTCCGCCGAGGGGCGGCCTGATTTCGTCATTGAACCTGTCCACGGAAGATCCGAGCACAAGGGACAGGACCGCTTGAGGTGGAGCTTTCATGAATTTCGCGATGCTGGCCAGAAACGCCGATCTCTATTCCCACCAGCGGCTGCGCGAAGCCGCGGAGGAACGTGGACACAGCCTCGAGATCATCGACACGCTGCGCTGCTACATGAACATCGCCACGCGACGCCCCGAGATCTACTACAACGGCGAGAAGCTGCCCCTGTACGACGCGGTGATCCCGCGCATCGGCGCCTCGGTGACCTTCTACGGCCTGGCGGTGCTGCGCCAGTTCGAGATGATGGGGGTCTTCCCGATGAACGAGTCGGTGGCCATCGAGCGCTCCCGCGACAAGCTGCGCTCGATGCAACTGCTCGCCCGGTCGGGCATCGGGCTGCCGGTGACGACCTTCGCCCATGACCCCAAGCAGACCGACGAGGTCATCAAGCTGGCCGGCGGAACCCCGGTGGTCATCAAGCTGCTGGAGGGCACCCAGGGGATCGGGGTGGTGCTGGCCGACACCGACCGCTCGGCCAAGTCGGTGATCGAGGCCTTCCGCGGCGCCGGGGTGAACATCCTCGTGCAGGAATTCATCAAGGAGGCCGGGGGCACCGACATCCGTGCCCTGGTCGTCGACGGCAAGGTGGTGGCCACCATGCAGCGCAAGGGCGCCGAGGGCGAGTTCCGCTCGAACCTCCACCGCGGCGGCAGCGCCCAGGCGATTCGCATCACCCCGGAGGAGCGCTCCACCGCCGTTCGGGCGGCCAAGGCCATGGGGCTCAACGTCTGCGGCGTGGACATGCTCCGGTCCAATCACGGACCGGTGGTCATGGAGGTCAATTCCTCGCCGGGGCTGGAGGGCGTGGAGAAGGCCACCGGCATCGACATCGCCGGCAAGATCATCACCTTCCTCGAGAAGAAGGCCCGGCCCAACGCCACCCGCACGCGGGGCAAGGGCTGATGCCTGCCCCGTTTCGCATCGGCGACCAGGAAGTCGCCCCCGGCGAGCGCCGTATCGTCGACCTCCCGGTCAGCATCCTCTCCGATCACACGCCCGTGACCATGTCCGTCCACGTGGTGCACGGGCGCCGACCCGGGCCGGTGATGTTCGTCAGTGCCGCGGTCCACGGCGACGAGGTGATCGGGGTGGAGATCGTGCGACGGCTCCTGAGGGCCCGCAATCTCGAGACCCTGCGCGGCACCCTGCTCGCCGTGCCGATCGTCAACGCCTTCGGCTTCATGAACCAGTCGCGCTACCTTCCCGACCGGCGCGACCTCAACCGGTCCTTCCCCGGTGGACCGAAGGGCTCGCTTGCCGCACGGCTCGCGCACCTGTTCATGGAAGAGATCGTCGCCCGGTCGGACGTCGGGATCGACCTGCATTCGGCGGCGATCCATCGCGGCAATCTCCCGCAGTTGCGCGTCGCCTCGACCACGAAACGCGCCCTGCAGATGGCCCAGGCATTCGGCGCGCCGGTCATTCTCAAGTCCGAACTGCGCGAAGGCTCCCTGCGGCAGGCGGCGATCGATCGCGGGGTCGATCTCCTCCTCTACGAGGCCGGCGAGGCACTCCGCTTCGACGAATTCGGCGTTCGCGTCGGCGTCTCCGGCTGCCTGCGCGTCATGCATGCCCTCGAGATGATCCCCTCCAGGGGCATCCGGGAAAGCCGCGTCAAGCCCATGGTCAGCACCGGCAGCCGTTGGGTCCGGGCGCCGGTGGGCGGGCTGTTGCGAACCTTCCGCAACATCGGCGACTCCGTCGATGCCGGCGAGACGCTGGGCATCATTTCCGATCCGTTCGGGCAGGTGGACATCGAGGTGCCGGCCCCGGAGGCCGGTCTCATCATCGGACGCAACAACCTGCCCGTGCTCAACGAGGGCGACGCCCTGTTCCATGTCGCCCGGCTGGCGTCGCGGGCCCAGCCGGAGCAGACGCTGGACACGCTGGTCGCCCACCTGGATGCCGATCCGCTCTTCGACGAGGACGAGATCATCTGAGCGGGATCCTGCCGCGGCGCGTCCCGGCGAAGGCGGCAGAAATGCTAATCTGTCCCATCCGCACCACGCCACCGCAAGACACGAGACCGCACCCGATGGCCAACCCGCTACTCGACACGCCCGACCTGCCCCGTTTCGATTCCATCCGACCCGAGCACGTCGAACCCGCCATCGACCACATCCTGGCCGACAACCGCGAGCGGATCCGCCGGCGCCTAGCGCAGGGCGCGCCGTTCACCTGGGAGAACTTCGCCGCCCCGATGGACGAGATGGCCGACCGGATCGACCGTACCTGGGCGCCGGTGAGCCACCTCAATGCCGTGATGAACGGCCCCGAAGTGCGCACCGCCTACGAGGCCTGCCTGCCCAGGCTCTCCGACTACGCCACGGAACTGGGTCAGAACGAGGCGCTCTACCGCGCCTATGAAGCGATCCGCTCCGGCGAGGAGTTCGATGGCCTTTCTGCGGAAAGACAGAAGGTTATCGAAAACACCTTGCGCGATTTCCGCCTGTCCGGCGTCGACCTGCCCGATCAGGACAAGGCCCGCTTCAAGGCGTTGAAGAGCGAGCTGTCCCGGCTGACGACGACCTTCGCCAACAACCTGCTCGACGCGACCAATGCCTGGTCACTCACGCTCACCGACGAGGCGCGGCTTGCCGGCGTCCCCGAATCGAGCCGGGCGATGTTCCGTCAGGCGGCCGAGGCGGAAAACGAACCGGGCTGGCGCATCACGCTGGATTTCCCCAGCTTCATTGCGGTGATGACTCATGCCGAGGATCGCGATCTCCGGGAGACCGTTTACGAGGCCTTCGTCACCCGGGCCTCGGACGTGGGCCCGCACGGGGGCCGCTGGGACAACACGCCGGTCATGGAGCGCATCCTGGCGATCCGGCACGAAATCGCGGGCCTGCTCGGGTTCGCCAACTACGCCGAACGCTCGCTGGCCACGAAGATGGCCGACAGCCCGACGGCGGTGCTGGATTTCCTCGAGCGCCTGGCCGAACAGGCCCTGCCCCGGGCCCGGCAGGAGATCCGGGAGCTCGCCGAGTTCGCCCGGGACGCCGGCGGCCCGGAGGAACTCGCCCCCTGGGATGTCGCCTTCTACAGCGAGAAGCTCCGCGAGGCGCGCTTCTCGATCTCGCAGGAGCAACTCAAGCCGTACTTCCCGGCAGACCGGGTGGTCGACGGGCTGTTCCAGGTGGTCGGGCGCCTGTTCGGCATCCGGGTCACCGAGCGACCAGACGTCCCGGTCTGGCACCCCGACGTGCGCTTCTACGAGATCCACGACCGTTCGGGTGAACGGCGTGGCCGCTTCTATCTCGATCTCTACGCGCGCAAGCACAAGCGAGGCGGGGCGTGGATGGCCGACTGCATCCAGCGCCGACGCCGCGAGGACGGCAGCCTGCAGGTGCCCGCCGCCTTCCTGACCTGCAACTTCACCCCGCCGACGGGCGACGCGCCGGCCCTGCTCACCCACGACGAGGTAACCACCCTGTTCCACGAGTTCGGCCACGGGCTGCACCATCTGCTCACCCGGGTCGAAACCGCCGGCGTGGCCGGCATACAGGGCGTGGCCTGGGATGCGGTGGAACTGCCCAGCCAGTTCCTGGAGAACTGGTGCTGGGAACGCGAGGCGCTCGACCTGTTCGCCCGCCACCACGAAACCGGTGAACCCCTGCCGCAGGCACTGTTCGAGTCCATGCGGGCCGCACGCCAGTTCCAGTCCGGCATGCAGATGGTGCGTCAGCTGGAGTTCTCGCTCTTCGACCTGATCCTGCACCAAGAATACGATCCCGACACCGGGGCGAGAATCCAGGAGACGCTGGACCGGGTCCGCCGACAGGTGGCCGTGATCCAGCCCCCGGAATACAATCGCTTCCAGCACGGGTTCGCCCATATCTTCGCCGGCGGATACGCCGCGGGCTACTACAGCTACAAGTGGGCCGAGGTCCTCTCCGCGGATGCCTACTCCCGCTTCGAGGAGGACGGCGTGTTCAACGAGCGGACGGGCGCCGACTTCCTGGTGCACGTCCTCGAGCGTGGCGGCAGCGAGGACCCGATGTCACTCTTCAAGGCCTTCCGCGGCCGGGAGCCGAGCATCGACCCGTTGCTGCGGCAGCATGGCATCACCGCGAAAAGCTGAGACTCCGATGAACCACGGACAATTGTCACCCTGGTCTCCCGAACGACCCCAGCGCCCCGGGCCATTCGTCTGGCTCGTCGGCGGGGCGGCCCTGTTCATCCTCCTGGCCGGCCTGAAGACCGTCAGCCACATCGTCACGCCGTTTCTCCTCGCGGCGTTCCTGGCCATCATCAGCGCCCCACTGATGGCCTGGATGCAACGCCGAGGGGTACCGAGCCTCGTCTCGATCCTGCTGCTGTTCTCGCTGGTCGGCTTCGCCTTCTTTCTCCTGTTCCTGGCGTTGCAAGGGGCGGCGGAAAGCCTTGCCGTGCAGGCGCCGCAATACCAGGCCAAGCTCGCCGGCTGGCTGGACCACATCCGCAACGAACTCGAGGTCCGCGGCGCCCCACCGGAACTGCTGCCGGAGACCATCCCGCTGCCCCAGGCCAGCACCGTCACGGGAATGGCGACCGGCATCGCCACCGGCCTGGGCCAGTTCACCGCCCATACCCTGCTGGTACTGCTGGCGTTCATGTTCCTGCTGCTCGAGGAACGCACCCTGGCCGACAAGCTGACCGCCGCGTTTCCGGGGCGCCGCCGGGCGCGGGTGCGCACAAGGCGCTTCCTGCGGTCGGTGTACCGCTACCTGCTGATCAAGACGGGCGCCAGCCTCCTGACCGGTTTGCTGGTCGGCGTGGGGCTGAGCTTCCTCGGCATCGATTTCGCCATCCTCTGGGGCATTCTGGCCGGCCTGCTGAACTTCATCCCGACGATCGGCTCGTTCATCGCCGCCATTCCTGCCCTGCTTGTCGCCATCGTCAGCGCCGACCCGCTGGATGTCGTGCTGGTCGGCATGCTCTATCTGGTCGTGAACGTCAGCATCGGCAGCATTCTCGAGCCAAGGCTGCTTGGCCGGTCGCTGGGACTGTCGCCCGTGATCGTGCTCGTCTCGCTGCTGGTCTGGGGCTGGGTGTTCGGGCCGATCGGCATGCTGCTGGCCGTGCCGCTGACCATGATCGCCAAGCTCGCCCTCGACTCCAATCCCCAGACGCGGTGGGCCGGGATCCTGCTGAGCGATCGGGTGCGGCGCACACCCACCGTGTCCCGCAGCGCAAGCGACGGGGCCAGCGAATCATGAGCGGATTCTTCCTTCCCATGCAGTACGGACCGCACCGGGCAGAACAATGAACCGGCGGGATGCCCCCGCGGTCGATCCCGGGGAGGAGGCACTCGGACGGTCACGGGCGGTCCAGTCCACCCAGACCGGCCCGCACGAGGCACTCGAGGCCGTGGTCGCGCGCCACGCGGAAAACCGATTCGCCAAGCCCATCGCCGAGTACAACCGCCAGGCGTTCGCCTCGGTCGCCGATCGGGTCGACACGGATGAGCGTTCGCTGATCCTGGATTCCGGCTGCGGAACCGGCGACAGCACCCGCCTCCTCGCCGCGCGCCACCCGGACCACCTCGTGGTCGGGATCGACCGTTCCGCCGACCGGCTCTCGCGCCGACGCACGACCACTCCGGAAAACTGCCTGCTCGTCCGGGCCGACCTGATCGACTTCTGGCGGCTGGCGCAACAGGCCGGCTGGCAGCCGGCGCACCACTACCTGCTCTACCCGAACCCCGAACCCAAGTCCCGGCATCTCAAGCGACGCTTCCACGCCCACCCGGTCTTTCCCGCCTTCGTCGCGCTCGGCGGCCGCATCGAGGCGCGCAGCAACTGGCGCGTCTACCTCGAGGAACTGTCCATCGCCCTGGAATTCCACGGACGAGCGACCCGCCTCTCGCCGCTGGATATCGGTCCGGAACCTCTGACGCTCTTCGAACGCAAGTACGCTGCCAGCGGCCAGCCACTCTGGCGCCTGACGACCACGGACTAGAAACGAGGTCAGAACGACCGCCTTCGGCCATTCCAAGTGTCGGCGCGGGTTGACAGCCGCGTTATGGTGACTGGCTGCGTGATCCCGAAGGACCCTTGAACAATCCGTCAGTTCGGTGCCTATACTCGAACGGACTTGAGGGATCGGATCAAAGGTCGCTCGAGATCAACAAACCCGGCCAGAATCCGTCATGCAACCGCAAGAGGAGCCAACTGCATGTTCAAGAAAATCATGGTGCCGGTGGACCTCGCGCATCTCGAGGCGCTGGAAAAGCCCCTGACCGTCGCCGCCGACATGGCGCGGCACTATCACGCCGCTCTCTGCTACGTGGGCGTGACGACGTCACAGCCAAGCTCGGTCGCGAGAACGCCGGAGGAGTATCGCCAGAAGCTCCAGGCGTTCGCCCACGAACACGCCCCCGACAACGGCCACGAACCGGACGCGCGGGTCTACAACAGCCACGACCCTGCGGTGGACCTCGACGACTTCCTGATCAAGGCCGTCGACGATATCGGGGCAGACCTCGTCGTCATGGGCACGCATCTTCCCCACCATATCGACGCGATCATGCCGGCCAACGGCAGCAAGGTTGCCGCGCACACCGATGTGTCGGTCTTCCTTGTCCGTCCGTGAGACGACTCGTCAACAATCGCCAATCAGAAACGAATCGACTACGGAGAGCATCTCGTGGACAACAAACCTGAAAACTCCCCGGATACCGGCAACGAATCGGTTGGCATCCCGGCTCCCGAGGGCCCGGCCAACCTGATCGACACCGACTACAAGATCGGCCAGGACAACTACCAGGCCGCCCCGATGGGCGTGAACATCGACATCCACGGTGCGGTGTTCGCCTTCTCGTCCCTGGTGATCATCGCCTTCGTCATCCTCACGCTCGCCCTGCCGGACCAGTCGAGCGCGATGTTCGACGGCGCCAAGAACTGGATCAACTCGAACATGAGCTGGTTCCTGATCGCCTCGGCGAACGTGTTCGTGATTCTCTGCCTGGTGCTGATCGTCTCGCCGCTCGGCCGGGTACGCATCGGCGGCGCGGGCGCCAAGCCTGACTTCAGCTACCTTTCTTGGTTCGCGATGCTGTTCGCCGCGGGGATGGGCGTGGGCCTGATGTTCTACGGCGTCTCCGAGCCCATGACGCACTACGGTACCGCGCTCGACGGCATCAGCGTGGGCGAGGACGGGGCGCGGACCGACTCGGCCCCGCTGGGTGCGGCCGAAGGAAACGAGTCCGCAGCCATGAGCCTTGGCATGGCCGCAACGATCTTCCACTGGGGGCTTCATCCCTGGGCGATCTACGCGATCGTGGCGCTGTCGCTGGCAATCTTTTCCTACAACAAGGGCCTGCCCCTGACGGTACGCTCGATGTTCTACCCGCTGCTCGGTGAACGCATCTGGGGCTGGCCGGGGCACGTCATCGACATCCTCGCCGTATTCGCGACCCTGTTCGGGCTCGCCACCTCCCTCGGCATCGGCGCGCAACAGGCCGCAGCGGGCCTGTCAGCACTGTTCGACGTGCCGGAGGGAAACACCACGCTGGTGCTCCTGATCGCGGCGATCACCGCCGTCGCGGTGGTGTCGATCGTCCTGGGCGTGGACAAGGGGGTCAAGCGCCTGTCGGAGCTCAACCTGGCACTGGCCTTCATCCTGCTGATGTTCGTGGTCATCGCTGGGCCGACCCTTCTGATCGCGACCGGCTTCGTGAAGAACCTGGGCTCCTACGTGGCCGAATTGCCGTTCCTCTCCAACCCGTTCGGCCGCGACGACGCCAGCTTCAGTCAGGGCTGGACCACGTTCTACTGGGCCTGGTGGATCAGCTGGTCGCCGTTCGTCGGCATGTTCATCGCTCGGGTCTCCCGCGGCCGATCCGTGCGCGAGTTCCTCACGGCCGTGCTCCTCGTGCCCTCGACCGTATCCGTCTTCTGGATGACCGCCTTCGGCACCACCGCGATCGACCAGGTGCAGAAGGGGTTCGAGGGCGCTGCGGACGCCGACCTGCCCCTGCAACTGTTCGAAGTGCTCGGACAGATGCCGCTTACCGAGATCACCTCGTTCGTCGCGATATTCCTGGTGATCGTGTTCTTCATCACCTCGTCGGACTCCGGTTCGCTGGTGATCGACACCATCACGGCCGGCGGCAAGATCGACGCCCCCAAGCCGCAGCGGGTCTTCTGGGGTGTCATCGAAGGGGCAATCGCCATCGCGCTGCTCGTCGGCGGCGGCCTGACCGCGCTCCAGTCGGCAGCGGTCGCCGCGGGGCTACCGTTCACCGTGGTGCTGCTGGTGGGCTGTTACGCCATCGTCAAGGGTCTGATGAGCGAACCGCGAGGCAAGGCGCCCAAGCCCTAAGGAACCGGGCGTGATGAAAAAGGCGGCCACC
>NZ_JBKGYT010000070.1:0-9304 GCF_046545975.1 Guyparkeria sp. | reverse complement strand
TGGCAGGAGCTAGGCCTCCTCGCCGTTGGCCGTCTGCTGGATGACCTCCAGGTCATGCATGGGTGTGCTCTCGCGGCAATACTCGCGCGAGAACTCCAGCAATTGCTCCATCGCCGGCAAGCGGAACTTGTGGCGTTGACGAACGAACGAGAAGTCCCGGAACAGGCGCGGCGCCAACGGGACGGCCTTGAGCAGGCCGAGCTTGAGCTCCTTGGTGATGCCGGCCGACGACATGATGGAGAGTCCCATGCCTGCCTCGACGGCACCCTTGATGGCCTCGGGGCTGCCGAGCTCCATGCACACGTCCCAGCCCTCGGTCATCCCCTGCTCGTTCATGTAACTGATCACGACTTCGCGGGTACCCGAGCCTTCCTCCCGGCAGATGAACGGGTAGCTCATCAGCTTCTCGACCGGCACACCGTCGTCGGCATAGGCGGTCAGCTCGTGTTCCGGCGGCATGATCACGACCAGTTCGTCGCGACGGCATGTCTCCACCAGCAGGTTCTTGTTGGTCACGCTGCCCTCGACCAGCGCCAGGTCGACCACGTTGTGCTCGACCATCGAGACCACCGATTCGGTATTGCCGACCTTCAGTCGCACGGACAGGTCCGGGTGGTCCTGGCGGAAATTGCCCAGCAGGGCGGGGAGCATGTTCTCTGCCACCGTCATGCTCGCCCCGATGTTGAGCGCACCGCCGATCTCCCCGGTCATCTCCTTGACCCGTCGGTCCATCTCGTCGTAGAGCTCGAATATCCGTTCGGATATCTCGTAGACCGTGTGCCCGACGTCCGTGAGCGTCACGCGGTTGTGCGTCCGGTCGAACAGCCGGGTATCGAAGTGCTCCTCCAGCTGCCTCACCTGGAACGTCACCGCAGGCTGCGTCATGTGCAATGCCTCTGCCGCCTTGGTGAAGCTGAGCAGGCGGGCAACCGTGTTGAAAACCTTTAGGCGTCGATCGGCCATTGGCTAGTCTCGTATCCGGGTGGCAATAAACATTAATGGATAGTGTATCAAGGCACCTTGTGCTTTGCGACTGCCGGCCACCTCGCTCGGGTGGCCGCGCAGGCCGCGGGACTTTTCTGCCCCCGCGAACCGGTTTATGCTCAAGGGGTGAATGCCCAAGGCAACAGCAAACCATCTGGAAGAACCATCATGCAAGGAATCGCACCCCGCCTTCAGACCTTTCTTCGGCCGGCCATCGCCGCGCTGCTCGCCCTCGGGCTGGTGACCGCCGGCCCCGCCGCCGCGTCGACCATCTACAAGTCGGTCGACGAGAAGGGCAACGTCCAGTTCAGCCAGACCCCGCCGAAGGATCGCCAGTCGGAGGCCGTGGATTCGTCCTACGCCAAGCCGGCGGAACAGCCCGAGGGCGCCGAAGAGGACAGCGCCGACGCCAGCGATGACCCGGCCACCGATCCGTCCACGGAGGTGAAGGTGAGGGACAGCGAGAAGGCACGCGAGGCCTGCGAGAAGGCGAAGGAACAGCGTGCGGCGATCGCCAACGCGGGCAACGACCTGATGGTGCAGGATGACGAGGGCAAGTACCAGCCGATGAGCGAAGAGCAGCGTGCCAAGCGCATCGAACGCCTCGACGCGATCATCGAGGATGCCTGCGCCGGGGATGCCGACGAGGAGTGACGTTCCCTTCCGGATCCTGACCGCGCCATGCCACGGCACGCCGGGCGAGGAGTGGAGGAAGGCCTCCTTCTTCGCGACGTGGGCCGGGGAACGGACCGCCGTCCCGGTTCAAGCCGGACGCATCTCGATTGCCACCGCGGTGGGCGGCAGCCCAACACCTGGTCGGGCCGCCGGCTGAGGTGCAGGCGCATGCCGCCGGGCCGTACACATCGGCACCTGGCTCCGGCCGCCGCGCGACCACTCCCCCCTGCCCTGCCACTCGACGCTCCGACAGCCCGCCCGGTACAATCGCCGCGGTCCGAAGGACCTCACTTGCGCGGTTCGCATCTCACGTCCGGGAAAAGCACGCAAGGGCGGTTCGGCCGGAAACCCATCCATTTCCATCCAGCGAAGCGAGACATCCATGCGCGCCAGCCAATTCGCCATCAACACCATGAAGGAAACCCCGGCCGAGGCGGAGATCGCCAGCCACCAGTTGATGCTCCGCGCCGGGATGCTCAAAAGGCTTGCCTCGGGGCTCTACACCTGGTCCCCGGTCGGGCTGCGGGTACTGCGCCGCGTGGAGGCGATCATCCGCGAGGAAATGGATGCCGCCGGTGCGCTGGAAGTGCTGATGCCGGCGGTGCAGCCGGCCGAGCTCTGGGAGGAATCCGGTCGCTGGTCGCAGTACGGGCCGGAACTGCTGCGCCTGACCGACCGTCACGGGCGGGAGTTCTGCTTCGGCCCGACGCACGAGGAAGTGATCACCGACTACGCCCGCCGCGAGCTCAAGAGCTACCGCCAGCTGCCGGTCTGCTTCTACCAGATCCAGACCAAGTTCCGTGACGAGATCCGCCCGCGCTTCGGCGTGATGCGCGCCCGCGAGTTCATCATGAAGGACGCCTACTCCTTCCATGCCGACAGCCGGTCGCTGGGCGAAACCTACGACACCATGTACACCGCCTACGGGCGTATTCTCGATCGCATGGGGTTGGCCTGGCGCGCCGTGGTCGCCGACACCGGCTCGATCGGCGGCAATGCCTCGCACGAGTTCCACGTCCTGGCCGACTCGGGCGAGGACGAGATCGCCTATGCCACCGACGGCGACTATGCCGCGAACGTGGAGATGGCGCCGACCTTTCCGGCCGACAAGCCGCACCCCGCCCCGACGGAGGCCATGACCGAGGTGGCGACACCCGATGCCCGGACGATCGATGAAGTCGCAGGACAACTGGACGTGCCGGCAAGCCGCACGGTCAAGACGCTGCTGGTCGTCGGCACCGAGGCCCCGGCCGTGGCCCTGGTGCTCCGCGGCGATCACAGCCTCAACGAGATCAAGGCCGCCAAGCACCCCGCCGTCGCCGACCCGCTGACCTTCGTCGACGAGACGAAAGCCACCTCGCTGACCGGCGCGTCGGTCGGATCGATCGGTCCGGTCAACCTCGACATCCCGGTAATCGCCGATTACGCCGCGGCCGCCCTGTCGGACTTCGTCTGCGGCGCGAACCGCGACGGCCTTCACCTGACCGGCGTGAACTGGGGCCGTGATCTTCCCGAGCCGGACACCGCGGACCTCCGCGAGGTGGTCGAGGGCGACCCGGCCCCGGGCGGCCAGGGAAAGCTGGCCATCTGCCGAGGCATCGAGGTCGGGCACGTCTTCCAGCTGGGCGACAAGTACAGCCAGGCAATGAACTGCGAGGTGCTCGGCGAGGACGGCAAGCCGCTGGTGCCGCTGATGGGCTGCTACGGGGTCGGTGTCTCGCGGATCGTTGCGGCGGCCATCGAGCAGAACTTTGACGATCGCGGCATCATCTGGCCGCAGCCGATCGCGCCCTTCACCCTGGTGATCGTGCCGATCGGGGCGAACAAGGACGCCACCGTCATGGAAAAGGCCGAGGCACTGCATGACGATCTGCGTGCCCGGGGCATCGACGTGATCCTCGACGACCGGGGCCTGCGTCCCGGCGCCGCCTTCGCCGACTGGGAACTGATCGGCGTGCCACTGCGCGTCGTGGTCAGCCCCCGCGGGCTCGAGGCGGGCCGGTACGAGGTGCGTCGCCGGGATGCGGCCGAGAACGAGGAAATCCCGGTCGACCAACTGTTCGACTGGGTGCAGGCGCAGCTGAACTGATCCGTCAACCGCAGCGGGCCGGAGCCAGGCGAGAAACCCTGCCAGACAAGGGCCGGCCCGGAGCGCGCCATGGCGCCGGCAAAGGCGCACGGCTGACACTCATGGAACCCCGGGTCGCCGCAGCGGCCCCGGCGAGCAGGCGGAAGAATCAGTTCCCGGGAAAATCGATCTCGATGCGCTGACCGGCCCGCCAGTCGAGCCCGTCGGTGTCCAGCCCGACGGAAACACGGTAGCGGACGTCATCCTGCTGATCGTGCTCGGCCGCAATCGCCTCGACCGATCCTGAACGACGCTCCCCGCCCCGCATCACCGTCATTTCGTCGCCCAGTTCGATATCCCCCAGTCGGTCGGCATCGACCACGGCGCTGGCCACCAGGCGGTCGGCCCGGGCGATCTCGATCAGCACCGGCGGAGTCAGACGCGGCGAGATCACCTCGCCGGGCGAGGCATGCACCGCCAGCACGCGGGCATCGAACGGGGCCTCCAGCGTGGCCTGCTCGCGTTCCCAGCCGCGCAGCCCGTACTCGGCCTGACCCCGGTCGCGCTCGCCGCGGGCCCGATCACGCTCGATCAGCGCCACCTCTCTCTCGGAATCCGATGCGGAAGTGCGGTCGTAGAGAGCCTGCACCCGCTCGGCATCCAGTTCGGCCTCCGCGGCCGCGCGCTTGAGACCCGGGATCTCGGCGGAGATCATCTGCTGACGAAGCCGAAACGGCGTCTCGTCCAGCGCCATCAGCACCGTTCCGGCCTCGACGCGTTCACCCGGCCGCACGGACAACGTCTCGATTACGCCCTCCACCGGCGTGGACAGGGCCGTTCGGTCGGCGAAGGCGAGCCGGCCCTCGACCTCGGCGGCCTGAACGAACCCGACGCCACCGAGCCCGAGGAGCGCGACAGTCATTCCCGCCAGTGCGGGGCGTAGGGGCGACAGGATGGCAGCCTTCATGATGTTTCCTCCGTGACTTGATCCTCGCCCGAGTTGTCCTCGGGCTGACCCAGCAGTACCGCCTCGATCGATCGATTGGTGAGCAGGGCGTATTCGGCCCAGCGAGTCGCCAGGTCGTAGGTGGTCTTCATGCGTTCGAACTTTGCCATCGACATCTCCGCCATGGCGTCGCCGAGGTCCGTGGCCTTCTCCATCTGGTAGAGCGTCTGATTGCGCGTGAAGTTGAGATCGGCGTAGTTCTCCATCGCCTGCATCCGCGACAGACCGACCGATTGCTGCAGGCGAATCATCTCCACCAGCTCGGTGGCATAGCGCCGCACCGCCGCTTCCCGTTCGGCCATCTCGGCGACCACGGCCATGCGTTCGGCCTGGGCCGCGCCGATCTCGGCGTTGCGAGCCCCGCCACGAAAGAGCGGGAACTCCAGGTAGACGCCGGCCCGGAAGGGGTCACGCGTGGCGCCCTCGCGGGTGTAGTAATCGGCATTCACCTCGGCATGCAGGCTGGGCAGATTGCCCGAGCGGGCGGTCGCCAGGTCGGATTCGCTCCCGTCGTACTTGCGCCGCAACGCGTTGAGATGCAAGTCCTCGGCCAGGGCCGTCTCGATCAGGTCACCCACCGCCGGCACCTCGCGTTCGAACAGCGCATCCAGCCGCGGCTCGCGGAGCTCGCGGGGGAGCTGGTCAGGCCGCCCGGCCAGTTCGGCCAGATGCCGCCGGGTCAGCCGTCGTTCCGCATCGGCACGAGCACGCTCGAGCAGGATCTCCTGGTAGTCGCGCTCGAACCGTGCCAGGTCGTAGTCCGAGGTCTGGCCCAGTTCCTGCCGGTCGCGGGCACGGTCATAGCGGATGAAGAGGATCGCCATGCGTTCGTTGATGGCCTGGTAGCGCTGGTCGGCCAACAGGACGTCGAAGTAGGCGCGCAGGAGCGCAAGACGCTGGCGTTTCTCTTCCCCCAGCAGGGCCAGCCGCTCGCCGTCGAGACGGGCCTCGGCGGCTGCTTCGCGGTCCTGCTGCCGCCCGAAGTCGAACAGCTTCTGGCGCAGCGACAGGCCCGCCTGGTGATCGTCGTGCTGGTCGTTCTCGACGGCCACATCCCCCGGCTCGACGTAGCGCAGCCGCCCGTTGACGCCGAGCTGCGGCCTGTTGTCGGCCTGCGTCAACTGCCGTTCGGCGACACGCTGCTCGTAACGGGAACGTGCGGCCAGCACGCCGTACTGGCTGTCGAGGGGAAGCGAGAGGACGTCGTCCAGCCCTAGCGGCTGCGGCAACGGGTCAGGCGTCGCCAGACGCCCTTCCGAGACGTCAGGCGGAGGTGGCAGATCGCCGGCCCGCACCGGCGCGATGGCCGACACGATCAGGAACGCGAGCCCGAGGACCGTGACCGAACTGCCCGCGCCGGGCCTGATTACCCGGCGGGCCGGGTTGTCGAACATATGGCCGAATGACATCGACACCGCCTCCCTGCTGATGCGCTGACGTTGGTTACCGATCTACTGCTTCTTGTACTTGAAGAAGTTCATGCCCGGCTCGCTATAGGCGCCGGAGACGAAAAACTCCATCAGTTGCATGAACTCCTTGCGGGTCTGCGTCGGGCCGGTGTAGCGGACGACCGGCTCGCCCTCCTTGTCGAAGAAGATCATCACCGGTGTGGCCCTCACGCGGTATTTCTTGAAGGCGAAATCCTTTTCCTTCATCTCCTCGCCGTCCGGGGCCGTCATCACCACGTCCCCCTCGATGTCGATGCTGACGGTCACCAGGTTTTCCTTGATGTACTCCTGGATCTCGGGATCGGTGAACACCTGGGTCTTCATGCGATGGCAGAACGGGCATTCGTCCATCTCGAAGAAGACGAACACCCCGGCCTTGCCCTCCTCGCGCGCTGCCTCGACATCGGCCTGCAGGTCCTTGAACGGGTCGTCCCAGAAATCCTCGAGATCCTGCGCCTGTGCCGTGCCGACCGACAGCAGAGACAGCAGCAGGAATACAGCCCCCATCCAGCCGGCAACCGTCATGTCTCCGTTCGTTCGCATCATTCACTCTCCTGTCCTTGAACCGTCACATGCGCCTGGACGCATAACATGCTAACAGTCTAGTCCACGCGCCGGGATTTCAACACGTTCTCGAGAATCTCGCGCGTCACCGGCCCGAGGTACTCGCCGTCGACCGTGCCGTCGGGACCGATGACGAAGGTGATCGGCACGCCCTCGACGTAACCGAAGCGGCTTGCCTCGCCGGGGGTGACGTTGAGGGCCGGGTAGGTCACGCCATGTTTCCCGATGAACTCGGGCAGACGCTCGGCGTCGCGGAACATGTCCATCGCCAGCCCCCAGCCCCCCAGACATGCACGCCCTCATCCCGGTGCGCCTCGTGGAAGGCCTGCAGCTCGGGCAGTTCCTGGACGCAGGAGGGGCACCAGCTCGCCCAGACGTTGATAAACACGATGTCCCCGCGCAGGTCGGCGAGATTGCGCGGCTCCCCGTGCACGTCTTCCTTCTCCAGGACCACCGGCGTGTCCCGGGGCGAGGCCGAAGCCGACTCGGCCATTACCGTTCCGCCCAGCGCCAGCAGACCGGCGACCAGCATTCCCGAAACCCATCGATTCGACACAGGTCGGCCTCCTGTGAGGTCGTATGTCGGTGGCACCCGAGCGTCTTCCCCTGCGGAAAGGCGCGACGGCCACCCACTCGCCGAGGTTATTGCTAAACTGCCCACCCGGCAACCACCCCGCACAGGGAGACACTGGCAATCTCGTGGATGTCCTGATCCTCTATTACAGCCGCAACGGCAACACCGAAAATCTCGCCCGGCAGGCGGCCCGCGGCGTGGAAGGCGTCGAGGACATGACCGCCCGCCTCCGACGCATTCCCTGCCCCGACGGCAGGCAACCCGAGCAGGGGGATCCCGAGGTCACCCTCGGGGACCTGCGCGAATGCCGGGGCGTGCTGCTGGGCAGCCCCACCTACTTCGGGGGCATGGCCTCGGCGGTCAAGCGCTTTCTCGAAGACACCAGCGGCCTGTGGTTCCGCGGCGAGATGGTGGGCAAGCCGGCAGGCGTGTTCACCTCCACCGGCTCGATGCACGGGGGCCAGGAAACCACGCTTCTGTCGATGATCGTCCCCCTGATCCACCACGGCATGCTGATCACCGGCATCCCCTACCAGCACCCGGAACTGGCGCATACCCAGACCGGCGGCACGCCCTACGGGGCCAGCCACACGGTCAACGACCATGCCACGCTCAGTCGCGACGAACGCGAGCTGACCCGGGCGCTGGGGGCGCGGGTAGCCGAGATCGCGCGACACCTGGCATGAGTGTACTCGGCGGACGGACGGAAGAAGGCCTGCCGCTGCTGCCACTGAAGCTGATGGCGGTGATGCAGGGGCTGATCGTCATCGGCTACCTGGGGCTGCTTTTCGCGGGCAGCGCGGAGATCCGTCCGGGAGCGGTGACCACCCTGCTCATGCTCGTGCCGGCCGTCGCCGTGGTCCCGGGGCTCTGGCGTGGCCATTACAAGACCATGGTCTGGGCGGCGCTTTTCGACCTGTTCTATCTTCTCGTGGCCGCCACCGACGCCTGGGCGGTGCCGGCGGACCGCGGCTGGCACCTGCTGATCGCGATCGTGGCGACCATCGGTTTCCTTGCCGCCTGGTGGCACAGCATCAGGCGACGACGCCTGCTCAAGTCAAGGCGCAGGTGACCTCGCCCGGCCAGGAGACCGGCCGGGAAAGGCCGCCAGTCGCATTTTCACGTTTCACGCAATTCACGCAGTCAAGGACAGAGGTTTGACGATGATCGAAAAGTGTCTGTTTCCCGCCGCCGGGTACGGCACCCGCTTCCTCCCGGCCACCAAGGTCATGCCCAAGGAGATGCTGCCCATTCTCGACCGGCCGCTGATCCAGTACGGCGTCGAGGAGGCCTACGAGGCGGGCATGACCCAGATGGCCATGGTCACCGGGCGCGGCAAGCGGGCACTGGAAGACCACTTCGACGTCAACTACGAGCTCGAGCACCAGATCCGCGGCACCAAGAAGGAGTCCATGCTCGCCTCGATCGACCGGCTGATCGACAACTGCACTTTTTCGTATACCCGCCAGCTGGAGATGCTGGGGCTCGGCCACGCCATCCTCACCGGCGAGCGCCTGATCGGGCGCGAGCCCTTCGGCGTGGTGCTCGCCGACGACCTCTGCGTGGGCGAGCCGGTCGGCATCCTCGCGCAGATGGCCACGATCTACGAGCGTTACCAGTGCAGCGTGGTCGCCGTCGAGGAGGTCCCCGAGCACGACATCCACAAGTACGGCGTGATCGGCGGCAACCCGATCGAGGACGACGTGATCCAGGTCACCGACATGGTCGAGAAGCCGGCCGCGGCCGATGCGCCGGGCAACCTCGCGATCATCGGTCGCTACATCCTCACCCCCGACATCTTCGATATCCTGCGGCACACCGAGCCGGGAACCGGGGGCGAGATCCAGATTACCGACGCCTTGCGCGAGCAGGCCGAACAAGGCAAGGTGATCGCCTACCGGTTCAAGGGACGGCGCTTCGACTGCGGCAGCCCCTCGGGTTTCGTCGCCGCCACCAACCACTTCTATCACCTCAGCACGCGATGA
>NZ_JBKGYT010000069.1:0-9375 GCF_046545975.1 Guyparkeria sp. | reverse complement strand
ATTATACACTCAATGTCGTTCCTGCCCGATACCCGGAGAGCCGCGTGATCCAGAACACCCCCTTCACCCCAACCCGCGATCGACCGCTGGAAATCGCCGTGATCGGCTCCGGCATCGCCGGCATCGGCACCGCGTGGCTGCTGGGGCGGCATCACCGAGTAACGCTGTTCGAGAAGAACGACTACCTCGGGGGGCACACGCACACCCACCGGCTCGACGACGGACTGGGAGGCGAGATCGCCGTGGACAGCGGCTTCATCGTCTGCAACCGCCCGAACTACCCGCAGCTGTTCGGGCTGTTCGAGACGCTCGGGATCGAGACGCAGGCCACCGACATGTCCTTCGGCATGAGCATGGACCGCGGCCGGCTGGAGTACAGCGGCGACAACATCAACACCCTGTTCGCCCAGCGGCGCAACCTGCTGCGCCCGGGCTTTGTGCGGATGGTGGCCGAGATCCTGCGTTTCAACCGGCTGGGCAAGGCGGCCCTGCAGAACGCGGGCAGTGCGCCGTCCGCGCTCGACGACATGCCGCTGGGGCACTTCCTGGCCGCCAACGGGTTCTCGCCCCGGCTGCGCGACGACTACCTGCTGCCCATGGCCGCGGCGATCTGGTCCTGCCCGACACGGCGCATGCTCGACTTCCCCGCCAGAAGCTTCCTGCAGTTCTTCGACAACCACGGGTTGATGAACGTGCAGGACCGCCCGCAGTGGGAGACGGTCTCGGGCGGCTCGCGCGCCTACATCGACCGCATGCTGGAGGCAGGAGGCTTCGAGACCCTCGTCGCCCACCCGGTCACGCGCATCGAACGGTGCGAGGCCGGCATCCACCTGCCCGAGCACGGACGTCGCTTCGATGCCGTGGTATCCGCCGCGCATGCCGACGAGACGCTGGCGATGCTCGCGGATCCGGATCGCCGGGAACGGGACACGCTGGGCGCCTTCCGCTTCCAGGAGAACCGGGCCTTCCTGCACCGCGACACCCGGCTGATGCCGAGACGGCGCCAGGTCTGGTCGAGCTGGAACTACCTGGGCCGCCGCGATGCCGACGGCGGGCGGGCCGTGGCGGTCACCTACTGGATGAACCGGCTGCAGAAGCTCGAATGCCGTCACGAGTGGCTGGTGACGCTCAATCCCTTCGAGCCGCCGCGGGACGAACTGGTGACGGGGGAGTTCACCTACCACCACCCGGTCTTCGATGCCCGCGCGGTCGCCGCGCAGGCCGACATCCCCGCGCTGCAGGGCCACCGGGGCATGTACTACGCCGGTGCCTGGACGGGCTACGGCTTCCACGAGGACGGGCTGGCCTCGGCCGTGGCCGTCGCCCGAGCGTTCGGGGTATCGATCCCCTGGGACGATGCCTCCTCGAACGACCGCGGGACGGAGGCGGCGTGAGCTCGGCGCTCTACCAGGGCTGGGTGATGCACCAGCGGTTCACGCGGGCCTGCTACCGCTTTCGCTACCGCGTGTTCTCGCTCCTGGTCGACCTCGACGATCTCGAGGCGGGGTTTCCCGGCACGCGACTGCTCTCGCACAACCGCTTCAACCTGTTCTCGGTCCACGACCGCGACCACGGCCCGCGCCGCGACATGCCGCTGCGCGACTGGATCACGGCCACCGCCCGCGCCGAGGGTATCGACATCGAGGGCGGCAAGATCCTCGTCTCGGCCTACCCCAGGGTACTGGGCTACCAGTTCAACCCGCTGACGGTCTGGTACTGCCACGACCGCAACAATGAGCTGGTCGCGATCGACTGCGAGGTCAGCAACACCTTCGGCGGCCACCACCACTACTTCCTGCACGACCACGGTCGCCCGCTGGAAAGACCCTTCCGCGCCACGGCGGACAAGGTGTTCCACGTCTCGCCGTTCCTGCCCATGAACATGCGCTACCACTTCCGGTTCTCGCGGCCCGGCGACCGGCTCGGTGTGGCCATCCGCGAGACCGAACTCGACGCGAACGGCGGCGAGATCCTGACGCTCGTCGCCACCCACAACGCGCAGCGTCGCGAGCTCAGCGACCGACGCCTGGCGCTCGAGGCGCTGCGCATCCCGTTTCTCACCCTCAAGGTGATCGGCCTGATCCACTGGCAGGCCCTGAAAATCTGGCTCAAGGGCGGGCGTTTCCACAAGAGCCCGCCACCACCGGCATCGGAGGTCAGTTCATGCCCCTCGCACAGACACGAAACGTAGCCCCGATCGCGGCCTCGGCCACCGCCGAGCGACCCGCCGAACAGGCCCTGCCACTGGCCGCCCGCTGGGTGAGCCACCTGCTCGCCGACATCCGCATCGGTCGGGTGCGCGTCACCACCGACGACGGCGGCAGCGCGGAGTTCGTCGGCGCGGAGCAGCCCGAGCTGTCCGCCAGCTGGCACCTGCATCACCCCGCCCGGCTGTTCTCCCGCCTCGCCCGGCTGGGGGACATCGGCATCGCGGAGGGCTTCATCGCCGGCGACTTCTCCACCGACGACCTGACCACGCTGCTGGAGATCGGCGCGCGCAACTTCGAGGTGATCGCCCGCGACCTGCGCCCGGGATTCTGGGCCCGGCTGGCCCACCGCCTGCAGCACGCCCTGCGGGCCAACCACCGCCGCGGCAGCCGGCGCAACATCGCCGCCCACTACGACCTGGGCAACGACTTCTACCGGCTCTGGCTCGACGATTCGATGACCTACTCGGCGGCGCTCTTCGACGATCCCGACGAGCCGCTGGCGATCGCCCAGCAGCGCAAGTACGACCGGCTGCTCGACGGCCTTCAGGCCGAACCCGGCGATCGCGTCCTCGAGATCGGCTGCGGCTGGGGCGGACTGGCCGAGCGAGCCGCCCGGCGGGGCCTGGAGGTCGACGGGCTGACCCTGTCGATCGAGCAGCTGATCTGGGCGCGGGAACGGCTGGAGAAGGCCGGGCTGGCCGAGCGCGCGCAGCTGCAGCTGACCGACTACCGCGACCAGACGGGCCAGTTCGATCACATCGTCTCGATCGAGATGTTCGAGGCGGTGGGCGAGCGCTACTGGCCCGCCTTCTTCCGCACCGTGCACGACCGCCTGAAGCCCGGTGGGCGGGCGGCGATCCAGGTGATCACCATCGAGGAGGACGCGTTCGAGTCCTACCGACGCGAGCCCGACTTCATCCAGCTCTACATCTTCCCCGGCGGCATGCTGCCGTCCATCGAACGCTTCCGCGCCGGTGCCGAGGCCGCCGGTCTCGCCGTGCGCGACACCCACCTGTTCGGCCGCGACTACGCCCGGACGCTGGCCCGCTGGGAGGGCCGCTTCGACGCCGCGGAGGACACGCTCGAGGGCATGGGCTTCGACCACGCCTTCCGCCGGACCTGGCGCTACTACCTGGCCTACTGCCAGGCCGGCTTCCTCACCGGCCGGATCAACGTCGCCCAGGTCATACTGGAGCGTCCGTGACGCACGCAGCGCAGCCCGCGGCACAACTGGGCCTGTGGCGGGTGCTCGCCTACGGCGTGCCGGGCCTGCCGCTGGCCCTGATGGGCATCCCGCTGTATGTCTACCTGCCGCCGTTCTACGCCAACGAACTGGGACTGGGACTCGCCGCCGTGGGCCTGGCCCTGATGCTGACCCGGTTCTGGGACGTGATCACCGACCCGCTGGTCGGATTCCTCTCCGACCGCATCCCCGGCCGGCATCGGCGCAAGCTGCTGATGGCCACGGGCATCCCGCTGCTGGTCGCCTCGCTGTGGTTCCTGCTGCGCCCGGGCGAGGGCGTCGGGCTGTGGCACCTGTACCTCTGGGGCCTGGCCGCGTTTCTCGGCTGGACGCTGATCCAGATTCCCTACACCAGCCTGGGCGCGGAGGCCGACCCCACCCCCCATGGGCGCACCCGGCTGGCCGCCAGCCGCGAGGGCCTGGCCCTTGTCGGCACGGTGCTGGCCGCCTCGCTCCCGGTGCTGCTGGGCAGCGAGGCGCCGGCCGACGTGCTCAAGGCGGTCTTCTGGCTGATGGCGGTCCTGCTGCCGCTGGGCTTTCTGGTCATGGGACTAGGCACGCCGGAGCCGGCCACGCACCGGCCGGTGGCCGACTGGCGGCACGGCTGGCCATTGATCAGGCACAACCGCCACCTGCGCGGCCTGCTCGGCGGCTACTTTCTCAACAACCTGGCCAACGGCATCCCCGCCGCCCTGTTCCTGATGTTCGTCGCCGACCGGCTGGACGCGGAGAACTGGCTCGGCCCGCTGCTGCTCTACTTTGCCGCCGGCATTGCCGCCCTGCCTGCCTGGACCTGGGCGGCACGCCGCATCGGCAAGCGCCGAGCATGGGGGCTGTCCATCCTGCTGGCCGCGGTCAGCTTCGCCTTCGCCCCGCTGCTCGGCCCGGGCGACGCCGTCTGGTTCGCGGTGATCTGCGCCGTCTCGGGGCTGAGCCTGGGCGCGAACATGGTGCTGCCGGCCTCCATCCAAGCCGATATTGCCGGCATGGACAGCGACGCGGGCGGCGGCGATCGCGCCGGGCTGTTCTTCGGCCTGCTGGGTCTGGCGACCAAGCTCGCGCTCGCCGTGGCGGTGGGGCTGGGCTTCGGGGTGCTGTCGGCCGCCGGCTTCGAGGCCGGCGATGCGGACACCACCGCGCTGGCCCTCGCCTACGGCGCCCTGCCGGTGGCCTTCAAGCTGGCCGCCGCCTGGCTGGTCCTTTCCATCCTGACCGATACCGAACCCCCACCCAGGGAGGCAATGCCATGATTCGACGATTCGCCCTGGCGACGACCCTCGCCACCACCTTACTCGTCAGCGGGTGCAGCAGCATGAAACTCGACCAATTCCAGGGCACCACGCCCGCCTTCGACCTCACCGGGTACTTCGCGGGCAAGACCTGGGCGCACGGGATCTTCGAGGGGCGCGGCGGCGAGATCAAGCGCCAGTTCCGCGTCGAGATCGACGGCCACTGGGAGGGCGAGGAGTTCGTCCTGGACGAGGACTTCGTCTACGACGACGGCGAGACCGACCAGCGTACCTGGCGCATCACGCCCGCCGGCGAGGGCGAATACGTCGGCCGCGCCGGCGACATCGTCGGCACGGCGGAGGGCCGCGAGGTCGGCCAGGCACTGAACTGGCACTACGTGCTGCGCCTGCCGTACAACGACTCGACCATCGACGTGACCTTCGACGACTGGATGATCCGCCGCAGCGAGAACGTGGTGATCAACCGCGCCACGGTGAGCAAGTTCGGCATTCGCGTCGGCGAGGTGACGCTGTTCTTCACCAAGTCCGACCCGGACGGGAGCGGCGCGTGAACGCCGCCGGCCTGCGCGGCCTGCTGCTGGGCGCCGCGCTCCTCCCGGCGGCCGCCTTCGGCACCGGCTTCGCCCCCGAGCTCGAGGGCGAGGCGGGCCTGGAGCTGCTGGGCTCGGGCACGGCCAGCTACATGGTGTGGGACGTCTACGACGCGGCGCTCTACGCCCCGGCCTCGGCCAGCGAATCGACCCTGCAGGGGGGCGCATTGCCGATGACGCTGATCCTGGAATACCACCGCGACGTCGGCGTCGACGGCATCCGCAAGGCCGCCTGGAAGGCCCTGGAGGACCAGCGGGACGAAGCCGACCGCGAGGCCTTGCGAGACCGCGTGGAGGCACTGCACGACGCGATGCGCGATGTCGGCGACGGCGACCGCTACCGGCTCGACTGGCGTCCGGAAACTCCCGCGCTGCGGCTGTCACTCAACGGCACGACGGTGTTCGAGAGCGAGGATGCCGAACTGGCGCGGGTCTACTTCGGCATCTGGCTGGGCGAGCCGCCCTTGTCCGACGACCTGCGCAAGGCGCTCCTCGCGCGACTGGACTAGGTTCCCTAGCGAGCGGCGGTCAGCCGGCCGCGTCGAGCACTGCCTCGACCGGGGCGTGCTGCCGCGACGGCAGGTGGCGCCACCACTCGACCGCCGGGCCGTCCGCCTCCATGGGGCGGATGTAGCGGGCGTGCTCGGCTTCCTTGCCGGCATTGTCGTAGTCCATGCCGTGCTTGCGGAACGAGGCGAGGATGCGCTGGCGCGACATCTCCTCCTTGCCGTCGATCAGCCCCGGGTGGTTGCGCAGCACGAAGTCGGGCTGGAAGAAGAAGTAGGTGTGATCGAAGCCGTAGGGGTTGCGCGGATGGTCGTCCGGGTAGCAGGTGCCGAAGGCGGTCAGGAACATCGGCTCCCCGGCCCAGACGAACTTCCAGCCCTCGCGGCCGTCGACGTGCCGCAGGCAGTCGGAGCCGGCCGGGTCGGTGCGGTTGAGACCGTCGAGCAGCCGCGCCGTGGTCTCGGCGAGCCGCTCGACCGATGCGCTCATGGCCGCCGGCAGGCGCAGGGCCAGCCCCTTGAACTTCTCCTTGTGCCCCACGAGCATGAAATGGAACAGGTCCTCGGCGAACCGGTGGACATTCGAATCGAAGTCCTGCGTCTCGTCGTAGTCCCGCGCGCCCCAGTACTTGCCCGACGGCGCGAAGATGCAGCGGGTCTTGTCGACCGCCCCCATGAACTCGAGATGCGTGGGCGAATAGACCGGCACGTGCGCCCTGCGGCGAGGGAAGCGCGTCCGGATCACCTCGGCGATCTCCTCGCGCATCGACTGGGCATGCACCTCGGCCATGTGGCCCGGGAAGTGCGCGGCGATCACCGCGAACAGGGTGTTGGTCAGGCTCTGCAGGCTGGCCAGCCCGTTGACCGGCAGAGATTCGGCCAGCGCCGGGGCCTCGTCGTAGAAGCGCAGGGTCGCGGCAAGGTCGGCCAGCCGCTCGGGCAGCATCTCGGTGGGAAACAGGCTGCGCCCCTCGTCCGACTGGCAGCTCTTGAGCGCCTTGTCGGCCTGGACGTAGTAGCGGTGCGCGGTCTCGAGCACCAGGAAGGAGAGCAGCGAGAGCTCGAGGTCGTCGGCTTCGCGCGGGGCCTGCCAGTCCTGTTTCGCCAGGTGTTCGGCCAGGCTGACGGCCGCCGCGTCGTCCAGCGTCGCGTCCCGATCCAGCGCCCAGCTGCCCACCAGCCGACGACCCAGCACAAACTGCTTCATGATATTCATGGCACGCCCTTCTCTATACTCGACCAACCACCCCACAAGTCACTGTTTTGTCACAACAAAACAGGACCCGTGAACACCCCGCCGCGCCGAGCGGATCGCGCAATCTACCGGATTATGCCGCCGGGCGCAAAGCGACGGGAGGAAAACCCTTGCCAGAACGGCCTAACCCGTTGCGCTGCAATGGCTTTTAACGCAGTCCCGGGGTCGGACATGGGCCGCCGGAAACGACAGGCGGCAACGCCGGAAAGACAACGAGGAGATGCCGCCGGAGGCGAGGCATCAGCCGTCGATCACCCGCCACTCGCCGGGCCCCAGGCCGTCGAGCCGGTAGGGGCCGATCGCCACCCGGACCAGGCGCAGGGTGGGAAAGCCCACGTGCGCCGTCATGCGACGGACCTGGCGGTTGCGCCCCTCGCGCAGGGTGAGTTCCACCCAGCTGGTGGGCACGCTCTTGCGGTAGCGCACCGGCGGGTCCCGCGGCCACAGCCAGTCGGGCTCGTCGACCCGCTCGGCCCCGGCCGGACGGGTGGGCCCGTCCTTGAGCGTCACTCCCGCCCGCAGGGCAGTCAGCGCGTCGGCATCGATCTCGCCCTCGACCTGCGCGAGGTAGACCTTGGCGAGCTTGTGCTTCGGGTCGGCCAGCCGCGCCTGCAGGCGGCCGTCGTCGGTAAGCAGCAGCAGACCCTCGCTGTCGCGGTCGAGCCGCCCGGCCGGGTAGACCCCCGGGAAATCGATCCAGTCGGCGAGCGTGGCCGCCGGGCTGTCGGGCTCGGGCGTGAACTGGGAGAGGCAGTTGAACGGCTTGTTGAAGGCGAGCAGCGTCACGGGTCAGGCACTCGTCACGGCGGTGTCGGACCAGGCCTCCCAGCGCTCGATCTGGGCCGGATCGGCGCCCGCCTGCGAGAGCAGGCCGACCAGCGCGGCTCGATCGATGCCCTGCCAGGGCCCCGGGGTGGTCGCAAGCGGCAGGTCGCAGACGATCTCGGTCAGTTGCCGCGACAGGCGCACCTGCGCCTCGTGCTCGGCCAGCAGGCGTTGCGCACGCGGCGCGCCGCGGAACTTCATGCCATAGACGGAAGCGAGGTTGGCGTAGATGCCATCGATGCTCTCGTGCTTCTTGAGCAGGCGGGCGGCGGTGCGCGGGCCGATGCCGGGCACGCCGGGAATGTTGTCGGCCACGTCGCCGGTGAGCGCCAGCCAGTCGGCCACCTGTCCCGGCATCACCCCAAAGCGGCGCTTGACGTCGCCGTAGGCCATCACCTGGCCGCGCATGGGGTTGTACCAGCGGTCGTCGGGGCCGAGCAGCTGGGCGAGGTCCTTGTCGCCGGTGACGATGGTCACGGCCCGTTCCCGGCTGCGCAGGCGGGTCACCAGCGTGCCGATCACGTCGTCGGCCTCGTAGCCGGGCTGGTCCAGCGCGCCGAACCCCGCCGCCTCGGCCAGTTCCCGGCAGCGCGGGAACTGCTCGGTCAGCTCGACCGGGTGGGGCGGCCGATGGCCCTTGTAGTCGGGGTAGATGGCCTGCCGGTGGCCTCGCCCGCAGGGCGCGTCGAACACCGCGGCGATCACCGGGGCGGGCCGGTCGGGCAGCCAGGTGGACTCCACCAGCGCCAGCAGGTAGTCGGCGAAACCGAGCAGCGCGTTGACCGGCCGGCCGGCGCGATCGGTCCGCCCCTTGTCGTAGACGTGCCATGCCCGCCAGATCTGGGCATGGGCGTCGATCAGCCAGGCGCGCTCGCGGCTCATGCCGACCCGACGGCCGGCATGGTGCGGGAACGATAGGCCGTGCGGGCCACGCCGTCGGCCTCGGCCGCGCGCGCCACGGCGGCGGGCAGCCGTTCGATCAGGCGCGGGTCGAAGGGCTTTGGCAGGATGTAGTCCGGGCCGAACTCGAGCGAGTCGAGATCGTAGGCCGCCAGCACCGAGGCCGGCACCGGCTCGCGGGCGAGTGCCGCCAGCGCCTCGACGCAGGCGATCTTCATGTTGGCCGTGATCCGCCGGGCGCGGCAGTCCAGCGCGCCGCGGAAGATGAACGGGAAGGCCAGCACGTTGTTGACCTGGTTGGGATAGTCGCTGCGCCCGGTCGCCATAATCAGGTCATCGCGCACCTCGTGGGCGTGCTCGGGCAGGATCTCCGGGTCGGGGTTGGCCAGCGCGAACACCACGGGGCGCTCGGCCATGCCGGCGAGCATCTCCGGGGTCAGCAGTTTGGGGGCGGAGACGCCGATGAAGGCATCGGCCCCGACCAGGGCGTCGGCCAGCGTGCGCGCCTCGGTGCGGGCGGCGAAGCGGCGATGGTGCTCCGGCAGCCCCTCGAGCCCGGCATGGAGGACCCCCGTGCGGTCGACCACCAGCAGGTT
>NZ_JBKGYT010000068.1:0-9441 GCF_046545975.1 Guyparkeria sp. | reverse complement strand
GGCACCTTCCGACCGGGGCACGCGCCAACGGCGCGTTTCGCGAGCGAGGCTCGCTCCCACCGTTCAGCGCGCGGCCTTGAGTGCCTGGTCGAGATCCTCGATCAGGTCGTCGACGTGCTCGATGCCGATCGACAGGCGCACCATGTCCGGCGGGACCCCCGCGGCGCGCAGTTCCTCGTCGTTGAGCTGGCGGTGGGTGGTCGAGGCGGGAATCGCCGCGCAGCTCTTGGCATCCCCGATATTGACCAGCCGCAGGATGAGGTGCAGTGCGTCGTAGAACTTCACACCCGCCTCGCGGCCGCCCTTGAGGCCGAAGCTGAGTATCCCGGAGGCCCGCCCGTCCATGTATTTCTGCGCCAGGCGATGATCCTTGTGCTCGGGCAGGCCGGCGTACTGCACCCAGCCGACCTGCGGATGGCCCTCGAGGAATTCTGCGATTTCCTGGGTGTTCTCGCAGATGCGGTCCATGCGCAGCGAGAGGGTCTCCAGCCCCTGCAACAGGTTCCAGGCCGACTGGGCCGACAGGGCCGCGCCGGTGTTGCGCAGCGGCACGACGCGGGCGCGGGTGATGAAGGCCGCCTCGCCGACGTCGTTGGTGTAGCTGACACCGTGGTAGGACGGGTCGGGCTCGATCAGCAGCGAGAAGCGCTCCGGGTGCGCGGCCCAGTCGAAGCGCCCCGAGTCGACGATTACCCCGCCGAGCGTGGTGCCGTGCCCGCCGATGTACTTGGTGGCCGAGTGGATGACGATGTCCGCACCGTAGTCGATGGGCTTGAGGAGAAACGGCGTCCCGACGGTGTTGTCGACCATCAGCGGCAGGCCGTGGCGGTGCGCGATGTCGGCCAGGCGCTCGATGTCGGCGATGCTGCCCGACGGGTTGCCGATCGACTCGCAGTAGATCGCGCGGGTGTGCCCGTCGATCGAGGCCTCGATGCCCGCGAAGTCGTCCTTGTCGTGGAAGCGCACCTCGATGTCCTGCCGGGGCAGGGTGTGGGCGAACAGGTTGTAGGTGCCGCCGTAGAGTTCGCTGATCGAGATGATGTTGTCGCCGGCCTGGGCGATGGTCTGGATGGCGTAGGTGATCGCGGCCATGCCGGTGGCCGTGGCCAGTGCACCCACGCCGCCGTCGAGCGCGGCCATGCGCGCCTCGAGCACCCCGCAGGTGGGATTCATCATCCGGGAGTAGATGTTCCCCTGGACCTTGAGGTCGAACAGGTCGGCGGCGTGCTTGGCGTCGTCGAAGCTGTACGAGGTGGTCTGGTGGATGGGCACGGCGACGGCGTGCTGGTCGTCCGGCTGGTAGCCGGCGTGCAGGGCGATGGTTTCGGGGCGCATGGTTTCCTCCATGGGGTTTCAGCTCGGAGACTGGCAGCGAGTCGAGGCCGGCGACGGTCCGGTTCGTTGCCGGCTCAGTCGGCGTCTTGCAACGCCTCGATCGCCTCGCGCAGTTGGCGGATCTTCTTTCGCTTGTAGAGACGGTTGAGCCAGGGGCTGACCGCGCGGATCGGGATGCCGGCGCGATCGCCCAGTCCGTCGATCATGACGAAGTGCCCGTCATGGTGCCAGGCGAGGTTGTCGGCGGACAGGTCGTTGATCAGCACGTTCGAGTCGAGTGCCCAGTCGAGAAATTCCTCGAGCGCATCCCGCTCGCGCGGGCCGAAGCGGTTGGTCTCCACCAGGTCGCGCAGCGTGGGGGCGAGATCACCGTTCTCGTCGAGTACCGCCTCGACCAGCAGGGCCGTGCCCAGGTCGGTGTCGACCACGCCGAGGATGTTCTGCATGTACGGGCAGGGAGCCAGCCGGCCCGGGTGCAGGGCCCGGACCACCAGGTGCTCGATCATCTCGCGGGCGAAGGCGCGGTGATGCCCGATGCGCCGGCGCTTCTGGTAGAAGCGATCCTTTCGGTCACGCCGCTCGATGAAACGGGGATTGACCACCTTGACCAGCACGCGCGGGTCGTCCGGGTGGCGGAAGACGAGTTTCTGCGCGCCCTGGGCAACGGGCTCGAGGTGCGAGAGTTTCAGCGGGGTGATCAGGTCCATGGGCATGCCCGTAAAAAGGGGAATTGTAGCGCCCCGGCGGGGCCGGGTCAGTCGGCCGGCCGGCCATCATTGCCGAAGTCCGCCTCGTCATGGTCGGCATCCCCGGGCTCGACAGCGGCGAGTACCTCGCGCAGCGCACCCCGGCATTGCCGGTCGATCGCCTGCTGTCCGTCGAGCCCGAAGGCGGCGGCGAGGTCGGCCGTCTCGCGCAACTGCAGGAAGCGGGCGACCAGGAGAGCGCGTCGTTGTCCGTCGACTCCGCTGCGCACCGCGGGGTGTCCCAGCGCAATGCCCAGAAAGGCCCTGAGGGCCGGCAGGGCGGCGTCGAGGGGATGGTGGTGCCAAGCGCAGGCTTCGATCTGGGTCCAGTCGGCCGGCGGCGGGGCCACGGGCATGTCGGCGGAGGTTTCGAGCAGGCTGGCCAGCAGGCAGGGATCGGCCGTGCGCAGGGGTCCGGCGGCCAGCACGGGCAGCCGGGCCTGGAAGCGGCAGGCCGAGTGGTCGACGGCCAGTAGTCCACGGGGAGTCAGTCCTCGTGCCATCACCAGCGACTGGCGCCCCGAGGCGTGGTCGCGATGCTGCCCCAGGTGAAGGGGAGTCAATCCCTGAGCCCGCCAGAATGCCAGCAATTCCGTTTCCACCCCGAAGCTCACGCCGAGGAAGTCGAGTCCGTCTGCCGCCGCCTGCCCGGCAATCGACCGGACGACCCGGCTACCCAGCCCGTCCCGTCGGGCGGCCGGGTGCACGGCGATCCGCTGGATGCGTCGACCGCGCAGGCCGGCCCACCGCGGCTCGCCGGCGTGGGTGGCCATCGTCTGCGGCAGCAGGTGACCCCGGACCCGGCGTTCGCCGGCGAACACCGCCTCGCCCAGTTCCGGCGGCAGCCCGCCTTCGTCCTGCGTCCACGCCGTGGCCAGGACATGCCCGCCCGAGCGGGCCTCCCAGACCGTGCCGCCCGGCGCGTCCAGCATCTGTCGCAGGTCCCGCGGCGTGGTGCGGTAGTGGGCGGTGACCAGCAGCCCGAACAGCTCGGCCAGCCGGGATTCGTCGGCGATCAGGTCCGCCGGCCGTACGGCCCGGATGTCGGCCGTGGGGGTCGTATCGACTGCCTCGTCAGGTGCCGGGTCGGCATCGAGGAGAAGCACCCGGTCGACCAGGGCCTCGAGCGGGTCACCCGGCGCCCAGCGGACCGGCGTGGTCAGCGTCAGGCGCCGGACCGAGACGGCCAGGCGGTCGAGCAGGGCGGCAAAGCGGATGGCGAAGCCCCGCCCGGTGCCCTCGTAGCCGTGTTCGGTGGTCGAGAAGACCACGCGCGGGTAGCGCCGGAACAGGGCCTCGAGCATCCCGGCTGGCAGGGCGGCGGCCTCGTCGATCAGCAGCAGCCGGGCCGGCGGCTGCTGGTCGATCAGCACGTCCGGCGGCAGGAACCGAAGCCGGTGGGCGCCGCAGCTCGGCTGGCCGGGGTGACAGGTCTCGATTCCCGCCTGGCGGGCGGCCTGTTCGAACACCGGCTCGACCGCCACCCGACGGGGCGCGGTGACCAGCACGTCGCCGAGCCCCGAGGCGAGCACCCGCGCCGCGGCGATGCCCAGGGCCGAGGACTTGCCCCGCCCGCGGTGGGAGCGCAGCACCAGGGGGCGTCGCGGTCGGCTGCGGGCCACGGCGAGGATCTGCTCGACTGCCTCGCACTGGTCCGGCGTGCGGCAGGACTCGTCGTCGGTTGGCAGGAGGGCAGGGCTGTCCGGCGGCGAGGGCACCGCTGGCAACGGCCGGCCCTCGGCGACGAGCCATGCCCGGGGTTCGGCTCGCAGGCAGCTCGTCAGCCGTTGCACGAAGGCGCCGCCGGCGTCGCGATAGGAAAGTGGCCAGGGCGTGAGGCGAGCCAGTTCCGGGTCGGGTCGATGTGGCCAGTCGGCCAGCGGCGGGGTGAGCCAGAGCATGCGCCCGCCGCCCCGGGGCAGGCCGCCGGCGGCACCCAGGGCATCGGGATCGAGTCCGTCGAGCGCGTTGAACACCACTTGCCCGCATTCCCCGCCGAGCGACTCGCGGGCGCGGCGGAACGACAGGGCATTCACGCCCGGCGGGGGATCGGGGCCGATCCACAGGCTGTCGTCGTCGAGCAGCGACCGGGCGCAGGCTCGTACCCAGTCGGGCGACCCGCTGATGACGACCGGCAGGCGGTGGTTGGCCGATCGCCACTCGGGCATCGCCGTCCCGAGGGCGGCGACCAGATCGACAGGTTGGCAGGATGCGGCAGGCATTGCGGCAGTGTATCGCCTTCGCGCCACCCGGCCGTTCTTCAGGCCATGACTGCCCGCATCAGGTAGAAGAAGACGGCCGCGAGGATGGCGGCGGCCGGCACGGTGATTACCCAGGCGGCGATCACCTTGAGGACCAGCGAGCGCTTGACCAGCTCGCGCTTGTAGATCTTCTTCAGGTCCTTGCGCTGGCGCTTGCTGATGTGGGCCTGGCGGCGTGCGTTCTTGTCCTTGAGCTCCTGGAGCATCTGCTCCTTCTGCTTGATCGAGGCGGAGCGGAAGCGCTCCAGGTACTCGTGCATCACCTCGTCGTCGTCACCTTCCGGGTGTAGGTCGCGGACCTGCTGCTCGATCCGGTCGTAGTTCGACTTGAGGTACTCGCGCAGGAAGCCGACGCCGAAGACCGCGCCGATGGTCACGTGGGTGGTGGAGACCGGCAGGCCGAGCTGCGAGGCCACGATCACCGTCAGCGCCGCGGCCATGGCGATGCAGTAGGCGCGCATCTGGTCGATGTCGGTGATCTCGTGACCCACGGTGCGGATCAGCTTCGGCCCGTAGAGGGCCAGGCCGACGGCGAGGCCCAGGGCGCCGATCGCCATGATCCACAGCGGGATCGCCGCCTTGGCGGCCGTGCCGGCCTGGGTCAGGGCGTCGTTGATCGCCGCCAGCGGACCGACGGCGTTGGCCACGTCGTTCGAGCCGTGGGCGAAGCTCAGTAGGGCGGCGGCGAAGATCAGCGGCAGCGTGAACAGCCGGTTGACGCTCGCCTTGCTGTTCTCCTCCATGCGGTCCGCCGCACGGGCGACCAGCGGCCGGACGGCGAAAAACACGATCGCCGCGATGACCAGCCCGATCAGCACGGCGCCGACAAACGGGACCTCGACGATCTTCTTGACCCCCTTGATCACGAGATAGGTGGCGAAGGCCCAGGCCATCAGCGCGAGGAACCAGGGGACGCGCCGCTTGGCCGCGGCGATCAGGTCGCCCTGGTAGGTGATGCTGCGCTTGATGAGATAGAGCAGGCCCGCGGCGATCATCCCGCCGAGCAGCGGCGAGACCACCCAGCTGGCGACGATCTGGCCGACCGTGCCCCAGTTGGCGATCCCCCAGCCGGCCGCCGCGATGCCGCCGCCCATGACGCCACCGACGATGGAATGGGTCGTGGAGACGGGGGCACCGAAGGCCGTGGCCAGGTTCAGCCAGATGGCCGCGGCGAGCAGGGCGGCCATCATCAGCCAGACGAAGGTCATGGGGTCGCCGATCGCTGCCGGGTCGATGATGCCGCCCTTGATGGTGGTCACCACGTCGCCGCCGGCGATGATCGCCCCGGCGGCCTCGAATATCGCCGCGATGGCGATCGCCCCGCCCAGCGTCAGGGCCTTGGAGCCCACCGCCGGGCCGACGTTGTTGGCCACGTCGTTGGCGCCGATGTTCATGGCCATGTAGGCGCCGATCACTGCCGCCATGACCATGACCAGGCTGACGTGGCCCTGGCTCAGGTAGGTGAAGGCGGCCACCGCGATGACGAACAGCAGTGCCCAGCCGAACCGGTACATCTCGCGGCGGCTCGGACGGGTCGCCTTGTCGAGGGCGTCCATATTGTCGAGGTCCATGCAGGTATTCCTGTCACATTGTCATGGTTCGGATCGAGAATCGCACCCTAATGGACTTTTGTGAAGCCGTCCATCTCTCCGGGCCCGGGGGGATCGCCCCGCATGGACTTGCATTGCGACGTGATTCTGGCCCAATAGCGCCATGCAGGGCACACCGAGAGACATACTCAAGAGCGTTTTCGGCTTCGACGATTTCCGTCCGCCGCAGGGCGCGGTCATCGAGACGGTCGTCGGCGGCCGGGACGCGCTGGTGCTGATGCCCACCGGCGGCGGCAAGTCGCTGTGCTACCAGGTCCCGGCACTGGCCATGCCCGGCACCGCGATTGTGGTCTCGCCGCTGATCGCGCTGATGCAGGACCAGGTCGCCGCCCTGCGCGAGCTGGGCGTGGCCGCCGCCTTCCTCAATTCCAGCCTCTCGGCCGACGAGGCACGCGACGTGTTCCGCCGCCTGCACGCCGGGGAGCTGGACCTGCTCTACGTCGCTCCCGAGCGGCTGATGACCGAGGGCATGCTCGAGCGGCTGGCCGAGATGCCGATCAACCTCGTTGCCATCGACGAGGCGCACTGCGTCTCGCAGTGGGGGCACGATTTCCGCCCCGAGTACATCCGCCTGGGCGAGCTGGCCGAGCACTTCCCCGGCGTGCCGCGCATCGCCCTGACGGCCACCGCCGACGAGGCCACCCGCGAGGAGATCGTCGACCGCCTGCGGCTGGACAATGCCCGCCGCTTCGTCTCCGGCTTCGACCGGCCCAACATCCGCTACCGCATCGGCCAGGGCACGGGCGGGGCGCGCGACCGGCTGCTGCGCTTCATCCGCGAGGCGCATCCCGGGGAGGCCGGCATCGTCTACTGCCTGTCGAGGAAGAAGGTCGAGCAGACCGCCGACTGGCTGGGAAAGCAGGGACTGGTCGCGCTGCCCTACCACGCGGGACTTTCCGCCGAACACCGCCGCAGGGTGCAGGAGCGCTTTCTCGCCGAGGAGGGCGTGATCGTGGTGGCGACCATCGCCTTCGGCATGGGCATCGACAAGCCCGACGTGCGTTTCGTCGCGCATCTGTCCCTGCCCAAGAGCATCGAGGCCTACTACCAGGAGACCGGTCGGGCCGGCCGCGACGGTCTGCCGGCCGACGCCTGGATGGACTACGGCCTGCAGGAGGTGATCACCCTGCGCCAGATGCTGGGCGACTCGCAGGCCGACGAGCGCATCAAGCGCATCGAGCGGGCCAAGCTCGACGCCATGCTCGCACTCACCGAGATGACTTCCTGTCGCCGGCAGGCGCTGCTGGGCTACTTCGGCGAGACCCTGGCCGAGCCCTGCGGCAACTGTGACAACTGCCTCGAGCCCCCCGAGACCTGGGATGCCACCGAGGCGGCGCAGAAGGCCCTGTCCTGCATCCACCGCACCGGCCAGCGTTTTGGCGTGAACTATCTCGTCGCCGTGCTGCGCGGCGAGGCGGACGAGCGCATGCGCCGCTTCGGGCATGATCAGGTCTCGACATTCGGCATCGGCGCGGATCTGTCCGCCACCGCCTGGCGGGGCGTCTTCCGCCAGTTGATCGCCCGGGGCCTTGTCAGCGTGGACGCCGAGGGTCATGGCGGCCTGCGTCTCGACCCGTCCGCCCGGACGGTGCTGCGCGGCGAGGAAACCCTGCACCTGCGCCCCGAGACGAAGCGGGCAAGGGCAACGCGCCGCGAACGCCCCGGTCAGGTGCCGGTGGGGGTCGAGGACGAGCCGCTATGGGAGTCCCTGCGCGCCCACCGAAAGCGGCTGTCCGAGGAACAGGGCGTTCCGCCTTACATGGTGTTCAGCGACGCCACCCTGCGGCACATGCTGGAACTCCGCCCGTCCACGCTCGACGAGATGGCGGCCGTCAGCGGGGTGGGCGAACACAAGCTGGAGAAGTACGGCGAGGGCTTCCTGCGGATCCTGCTGGCTCACGCCGGCTGACGATTCGGCATTGCGCGCGGGTCGGGAGGCGGCGATCAGGCCGATTCCAGCAGGCCGGCGATGCGCTGGTTATCGTCGCGGGTCAGCCAGACCGAGTCGGGCGCGGCCATCAGGGCGCGGGCCGGCACCAGGCCCTCCTCCAGCAGCTCCGCCGCGGGCCGGCCGTAGTAGCGCGAGAGCAGGTCGAGGTTGCCGTAGACCCAGTCCTCCGCTTTCTCCGGGAAGGCGCTGGCGGTGATGCTGCCGACATGCGCGAGGTTGATCGCTCCGCCGTGCAACTCGCCGTTGCGCCAGTAGGCGTCCTCGCGCCCCTCCGGGCGCTCCGAGCCGAGCACCAGCATGTGCGGATAGGCCCGCTTGGCCGGGTGGGGGTGGCTCTGCGGCGCCGGGTAGGGCACCACGTCGAGCAGGCGGTAGGGCTGGCCTTCCTTGAGAAACGAGCCGTTGAAGGAAAACACCGAGACGTGCACTTCCCGGCCGATCCAGCGCCGCAATCGCTCGATCAGCCGGGCGTAGCGCGGCCCCGGCCACAGTTCCCCGCTTTTCGCCGCGGGGGATTCCGGGCGGGCAGGGGCTGGCGGCGTGGCGCTCGCGGCAAGCCCCGTCCCCTTACGGGAAGTGGATTCGCTCGCCGGCGGCTCGCGCCGGGGGCGGACGTATGCGCCCCAGATGGGATGTTCGGCTCTGGCCATGTCCCCTCCCGCTTCGCGCGCGATAAGCCAATGTGATACCCAATTGAAACAATTGCAGATTCCTTCCCCGGTATCAACCCCTTCGCGTCGGGATGCTGGACAGCGACAACTGTTCATTTATACAGTATTCGCATGTCCGCCCATGCCGAACTCGCCGCACGCTCGAATTTCAGCTTCCTTGCCGCCACGCCCGATCCCGAGCGGCTGGTGGCGGTGGCGGCCGCGCGCGGCTACGCGGCCATCGCGCTGTGCGACGAGTGTTCGTTCGCCGGGGTGGTGCGGGCCCACCAGGGCTGGCGGGCGTTGCCGGAGGCCGGGCGACCGCGGCTGATTCTCGGCACGCGGCTAGTGCTCGAGGAGGGCGACACGCTGGTGCTGCTGGCCGCGAGCCGGGCCGGTTACGCCGCGATCAGCCAGTTGATCACCCGCGGGCGTCGGGCGGCGGCCAAGGGCGAGTACCGCCTCGGGAGGGCGGACGTGCTCGGTGGGCTGAACGCCGGGGTGCGGGTGATCTGGCAGGTGCCGCCCGGTGAAGCGATCGCGCCGGACTGGCTGGCGGGCGCCGGCATCCGGCCTTGGCTGGGCGTGGTCGCCTGGCTCGACGGGCGGGACGGCCGTCGGTTCGCGGCGGCCCGGCAGCTGGCCGAAGAGCACGGCCTGCCGATCACGGCGCTGGGCGACACGCTGATGGCCGAGCGGGAGGAAAAGCCGCTGCTGGACGTGGTCACCGCCCTGCGCCATCGCGTGACCGTGATGGAGGCCGCCGACCGCCTGCCGTCGAATGCCGAGCGCCACCTGCGCCCGGTCGAGACGCTCGCCGAGCTGTTTCCGGTCGCGTGGCGGGCCGAGGCGTTGCGACTCGCCGAGTCCTGCCGCTTCTCGCTCGAC
>NZ_JBKGYT010000067.1:0-9498 GCF_046545975.1 Guyparkeria sp. | reverse complement strand
AACTGCAGGGGCTGCGTGAGCACGAAATCGAGTCGGTCCTCCCTGAACGCGCGGCGCAGTTCCCCGAGAAACAGGGGCTCGATCCGGAAACGATAGTCCGGGTTCCGGTCACTGAGGTAATCGGCCGTCGGTTGCCAGCGCTCGGCGGCTTCCGGCTTGCCGGTGTAGGCGAGTACGCCGATGGTCACATCCACCGGTGTGGAGGCATCGGCCGTGGCGGCGCGGGCCGCAGGCAGGAGCAGCAGGCAGAGGACGACCAGGGCGGCCGCCAGGCGGGCCACCTCATGCGAATTGGGGGAATTTGTACCCAAGCGTGTCAGCATTCCGTTGCCTGTCGATCCGGTTGTCAAAGGGGGCGGCGAATCGTCCGTCGCGCCGGATCCCCCTTGGTCGAGTGGCCCTCAGCGGGTAATGGTCAGCCCCGGCGGCCCGCCTTGGCACCAATGCGCAGGCGCAGGGCGTTGAGCTTGATGAAGCCCTCGGCATCGCGCTGGTCGTAGGCGCCGGCATCGTCCTCGAAGGTGGCGATGGCCGGGTCGAACAGGCTGTTGTCCGACTGGCGACCCGCCACGATCACGTTGCCCTTGTACAGGCGCAGGCGCACGTCGCCGTTGACGTTGTCCTGGGTGGCGTCGATCGCCTTCTGCAGCATCTCGCGCTCGGGGGCGAACCAGTAGCCGTTGTACACCAGTTCGGCGTACCTGGGCATGAGTTCGTCCTTCATGTGCGCCTCGCCACGGTCCAGCGTCAGCGATTCCAGCGCGCGACGCGCCTTGAGGAGGATGGTGCCGCCCGGGGTCTCGTAGCAGCCGCGCGACTTCATGCCGACGTAGCGGTTCTCCACCATGTCGAGTCGGCCGATGCCGTTGGCACCGCCCAGCTGGTTGAGCTTGAGAAGCAGTTCGGCCGGCGAGAGTTTCTCACCGTCGATGGAGACCGGGTCGCCCTTCTCGAAGCCGATGACGATCTCGGTGGCCTCGTCCGGGGCGCGCTCCGGGCTGACCGACCAGCGCCACATCTCCTCTTCCGGCTCCCACCACGGGTCCTCGAGGTTGCCGCCTTCATACGAGATATGCAGCAGGTTGGCGTCCATGGAATACGGCGACTTCTTGCCGGCCGCGGCGAAGTCGACGGGGATGTCGCGGGACTCCGCGTAGTTCATCAGCTTCTCGCGGGAGTTGAGATCCCACTCGCGCCAGGGGGCGATCACCTGGATTTCCGGGTTGAGCGCGTAGGCGTTGAGCTCGAAACGTACCTGGTCGTTGCCCTTGCCGGTGGCGCCGTGGGCGACGGCGTCCGCGCCGGTCTCCCGGGCGATATCCACTAGGCGCTTGGCGATCAGCGGGCGGGCGATCGAGGTGCCCAGCAGGTATTCACCCTCGTAGATGGCATTGGCGCGGAACATCGGGAAGACGTAGTCACGGACGAAGGTCTCGCGCAGGTCGTCGATGTAGATCTCCTTCACGCCCATCTTCTCGGCCTTCTCGCGCGCCGGGTCGAGCTCCTCGCCCTGCCCCAGGTCGGCGGTGAACGTGACCACCTCGCAGTCGTAGGTTTCTTCCAGCCACTTGAGGATCACCGAGGTGTCCAGGCCACCGGAATAGGCCAGTACCACCTTGCCGAGCTTCTTGGGGGCGGAGGGATTGCTCATCAGAACTCCTGATTACGAATGTGAATGTCGCGTATGGATGGCGAAAGAGATAAACCCCGCCATTATATAGACACAGCGTGCCCTGCACAGGCCGTTCGGGTGATTCGGTGGAAAAGCGCCCTCGCCCGCATGCCGTTCCCGCTCTCCGACCCGGTCATGAGGACCTTGATCGAGCACCCGGGCAACCGCCTTTCGCGCCATGGCGTCGGCGTCTTTGGGACACGCGTCATAGGAAATATCGGCGGAATCACGCATAATGAGTCCCAAATTTTGGTCCGATGCGGCCGGCGAATGCCCGCGCTGGAGCGGTTTCGGGCAGGAACGGATGCATCAAACGACAGCTTTGAGGAGTGCTTGTGACCGATTACATCGATCAGGATCCGCAGGAAACCCGGGAGTGGCTCGACGCCCTTGAGGCCGTGGTCAGTTTCGAGGGGACCGAGAAGGCCCGCCACTTGATCGGCAGCATGATCGAGATGGCCCGTCAGCACGGCATCGACACCCCCTACGCCGCCACGACTCCCTACATCAACACCATCCCGCCCGAGGACGAGCCGCAATACCCCGGCGACCGTCAGATGGAACAGCGGCTGCGCGCCCTGATCCGGTGGAACGCCATGGCGATCGTGGTCCGCGCCAACAAGGAAAACTCGGTAGGCGGGCACATCGCCTCCTACCAGTCCAGCGCCACCATGTACGAGGTGGGCCTGAACCACTTCTTCAAGGGCCATGATCACCCGGACGGCGCCGACATGGTGTTCTTCCAGGGGCACGTGGCCCCGGGGATGTACGCCCGCGCCTACCTCGAAGGCCGGATCAGCGAGGAACAACTGCTGAATTTCCGTCAGGAAGCGGCCAACGAGCAGGCGCTCAGCTCCTACCCGCATCCCTGGCTGATGCCCGACTTCTGGCAGTTCCCGACCGTCTCCATGGGCCTCGGTCCGCTGATGGCGATCTACCAGGCCCGCTTCATGAAGTACATGGAGGCCCGCGGCTTCACCAAGGTCGGCAGCCGCAAGGTCTATGCCTTCCTCGGCGACGGCGAGATGGACGAGCCCGAGTCCATGGGCGCCATCGGCCTGGCCGTGCGCGAGAAACTCGACAACCTCGTCTTCGTGGTCAATGCCAACCTCCAGCGCCTCGACGGCCCCGTCCGCGGCAACGGCAAGATCATCCAGGAGCTCGAAGGCAGCTTCCGCGGTGCCGGCTGGAACGTCGTGAAGGTCATCTGGGGCCCCGGCTGGGACGAGCTGCTGGCACGCGACAAGTCCGGCAAGCTCATGCAGTTGATGATGGAGACCGTCGACGGCGAGTACCAGGCCTACAAGGCCAAGGGCGGGGCCTTCGTGCGCGAGCACTTCTTCGGCAAGTACCCGGAGACCGCCGAACTGGTCAAGAACATGACCGACGACGAGATCTTCTCGCTGACCCGTGGCGGCCACAGCCCGCGCAAGATGTACGCGGCCTACAAGGCGGCCAACGAGTGCAAGGGCAAGCCGACCCTGATCCTGGCCAAGACGGTCAAGGGCTACGGCATGGGTCCGTTCGGCGAGGGCGCGATGTCCGCGCACCAGCAGAAGAAGCTGGACAACGAGGGGCTCAAGTACTTCCGCGACCGCTTCGGCCTGCCGATCTCCGACGAGCAGCTCGAGAAGAACGTCCCGTTCTACAAGCCGGACGACAGCCACGAGCTGATCAAGTACATGCACGAACGGCGCAAGGAGCTGGGCGGCTATCTCCCGGCACGGGTCGACCGTTCCGAAAGCATCCCGGCGCCGGACCTCAAGGCCTTCGACATGATCCTCAAGGGCACCGGGGAGCGCGAGATGTCCTCGACCATGCTCTTCGGCCGGATCCTGGCGATGATCCTGCGCGACAAGAAGCTCGGCAAGCGTGTGGTGCCGATCATTCCCGACGAGGCGCGCACCTTCGGCCTCGAGGGCCTGTTCCGCCAGGTCGGCATCTACGACCCGGCCGGCCAGCTCTACGAGCCGGTCGATGCCGACCAGGTAGCCTGGTACAAGCAGGCGGCCAACGGCCAGGTGCTGCAGGAAGGCATCAACGAGGCCGGCTCGATGTCCTCGTGGCTGGCCGCCGCCACCGCCTACGCCAACTACGGCGAGGCGATGGTGCCCTTCTACATCTACTACTCGATGTTCGGCTACCAGCGCATCGGCGATCTGGCTTGGCTGGCCGGCGACATCCGGGCGCGCGGTTTCCTGATCGGTGCGACCGCCGGGCGGACCACGCTCGAGGGCGAAGGCCTGCAGCACAACGACGGCCACAACATCATGATGTTCTCGGCCGTGCCCAGCTGCCGCGTCTACGACCCGGCCTACGGCTACGAGATGGCGATCATCATCCGTGACGGCCTGCGCTGCATGGTCGAGGAAAAGCAGGACTGCTACTACTACATCACCGCGATGAACGAGAACTACCATCATCCGGCGATGCCCGAGGACGTCGAGGAAGGCGTGCTCAAGGGGGCCTACCGACTGCGCGAGAGCAAGAAGAAGCTCAAGAACCGCGTCCAGCTGATGGGCTCGGGGACCATCCTGCGGGAATCCGAGAAGGCAGCGGCGATGCTCGAGGACGAGTGGAAGGTGGCAGCCGACGTCTGGTCGGCGACCAGCTTCACCGAGCTGGCCCGCGAGGGGCAGGCCTGCGAACGCCACAATCGTCTACACCCGGAAGCCGACGCGAAGAAACCCTACATCACGGCCGCCCTCGAGGAGCGTGACGGGCCGGTGATTGCCGCGACCGACTACATCCAGGCCTACCCGGACCAGATCCGCCGCTTCGTGCCCGGCTCGTATACCACGCTGGGCACCGACGGCTACGGCCGCTCCGACACCCGCGCGGCGCTACGCCGGTTCTTCGAGGTGGATGCCGCCCACATCGTGGTCGCCGCGCTCAAGGCGCTGGCCGACGAGGGAAGCATCCCGGTATCCAAGGTGAGCGAGGCGATCAAGAAGTACGGCATCGATCCGGACTGCGCTCCGCCGATCGAACGATAAGCTCTCTTTTCGACCGTCCCCGGCGCACGGAGTGTAGGCCGGGGTAACGGACCCCATTTCGACACGACGCCCGCCCGACCCGGCGGGCTCGCACGCAACACGTATGGAGACAGGCTGATGGCCATCAAGTCGATCACCCTCCCCGACATCGGTAACTACGAGAACACACCTGTCATCGAGGTGCTGGTCTCGCCCGGTGATCGAGTCGAAAAGGAAGACTCGCTGATCACCCTGGAATCCGACAAGGCCACGATGGAAATCCCCTCCCCCTACTCCGGGGAGATCAAGAAGGTACTGGTCAAGGTCGACGATACGCTGAACAAGGGCGACCTGATCGCCGAGATCGAGGCCGAGGAAGAAGCGTCAGCGGCCGAGGAAACGGCCGGCGAGGAATCGGCCGAGAAGCCGGACGAAACGGCCGAAACGGCCGAGAAGGAAACCACCGAGGCCGCGAAGCCGGCCCCGGAAACCGAGGAGGCACCCGAGGCCGCACCGGCCAAAGCGGCCCCCGAGGCGGCACCGGTCAACCGGCAGCCAGGCGGGGCGTCGTTTCATGCCAGCCCCTCCGTGCGCCTGTTCGCCCGCAAGCTGGGCGTGGATCTCGCCAACGTCAGCGGCAGCGGTCCGAAGGGCCGCATCACGCAGGAGGACGTCGAAGGCGCGATCAAGACGGTCATGGAAGGCGTGGCCAAGGGTGGTGCGGCGACCGGCGCCGGCATTCCGCCGCTGCCCGAGATCGACTTCTCCCAGTTCGGCGAGATCGAGGAGCGTCCGCTGTCGCGGATCAAGAAGCTCTCGGGCAAGCATCTGTCGACCGCGTGGTTGAACATCCCGCACGTCACGCAATTCGACGAGACCGACATCACCGAGCTCGAGGCCTTCCGCAAGTCACTGAAGCCCCGCGCCGAGAAGGCCGGCATCAAGATGACGCCGCTGGTGTTCATCCTCAAGGCGCTTGCCCACGTGCTGCGCGAGTTCCCGACCATGAATGCCTCGCTCGCGCCCGACGGCGAGCACCTGATCGTCAAGAAGTACGTCAACCTCGGCGTGGCGGTGGACACCCCCAACGGCCTGGTCGTGCCGGTGGTGCGCGACGTCGATCAGAAGGGCATCTTCGAGCTCTCCGAGGAACTGATGGATATCTCGGCACGGGCCCGCGATGGCAAGCTCACCGGCGAGGACCTCTCCGGCGGGACCTTCTCGGTCTCGAGCCTCGGCGGTATCGGCGGCACGCAGTTCACGCCGATCGTCAACGGTCCGGAAGTGGGCATCCTCGGCGTTTCCAAGGCCAGCATGCAGCCGGTCTGGAATGGCTCGGAATTCGAGCCGCGCCTGATGCTGCCGCTGGCACTGTCCTACGATCACCGCGTCATCGATGGCGCCGAGGGTGCCCGGTTCATGACCACGCTCTCGCGCACGCTCACCGATCTTCGCGAACTGATGCTGTAAGGAGCGCCGGATGACCATCGAAACCATCAACCTGCCGGACATCGGCAACTTTGACGAAGTCGAGATCATCGAGGTGCTGGTCGAGGCCGGCGATACCGTCGAGGCCGAGGACTCGCTGATCACGCTGGAGACCGACAAGGCCACCATGGAGATCCCGGCCCCGGCGGCCGGCAAGATCACCGAGATGCTGGTCGGCGTCGGCGACAAGGTCAGTACCGGCAAGCCGATCGCCAAGTACGAGCCGTCCGCCGGCGGTGAGTCGAGCGAAAGCGCCAATGCGCCCGCCGAGCAAGCGCCGGCCACCAAAGAGGACGCTTCCTCCCCTGCCCCGGCAGCCGCGGCCGCCACCGACGAGAAGGCCGACGTCGAGTGCGAGGTCTGCGTGCTCGGCTCGGGCCCGGGCGGCTACACCGCCGCCTTCCGCGCCGCGGATCTGGGCAAGAAGGTGGTGCTGATCGAGCGCTATCCCGTCATCGGCGGTGTCTGCCTGAACGTCGGCTGCATCCCCTCCAAGGCCCTGCTGCACGTCTCCGAGGTATTGAACGAGACCCGCTCCATGGGTGACCAGGGGGTGACCTTCGCCGAACCCGAGATCGATCTCGACAAGCTGCGCGGGTTCAAGGAACAGACCATCAAGAAGCTCACCGGCGGCCTCGAGGCCCTGGCCAAGCAGCGCAAGGTGCAGATCGTCCGTGGCTACGGCCGCTTCGTCGACCCGCAGCACGTCAAGGTGGTGGATGACGAGGGCAACGAGACGCTGGTGCGTTTCGAGCATTCGATCATCGCCGCCGGCTCGCAACCGGTGAAGCTCCCCTTCATCCCGCACGACGACCCGCGCGTGATGGACTCCACCGACGCGCTCGAGCTCGAGGAAGTGCCGGGCAGGATGCTGGTCATCGGTGGCGGGATCATCGGCCTGGAGATGGCGCAGGTCTATGACGCCCTCGGCGCGGAGATCTCCATCGTCGAACTGGCCGATACCATCATCCCGGGTGCCGACAAGGATCTCACCCGTCCGCTGCTGAAGATCCTCAAGAAGCGCTACCAGGACATCTTCCTCGGCGCCAAGGTGACCAACGTCGAGGCGAAGGACGACGGCCTGCACGTGACCTTCGAGGGCAAGAACACGCCCGAAACGGCTGTTTTCGATCGCATTCTCGTCGCGGTCGGGCGCGCGCCCAACGGCAAGAAGATCGATGCCGACAAGGCCGGCGTGTCGGTCGACGAACGCGGCTTCATCGCGGTCGACGAGCGCATGCGTACCAACGTCGAGCACATTCACGCCATCGGCGACGTCGTCGGCCAGCCGATGCTCGCCCACAAGGCCGTCCACGAGGGCAAGGTGGCCGCGGAAGTCATCTGCGGCGAGCCCTCGGCGTTCACCCCGATGGGCATTCCGAGCGTGGCTTACACCGACCCGGAAGTGGCCTGGGCGGGCAAGACCGAGGACGAACTCAAGGCCGAAGGCGTGGAATACGAAAAAGGCGCCTTCCCCTGGGCCGCCTCGGGCCGCTCGCTCAGCCTCGGCCGGGACGAGGGTCTGACCAAGGCGCTGTTCTGCAAGAAGACGCATCGTCTGCTCGGCGCGGGCATCGTCGGTCCGAATGCCGGCGAGCTGATCGCCGAGGCGATGCTCGCCGTGGAAATGGGTGCCGACATGGCCGATATCGGTCTGACCATCCATCCGCACCCCACCCTGTCGGAGACGCTTGGCTTCGCCGCCGAGATGGCCGAAGGCACGATCACCGATCTTCTGCCACCGAAGAAGCGCTGACGCAGGCACCGGCCTGAGGGAGCTAACCAGTGGAATACCTGCTGTTCGCCATACTCGGCATGGTCGGCGGACTCGCCGCGGGGTTGCTGGGTATCGGCGGCGGACTGATCATGGTGCCCGTGCTGCTGATGATCTTCCCGACCATCGGCATCACCGGCACGCACCTGGTCCATCTCGCCATCGGGACGTCGCTCGCGGCAATCGTGTTCGCCTCGATCACCTCGGTCTACAGCCACCACCGTCACGGTGGCGTGCTGTGGAACGTGTTCGCCCGCTTCGCCCCGGGGATGGTGATGGGCGCCATCCTCGGCTCGATGGTGGCGCACTACCTGCCCGGCGGAATCCTCAAGATCGTCTTCGGGACCCTCGAGATCCTGGTCGCGCTGCAGATGGCGTTCGGGCGACAGCCGCCGGCCAGCCGCCAACTGCCCGGCATCGTGCCGTTGACCGGCGTCAGCACGTCATTCGGCGCGATCGCGTCGATCATGGGGATGGGTGGCGGCGCCATGACCACCCCGTTCTTCCTCTACTGCAACATCACCGCGCGCAACGCGATCGCCACCAGCGCGTCGCTCGGCCTGCCCACGGCCCTGTTCGGCTCGATCGGCTACATCGTGACCGGGTGGTCGGCGGAGGGTCTGCCGGAGATGAGTGCCGGTTACGTCTATCTGCCGGCACTGGTCGGAATCGCGGTGTTTTCCGTGCTGTTCGCCCCCATCGGTGCCAAACTCGCGCAGATACTGCCTGCCCTCGCACTCAAGCGCATCTTCTCGGTAGTGCTGCTGGGGCTGGGCGTCCACATGATCCTCTCATGACCCAAGCGGGAGCAGCATGATGTCCCAAGCACCGCGCATCGCCGTGTATCCGGGCACCTTCGATCCGATCACCTACGGTCACGTGGACCTCGCACTGCGCGCGGCACGCCTCTTCGACGAGGTGATCGTGGCGGTGGCGGGCGATTCCGGCAAGAGCACGCTTTTTCCGCTCGCCAAGCGGCGCGCCCTGGCCGAGGAGGCCTTCGGTGCCGAATCGGCGAATATTCGCGTCGAGCAGTTCGACGGGCTGCTGGTCGATTTCGCGCGCGAGTGCCATGCCACGGCACTGGTGCGCGGGCTGCGGGCGGTCAGTGACTTCGAATACGAGATCCAGCTCGCGGCGATCAACCGCCGACTCAATGCGGAGCTAGAAACGGTTTTCCTCTCGCCCGCCGAGGACCTCGGGTTCGTTTCCTCGAGCATCGTCAGGGAGCTCGCCCGGCTGGGCGGAGACGTCACCGATTTCGTGCCACCGGCAGTGGTGCGGGCGCTGGCTGAACTTAATTGACCGCCCGGGTGGGAAATTCGCTCTCCGGCCGCGCCAAAACGCCGGTTACCTGTTATCCTTACGGCCAGTTACTGACCTTGTTCTAGGGGAGGATTCCGCATGTCCCTGCTGATTACCGACGAGTGCATCAACTGCGATGTCTGTGAACCGGAGTGCCCGAACGGGGCCATCTCCCAGGGTGACGAGATCTACGAGATCGCGCCCAACCTCTGCACCGAGTGCGTGGGTCACTACGACGAGCCGCAGTGCGTGGAGGTCTGTCCGGTCGACTGCATTATCACCGA
>NZ_JBKGYT010000066.1:0-9539 GCF_046545975.1 Guyparkeria sp. | reverse complement strand
CGCGAGATCCGCATCGCCGAGCGCGAGATGCCGGCGCTGATCAAGATCCGCGAGAAGTACCGCGCCGAACAGCCCCTCGCCGGGGCGCGCATCGCCGGCTGCATCCACATGACCATCCAGACCGCGGTGCTGATCGAGACGCTCACCGCGCTGGGCGCCGAGGTGCGCTGGTCATCTTGCAACATCTTCTCCACCCAGGATCACGCCGCGGCGGCCATCGCCGCCGCCGGCATCCCGGTGTTCGCCTGGAAGGGCGAGACCGAGGAAGAGTACTGGTGGTGCGTCGAGCAGACCATCCAGGGGCCGGGCGACGGGGAGAAGGCCTGGACGCCGAACCTGCTGCTCGACGACGGCGGCGACCTCACCGGCCTGATGCACGAGAAGTACCCGAACCTGCTCGAGGGCGTTCACGGGGTGTCCGAGGAAACCACCACCGGCGTGCATCGCCTGCTGGAGATGCTCGAGGAAGGCACGCTCAAGATCCCGGCGGTCAACGTCAACGACGCGGTCACCAAGTCGAAGAACGACAACAAGTACGGCTGCCGCCATTCACTCTCGGACGCGATCAAGCGGGCCACCGACCACCTGCTCTCCGGCAAGCAGGCGCTGGTGGTCGGATACGGTGACGTGGGCAAGGGTTCCGCCGCCTCGCTGCGACAGGAAGGCATGATCGTCAAGGTCTCCGAGATCGACCCGATCTGCGCCATGCAGGCGGCGATGGACGGCTTCGAGGTGGTCTCGCCGTACATCGACGGCATCAACACCGGCGACGACTCGGGCATCAACGCCGAGCTGCTGGGCAGGATCGACCTGATCGTCACCACCACCGGCAACGTCAACGTCTGCGACGCGCCGATGCTGCGCGCGCTGAAGAACGGCGCGGTAGTCTGCAACATCGGCCACTTCGACAACGAGATCGACACCGCCTACATGCGGAAGAACTGGGCCTGGGAAGAGATCAAGCCGCAGGTGCACAAGGTCTACCGCGAGGCGACCGCCGGCGGCGCATTCGACCCGGACAGCGAGAACTACCTGATCCTGCTTTCCGAGGGCCGCTTGGTGAACCTGGGCAACGCCACCGGTCACCCGAGCCGGATCATGGACGGTTCGTTCGCCAACCAGGTGCTCGCGCAGATCCACCTGTTCCGCGAGCGCTTCGGCGACTTGCCGGCCGAAAAGAAGGGCCAGGCGCTGCGCGTCGAGGTGCTGCCCAAGCAGCTCGACGAGGAGGTCGCCCGCTACATGGTCGAGGGCTTCGGCGGCGTGCTCACCCGCATGACCGACGCACAGGCGAAATACCTCGGCGTGCCGGCCGACGGCCCGTTCAAGCCGGACGCGTACCGCTACTGATCCGGCGCAACCGACACGCCCCCGGGCGGCACGGCACCCCGTGTCGCCCGCCTTACCTTTCCCGGAGGAATCATGCCGATCCCGGTTTCCTGCGAATTCTTTCCGCCGAAGTCCGACGAGGGCGCGGTCAAGCTGCGCTCGGTCTACCAGGAACTCGCCCGCGCAATCGATCCCGAGTACTTCTCGGTCACCTTCGGCGCCGGCGGCTCGACCCAGACACGCACCTTCGAGACCGTGCGCGAGATCCAGCGCGACTCGGGCGTGCCGGCCGCGCCGCACCTGTCCTGCATCGGCTCGACCCGTGAGGGGATCGCGCAGATCCTCGACGACTACCGCGAGCAGGGGATCCGGCGGATCGTCGCCCTGCGCGGCGACCTGCCCAGCGGCATGCGGGACCCGGGCGACTTCCGCTACGCCAACGAACTGGTGGCATTCATCCGCGAGTACAGTGGTGACTGGTTCCGCGTCGAGGTGGCGGCCTACCCCGAGTTCCATCCCCAGGCGCCGGATGCCGAAACGGATCTTGCCAACTTCAAGCGCAAGGTCGAGGCCGGCGCGGACGCGGCGATCACGCAATACTTCTACTCGATCGAGGCCTACCGCCGCTTTCTCGACGACTGCGAGCGCCTGAACATCGAGGTGCCGATCGTCCCCGGCGTGATGCCGATCACCAACTACCAGCAGCTGGCGCGCTTTTCCGACATGTGCGGCGCGGACATCCCGCGCTGGCTGAGAAAGCGGCTGGAGGCGTTCGGCGACGACATGGACGGCCTGCGCACCTTCGGCCACGACGTGGTCGCCGAGCTCTGCCGTCAACTGGTCGACGCGGGTGCCCCCGGCATCCACTTCTACGCCATGAACCGGTCGCAGCCGGTCATCCGGCTGTGCCGGGACGCGGGGCTGATCGGCGACTGAGGGGAACCTCGGGGAGGCCGCCTGTCTCCCGGCGACATTGCCCGCCCGGGGACGGCCGCTGACGCGGCCTTCGCGGGCATGGCCTGCCCTGCCTCCGTGCGCCACCCCACACCCCACAGCCACCGACGGACGATATACTCCGCCCATGAGCATGACGCTGTCCGACAAGCACATCTGGATCGAGCCCGTCGACGTGGCGCTGGCCGAAGTCGCCGCGAAGGCCGGCGCGACGGCGCTGGTACTGCCCGAATCCGCCGAGACCGCGGGGCTGCCCCGCGTCGGCGCCGGTGGTGACTTTGCGGAGGGTCGCGATTTCGAGCGCTACCGCATCGAGCGCGAGGCCGACGAGGAGGACGTCCGCCGTGACCGCCTCGCGGTGGTCGAGCCGGCCGAGTGGAGCATCATCCCGGCAGAGAACCTGATCTCGCGCGGGGTGGACGTGATCCAGGTGGTCGACGACGCCGAACAGGCCAAGCTCGCGCTGACCATCATGGAACAGGGCGTAGCGGGCATCTGGCTGCGTGACGCCGACGCCGGGGCCATCGAGGCGCTCGGCCACGTGCTGGCCGAGCTCGCCCCCGCTCCCGTCACACTAGGCGAAGCGCGGATCACCGCCGTCTCCCCGGTGGGCATGGGCGACCGCAGCTGCCTCGACCTGATCGGCGAGCTCGACCCCGGCGAGGGCCTGCTGGTCGGCAGCTTCAACCACGCCCGCTTCCTGGTCCATAGCGAGAACGTCGACAACCCGCACTGCGCCGCCCGGCCGTTCCGGGTGAATGCCGGTGCCATCCATGGCTACGTGGTGACCCCCGGCGACCGGGTGCGCTATCTCGCCGAGATGGCCAGCGGTGATCCCGCCCTGGTGGTTGGTGCCGATGGGCGCACGCGCACGCTCGCCGTCGGCCGCAACAAGATCGAACGGCGACCGATGGTGCAGGTCGAGGCGGTCGACGACGACGGCAACCGCTATTCGGCCATCCTCCAGCACGCCGAGACGATCCGGCTGGTATCGCCCGAGGGCCGCGCGGTGAGCGTGGTCGACCTCGCCCCGGGGGACCGGGTGCGGGTCTCGCTGGCCGAGCGCGGCGGGCGACACTTCGGTCGTCGCGTCGAGGAGACGATTCTCGAACGCTGAAATCCATCGTTGGCACAGATCTTCCCTAACTTCCGGAGCACGGCATGACCCGCAACCAGGACTGGCAACGCCGGGACCTCAACGTCCTCTGGCATCCCTGCACCCAGATGAAGGATCACGAATCCATCCCGCTCGTACCCGTCGAACGGGGCGAAGGGGCGTGGCTGTACGATTTCGACGGTCGGCGCTACCTCGACATCATCAGCTCGTGGTGGGTGAACATCTTCGGCCACGCCAATCCGTACATCAACGACCGGATCAAGGCGCAGCTCGACCGCCTGGAACACGTCATCCTCGCCGGGTTCTCGCACCAGCCGGTGATCGAGCTCTCCGAGCAGCTGGTGGAGATCACGCCCTCGGGTCTCGACCGGGTCTTCTACGCCGACAACGGCTCCTCGGGCGTCGAGGTGGCGCTGAAGATGAGCTATCACTACTGGAGAAACAGCGGCAAGCCCGAGAAGAGCGAATTCGTCACCGTGGCCAACAGCTACCATGGCGAGACGCTGGGCACGCTGTCGGTCGGTGATGTCGGGCTGTACAAGGACACCTACGGTCCGCTTCTGCGCGCCACCGCGACCGCGCCGTCACCGGCCTGCCGGCAGGATCTCGGCGACTGCCGCGAACGGGCCGCCGAGGCACTCGACGGCATGCGCCAAATCCTCGAGGAACAGGCCGACCGCACCGCCGCGGTGATCGTCGAGCCGCTGGTCCAGTGCGCCGCGGGCATGCTGATGCACCACCCGGACTACATCCGCGGCCTGCGGATGCTCTGCGACGAGTTCGACGTGCACCTGATCTGTGATGAGATCGCCGTGGGCTTCGGCCGCACCGGGACGCTGTTCGCCTGCGAGCAGGCCGACATCACGCCGGACTTCCTCTGCCTGTCGAAGGGGCTGACCGCGGGTTACCTGCCGCTGGCCGCCGTGCTCACCAGCGACACGGTCTACCAGGCCTTCTACGACGACTACGCCACCATGCGCGCCTTCCTGCACAGCCACAGCTTCACCGGCAATCCGCTGGCCTGCACGGCGGCACTGGCCACCCTGGAGCTGTTCGAGCGCGACGACGTGATCGAGGCGAACAAGGCCTCCCAGGCCAGCATGGACCGGCACCTCGCCGAGCTCGCCGAGCTGCCGCACATCACGAACGTGCGCCGCACCGGCATGATCGCCGCCATGGACCTGATCGACCCGACCACCGGCGAACCCTTCCCGTCCGAGGAACGCCGCGGCGTGCGCGCGTACCGATACGCGCTCGAGCACGAGTTGCTGCTGCGCCCGCTGGGCAACACCCTCTACTGGATGCCGCCCTACGTCCTCGACGAGGACGACTACCGGCACGTCTTCGAGGTCACCCGGGACGCCTCGGTAGCCGCGCTGCGCTGATGCGTATCCGTCGCGTGTTCGTCGACGCCGAGCTGGTTCGGGGCGAGTGCCTCGACCTCCCCGCCGACACGGTCAACTACCTGCGCAACGTGCTTCGCCTGCGCGACGGCCAGCCGCTGGAAGTCTTCAACGGTCGCGGCCGCCGAGCCCAGGCCAGCCTCAGCCTGGGCCGTCGCGAGGCGACCGTCACGATCGATACCGTCATCGACAGCCCGGACGAGGCGGCAGTGCCCATCACGCTGATGGCCGCCCTGGCCAAGGGCGAGAAGATGGAGCTGGTGATACAGAAAGCGGTCGAGCTGGGCGTGACCACGATCGCCCCGGTTGAAACCGAGCGCAGCGTGTTGGAACTCAAGGGCGACCGGGCCGAGAAACGCCGGGCCCGCTGGCGACAGATCATGATCAACGCCTGCGAGCAGTGCGGGCGCGATACCTTGCCGACGATCGACCCGATCCGGTCGCTGGACGAGGCACTGGCCGCGACCGGTGCCCCGCTGCGACTGGTGCTCGACCCGCGTGCGAAGCAGCCCCTCACGGAGCTGCGCGACCAGGCACGCCCACAAGGGATCACCCTGCTCGTGGGACCCGAGGGCGGGCTGACCGAGGGCGAGGTGACACGGGCCGGAGAGAACGGCTTTTGTGCTCTGACCCTCGGGCCGCGCATCCTACGCGCCGAGACCGCGGCGATTGCCGGGGTGGCGGTCCTGCAGTACCAGTGGGGAGACCTCGGGTAGAAAGGTCAGAGGTCAGAGAAGCAGCTTGTCGACACGCCCGCTGACCCTCAACTTCCGTTCCTGTCGGGACGGAATCCGGAACTGATCGGATAGCGACGGTCGCGGCCGAAGGCCCGCCGGCTGATGCGCACCCCCGGCGGGGCCTGGCGGCGCTTGTACTCGTTGGCCAGGATCATGCCGACCACGCGCCGCACCACCGCCTCGTCCAGCCCCATGGCGACGATGTCCTCGATGCTGGAATCGCGCTCGACGAATGCCTCGATGATGCGGTCGAGGTCCGCGTACGGCGGCAGTGAATCCGAATCCCGCTGGTCGGCACGCAGTTCCGCCGACGGCTCGCGGGTGATCACCCGTTCGGGCACGGCCGCCAGTTCCGGGCGCACGGTACCGCCGAGCGTGTTTCGGTAGCGTGCCAGCTCGTAGACCACGGTCTTGGGCACGTCCTTGATCGGGGCAAAGCCGCCGGCCATGTCGCCGTAGAGCGTGGCGTAGCCCACGGCGAGCTCGGACTTGTTGCCGGTGGTGAGCAGCAGGCGGCCGAACTTGTTAGACAGGGCCATCAGGATCACGCCGCGGGCGCGGGCCTGCAGGTTCTCCTCGGCGACATCCTCGGCAAGCCCGGCGAACAGCGGTGAGAGCGCCTCGCGGAACGACTCGAAGATCGGCTCGATCGAGATGGTCTCGCAGCGCACGCCCAGCGCGTCGCACTGCAGCTGCGCATCCTCCAGGCTCATGGGCGAGGTGTAGCGCGAGGGCATGCGCACGGCCAGCACGTTCTCCGCTCCCAGTGCGTCGACCGCCAGGGCAAGGACCAGCGAGGAATCGATCCCGCCGGACAGGCCCAGCACCACGCCGGAAAACCCGTTCTTGCGCACGTAGTCGGCGATCCCGGTGGTCAGGGCGCGGTAGATCTCCGCCTCGCCCTGCTGCCATTCGTGGCTCGGACCGTGCGCCAGGATCTCGCCCTCGGTCGAGACCTCGGTCCAACCGATCGCTTCGGCGAACCCGGGCAGGTGCATGTGATTGCCGCCCGTCCGGCAGGACACGAACGACCGGCCATCGAAGACCAGTTCGTCCTGTCCGCCGACCAGGTTCACGTAGATGATCGCGCAGCCACTGGAGTGCACGCGTTCGGCGATCTGTGCCTCGCGCTCGCGGGTCTTCTGCCGGTGGAACGGTGAGGCGTTGAGCACGCAGATGACACTCGCACCCGCCTCGGCCGTCTCTTCGATGGGCCCGGCATGCCAGGCATCCTCGCAGATGACCACGCCCACGGACACGCCGTCGATTTCGACCACCAGCGGTTCGCGCCCCTTGCGGAAGTAGCGCTTCTCGTCGAAGACGCCGTAGTTCGGCAGCGCTCGCTTGGCGTACCTGGCCACCACGCGCCCGCCGTCGATGACCACCGCCTGGTTCTGCATGTGGCCGTCGGGTCCGCGCCCCGGGGTGCCGATCATCACGGCCGCGTCACCCACGTGCTCGGCGATCCGTTCCAGCTCGCGTTCGCAGGAGTCGACGAAGTCCTCCCGCAGCAGCAGGTCCTCGGGCGGGTAGCCGGAGATGGTCAGTTCGGGGAAGACGACCAGCCGGGCGTCCACTTCCTTGCGGGCACGCCCGACCAGTTCGATCACGCGCGAGGCGTTCGCACGGCAGTCTCCCACCCGGGTATTGATCTGGGCCAGCGCGATCCGCAGTCCTCCGGTCTCCTGCGCGGTAAGTTGCTCCACGGTCAGACCGCACCCCGCTCGGCCGTCTTGCCCAGCACGCGGGCCGCGGTCACGCCCAGGTCGGCCGGGCTCTCCACGACGTGGACCCCGGCTTCCCGCAGTGCCGCGCACTTGGCGTCAGCCGTGCCCTTGCCACCGGAGATCACGGCACCGGCATGCCCCATGCGCTTGCCTGCCGGGGCGGTCGCGCCGGCAATGTAGGCCACGACCGGTTTCGGGTAACCCTGGGCAATGAATGCCGCGGCCGCTTCCTCGGCATCGCCACCGATCTCGCCCACCATCAGGACCAGTTCGGTCTGCGGGTCATCGGCGAAGCGAGACAGGCAGTCGATGAAGTCCAGCCCGCCGACCGGGTCTCCACCGATACCCACGCAGGTGCTCTGGCCGAGGCCCGTGGCGGTTGTCTGGGCCACCGCCTCGTAGGTCAGCGTCCCGGAGCGGGACACGATGCCCACGACCCCCTTGCGGTGGATCGCCCCCGGCATGATGCCGATCTTGCAGGCATCGGGGGTGATCAGGCCCGGGCAGTTCGGCCCGATCAGGCTGACGTCCGGGTAGTCCTGAGCCAAGACCGCCTTGACACGCACCATGTCGAGCACCGGAATGCCCTCGGTGATACAGGCGATCACCTCGATGCCGGCATCGGCCGCCTCGAGGATGGAGTCGGCCGCGAAGGGAGCCGGCACGTAGATCATGCTCGCGCTGGCGCCGGTCTCGCGGACGGCATCGGCGACCGTATCGAACACGGGCAGTCCCAGGTGCGTCTGTCCACCCTTGCCCGGGGTCACGCCTCCGACGAGCCGCGTGCCGTAGGCCAATGCCTGTTCGGAGTGGAAGGTCCCCTGCTTGCCGGTAAACCCCTGACAGATCACGCGGGTGTCGGCATCGACCAGAATGCTCATTTCGCAGCTCCCCGATGTTGCTTGGCCAGCGCGACGGCGGCCTCGGCCGCCTTGGCGAGATCGTCTTCGGCCGTCAGGTTCAGGCCCGACTCGGACAGCATCTGCCGGCCGAGCTCCGCGTTGGTGCCGGCCAGACGCACCACCGTCGGCACCTCGAGCGAAACCTCGCGTGCCGCCTCGATGATCCCCTCGGCAATCAGGTCACAACGCACGATGCCACCAAAGATATTCACCAGGATCGCCTCGACACGGGGATTGCGGAGTATCAGCTTGAATGCCTCGGTCACCTTGGCCGCCGAGGTGCCGCCACCGACGTCGAGGAAGTTGGCCGGCATGCCGCCGGCATGCTTGATCAGGTCCATGGTCGCCATGGCCAGACCCGCGCCGTTCACCATGCAGGCAATATCGCCATCGAGGGAAACGTAGTTGAGGCCGTGCTCGATCGCCTCGCGCTCGGCCTCGTCCTCCTGGTTCACGTCCCTTCCGGCCCAGAGGGCCTGTTGGCGATAGCCGGCGTTGTCGTCCAGGGACACCTTGGCATCGAGCACCGTCAGCGTCCCGTCGGCGACCTCGGCCAGCGGGTTGATCTCTATGAGGGACGCGTCGCTCGCGATGAATGCCTGGTAGGCCTGCAGCAGCATCCTGACCAAATCACGGACCTGGCCGCTTTCCAGGCCCAGCGCAAAGGCGACTTGACGAGCCTGGTAGGCCTGCAGACCCACGGTCGGGTTGACCACGACCCGCCGAATCGACTCGGGCGTTTGCTCCGCCACCGCCTCGATGTCCATCCCGCCTTGCGAAGAGGCGATCAGCACCACGCGCTGGAGGGTCCGGTCCAGGGCGAGCGCGATATAGAATTCCTTTCGAATATCGGCACCCGGCTCCACAAGGACATGCTCCACCGGGAGCCCCGCGGGACCGGTCTGCTGGGTGACCAGCCGCGAGCCCAAGAGCTTCCTGGCCGCCGCCGCGACCTCCTCGGCCCCACGCGCCAGGATTACGCCCCCTGCCTTGCCCCGGGCACCGCTGTGAACCTGTGCCTTGACGACCCAACGATCGTCGGCGCTCTCGGGAAGTTCGTCTGCCTCCGAGCCCTGCGACACATCGGAAAGCAGCTTGCTCGGGGGGACGGCGACCCCGTGCCGGGCCAGCATGGCCTTGGCCTGATATTCGTGGAGATTCATGGATCCGACGCTTGCTGTAAAAGCGTCCATTGTCTCGCACAAGACTCCCAATGTCATTCCCGCCGCTCGGTTTGAGCGGATCGAAATCAGGATGTCCGCCGCGCCCGCCACCACGCCCTTCTCGAAGTCGTCTGCCCGCCACCTATTGCAACGAAAAAGGCCCCGCCGGGAGGCGGGGCCAAGGGACCACGGGGAGGGTGGTTTTTC
>NZ_JBKGYT010000065.1:0-10137 GCF_046545975.1 Guyparkeria sp. | reverse complement strand
GTCGATCAGGGCAATTCGGCGAATCGATAGGTTGGTCAGCATGGTGACATGGTCCCTGGGGAAGGTCTGTACGAATACCATACCGCTCCGCGCGCCTTGAGCCGGGCAGATGCAAGGCGTCCGTTCGCTGCGGAAGGGTTATTCCCTTTCCAAGAACGGTAACGCAGCAGCTGCCCGGCTCAAAGCGTGCCCTGTGGGGCCCGGCGTTGCGCCGTCTTGACGTGGCCACCGGCACGGCGGCGACGCCGCGCCTTGATCACGGACGCCTCGCCGGGACGGAGTGGCATGGTATTCGTGCAGACCTTCCCTTGCCGCTGATTTCGAAGCAACAGGGCCTAGAACGCCTGTTCGCTCCAGCAGAGCTTGTCCCTCAGCAGGGAGTAGTGGTCATGGCCGGCCGGGTGGATCAGCCGGATCTCGTGTTCGAACTTGGAGATGGCGAGCACGTCGCCGCACTCCAGCGGCTGGTTCAGCTGCCCGTCGAAGCTCACCACCCCGCCGCCGCGAGATCCTTCCACCGGGCGGATCTCGATCTGGTGCCGGGCATCGACCACGATGGGACGGTAGCTGAGCGTGTGCGGGCAGATCGAGACGATGCCCACGGCGTGCAGGTCCGGGGCGATCAGCGGGCCGCCGGCCGAGAGGGCATAGGCGGTCGAGCCGGTCGGCGTACAGACCACCACCCCGTCCGAGCGCTGCTGGTTGACCAGGGTGCCGTCGATGCACATCTCGAACTCGACCATGCGGGCCGGGTCCCGCATCTTGAACGTCACGTCGTTGAGGGCGACGGACTCCATGATGCGGGTGTCGTTGCGCATCAGGCTCCCCTGGAGCAGGAAGCGGCGCTCCTCGCTGTATCGCCCGTCGAGGATGGCCGAGAGATGGCGGTCGAGGTCGTTGGGGCTGACATCGGCGAGAAAGCCGAGCCGGCCGAGGTTCACGCCCAGGATCGCGACATCCTCGTGCTGGCACAGCGAGCGGGCGGCGTTGAGCATCGTGCCGTCTCCGCCGATCACCACGATCAGGTCGCGATCGAGCCGGTCGCGCGAGAAGCGTCGGGCATCGATGTCGGGATCCGGGTTCTCGGCCGTGTCCTCCAGTGCCCAGTCCACGCCCTTTGCCTCGGCGATCGCGACCAGGTTGCGGTAGACCTCGGCCAGCGCGGGGCCTCCCTCGGGCTTGATGATGATTCCCAGTCGGGAGAAGGCCGGCTTCGTCCCGTCAGGGATGGCGCTGTCCTCGGTGTTTCGGCTTGACTGTCTGTTCATGTTTCCGGCTCGATGGTGTCGCGGCGTGCCCGGCGAGCGGGGTTGGGTTCCTGCTGCCCCCGGGTCAGTTGCTGGAGGATGACCATTTCAGGCCGATGATGCCAGCGACGATCATTGTCAGGAAGAGCAGGCGGGAAACGCTGGCCGGCTCCTTGAGGAAGGCCATCCCCAGCAGGGCCACGCCGGTCGCGCCGATGCCCGTCCAGACGGCGTAGGCGGTGCCCATCGGGATCTCGCGCATGGCCAGAGCAAGAAGATAGAAGCTCAACCAGGCAAGCACCAGTACCGCAATCGACGGGAGTGGGCGGGTGAAGCCGTCGGTGAAGCGCAATCCGCTGGCCCAGAGGATCTCCAGCAGACCCGCCAGAAACAGGATGACCCAGGCGTTCATGGCCACGTTCTCTTCCTCGGATCGGTCGGGTGTCGACTGCTCGCGGCATCCCGGTAGGACGGTGCGCTCGTCGCGCTCGACGTTGCAGTCTAGCAAAAGCCGTGGGGCGCGAGCGGGCCGGGCGTCGCGACGGGGTGATGCCATTTGGCACTCTCTGCCGGCGAGTGCTAGTTTAATGTCCCGAAGGCGGTCGGCCACCGACGCGAGGACCGGTTTTCGACGGCGCTTTTTCCGGCTGTCGGCCACGGCCTTCCCCAGGGAAATGCCCGGAACCGATTCGCGGTCACGCACGGGTGTGTGCCGCCGGATCCGAGCCCGGACAACCGGCCGAAGGCTTTTCGTGTTTTCCCACAGACAATCGGGTTTGGAGCATGGCTGAGACCTGGAGTGAACTTCCCGAGCGGGCCCAGACCCTGTTGCGGGTGCTGATCGACCGTTACACCGACGAGGGTGCGCCGGTCGGGTCGCGTGCGCTCGCGCGCATGTCGGATCTCAACTTGAGTCCGGCGACGGTGCGCAACGTGATGGCCGACCTCGAGGACCTGGGCCTAGTGCGCGCGCCGCACACCTCCTCGGGCCGGGTGCCCACCGAACTGGCCTACCGCCTGTTCGTGGATTCGCTGCTGATCGCCCCGGCGAAGGCGCCGGTGGACGCGCGCCGTCTCGAGGGCATTCTGCGCGAGGCGGCCCAGGACGATCCGCAGCACCTGGCGGACACCGCCTCCAACCTCCTGTCGAGCCTGACCCGCTACGCGGGCGTGGTCACCATCCCCTCCCGGGCCCGGGCGCTGTTCCGGCAGATCGACTTCGTCTCGCTCTCGCCCGGGCGGGTGCTGATGGTGCTGGTCACGAACGACGGCGGGGTGCAGAACCGCATCATCCATCCGGGCAAGCCCTATTCCCAGGACGAGCTGACCCGCTTCGCCAACTTCCTCAACGACCGGCTCAACGGCCAGTCGATCCAGGCCCTGCGCGAGACGCTGGTCGACGAGCTCAAGCACACGCGCGAGCAGATCGAGGGCAATCTGGCCGAGGCGGTCAACCTGGCCGAGACCGCGGTCGGTGCCGTGGAGGACCAGGCGGACGTGGCCGTGGCCGGCCAGGTCAACCTGATGGGCATCGACGAGCTGAGCGACGTCGAGCGCATGCGCCGCCTGTTCAACGCCTTCAGCGAGAAGCGGGAGCTGGTCTCCCTGCTGGACCAGTGCGAGCGCGCCCAGGGCGTGAAGATATTCATCGGCCGGGAGTCGGGCTCGCCGACCTTCGACGAATGCGGCGTGGTGGGGGCCTCCTACGGCGTGGACGACGAGGTCGTCGGCGTTCTCGGGGTGATCGGGCCCAAGCGCATGCCCTACGACCGCGTGATCTCCATCGTCGATGTCACCTCCCGGCTGCTGTCCACGGCGCTCTCGCGCCAGTAGCGGCGAGCGCCGGGGGATCGCGTCGCGGTTCGCCCGGATCGATCGCCGGCCTGCCGGTCGGGCAGCGGCCCTTGAAATCCCGGGGCCAGCCCCAACAGTCGGAAAATCGAACCAGACAAGCCAACCAGTTTCACTTCCCAATTCCAGGAGAGCTTCGATGACGGACAAGCCGGTCGATCAAGACGAGAACATGCAGGACAACCCTGAACAGCCGGCCGAGGGCGAGGGGCAGTCCGAGCAGGGCAGCGAGGTCGAGCAGCTCAAGGCGCAACTGGCCGAGAAGGAGGAAGAGCTCCTGCGCATGGCCGCCGAGATGCAGAACGTGCGCCGCCGGGCCGAGCGGGACGTCGAGTCGGCGCGCAAATTCGCCCTGGAGCGGTTCGTCGAGGGGCTGCTGCCGGTGGTCGATTCCCTGGAGCTGGGCATCGAGGCGTCCGAGAAGGAGGGGGCCACGCTGGAGAAGATCAAGGAGGGTGACGAGATGACCCTCAGGATGCTGATCCAGACGCTGGAAAAGTTCGGCGTCCAGCCGGTGCACCCCATCGGCGAGCGCTTCAACCCCGACCATCACCAGGCGATTACCACCCAGCCGCACGACGGCGAGCCCGACCACGTCGTCGACGTGATGCAGAAGGGCTACCTGCTTAAGGATCGCGTCGTGCGCCCGGCGCTGGTGGTGGTGTCCAAGCCGAAGCAGGACTGAGTTTTTCGGTCGTCCCGGCTTGAAAAATCCCGGGGCGGCCGCAAGTCCACGTTCAAGGGCTGTTCGGCGCGCCGGCTGCATGATCCCGAAACGGGATGGCGCCGCCCGCCGCAACGACAACGAATTTCACGCATTCAAATCAGAATCTGGAGACACGAATCATGGGCAAGGTAATCGGTATCGACCTGGGGACGACCAACTCCTGTGTCGCCATCATGGACGGCAAGTCCGGCAAGGTCATCGAGAACGCCGAGGGCGCGCGTACCACCCCCTCGGTGGTCGCCTACACGAACGATGGCGAGATCCTGGTCGGCCAGCCGGCCAAGCGCCAGGCGGTCACCAACCCGGAGAACACGCTGTACGCGGTCAAGCGACTGATCGGCCGGCGCTTCAGCGAGGACGCCGTGCAGAAGGACATCAAGCTGATGCCCTACAAGATCGTCGAGGCCGACAACGGTGACGCCTGGGTCGAGGTCAATGGCAAGAAGATGGCCCCGCCGGAGGTGTCCGCGCGCGTCCTGATGAAGATCAAGAAGGACGTCGAGGCCTACCTGGGCGAGGAAGTGACCGAGGCGGTCATCACCGTGCCGGCCTACTTCAACGACAACCAGCGCCAGGCGACCAAGGACGCCGGCAAGATCGCCGGTCTGGACGTCAAGCGGATCATCAACGAGCCGACCGCCGCGGCGCTGGCCTACGGCATGGACAAGAAGGAAGGCGGTGACCGCAAGGTCGCGGTCTACGACCTGGGTGGCGGCACCTTCGACATCTCGATCATCGAGGTCGCCGACATCGACGGCGAGAAGCAGTTCGAGGTCATGTCCACCAACGGGGACACCTTCCTCGGCGGCGAGGACTTCGACAACCGCCTGATCGACCACCTGGTCGCCGAGTTCAAGAACGAGCAGGGCGTGGACCTCTCCAACGACGCACTGGCCATGCAGCGTCTGAAAGAGGCCGCCGAAAAGGCCAAGATCGAGTTGTCCTCGACCGAGCAGACCGACGTGAACCTGCCGTACATCACGGCGGATCAGAGCGGTCCGAAGCACATGAACATCAAGGTCACGCGGGCCAAGCTCGAATCCCTGGTCGAGGAACTGGTCAAGCGCACCATCGAGCCCTGCAAGATGGCGCTCAAGGATGCCGGCGTGTCGGCCTCCGACATCGACGACGTGATCCTGGTCGGCGGCCAGACCCGCATGCCGAAGGTGCGTGACACGGTCGCCGAGTTCTTCGGCAAGGACCCGCGCAAGGACGTCAACCCGGACGAGGCCGTGGCCGTGGGTGCGGCGATCCAGGGCGGCGTGCTCTCCGGCGGCGTCTCCGACGTGCTGCTGCTCGACGTCACTCCGCTCTCGCTCGGCATCGAGACCATGGGCGGCGTGATGACCAAGCTGATCGAGAAGAACACGACCATCCCGACCAAGGCGAGCCAGACCTTCTCGACCGCCGAGGACAACCAGACCGCCGTGACCGTGCACGTCCTGCAGGGCGAGCGCGAGATGGCCAGCGGCAACAAGTCGCTGGGCCGCTTCGATCTCACCGAGATCCCGCCGGCGCCGCGCGGCGTGCCGCAGATCGAGGTCACCTTCGACATCGACGCCAACGGCATCCTGCACGTCTCGGCCAAGGACAAGGGCACCGGCCGCGAGCAGAAGATCGAGATCAAGGCCAGTTCCGGCCTGTCCGAGGAGGAAGTCGAGCGCATGGTGCAGGACGCCGAGGCCCACGCCGAGGAAGACAAGAAGCAGAAGGAGCTTGTCGAGGCGCGCAACCAGGGCGACGGCATGATCCACACCATCGAGAAGACGCTCTCGGAGGCGGGCGACGCCCTGACCGACGAGGACAAGAAGCCGGTCGAGGATGCGATCGCCGAACTGCGCGAGGCCATGAAGGGTGACGACAAGGCGGCCATCGACGCCAAGGTCGAGGCCCTGTCCCAGGCGTCCGCGGCGGTCATGCAGAAGGCCCAGGGCGCCGCCCAGGGTAGCCAGGCCGGCGGCGAACAGCCCGCCGGTGGCGAACAGGCGAAGAAGGACGACGACGTCGTCGACGCCGAGTTCGAGGAGGTCAAGGACGACGACAAGAAGTAAGTCGTTCCGCCTCGACCAGTCAATCATCCGCCTCCCGGGGTGGGTGATTTTTTGTGCCGCGCGGCGCGCGGTGCAACCGAATTCCATGGACGGGCCGCCCGGCAACGGGGCCCGTCCAGCATTATTCCGGCCCGGCGCGCCCCGTGCGCACCGGGCGGCAATCGATTCAGCCGTTAGAGATCGACCATGGCAAAACGTGACTACTACGAGGTGCTGGGGGTCAGCAAGAATGCCTCGGCCGATGAACTGAAGAAGGCCTATCGTCGCCTGGCGATGAAGCACCACCCGGACCGAAATCCGGGTGACGAAAAGGCCGAGGGCTTGTTCAAGGAGGCCAAGGAGGCCTACGAGGTCCTTTCCGATCCGCAGAAGCGGTCGGCCTACGACCAGTTCGGCCATGCCGGCGTCGACGGCCAGGGTGCCGGCGGCTTCGGTGGTGGCGGTTTCGGCGGCGGGGCCGGCTTTGCCGACATCTTCGGTGACGTTTTCGGCGACATCTTCGGTGGCGGTCGCGGCCGGGGCGGGGCGACCCGCGGTGCCGACCTGCAGTACAACCTCCGGCTGTCGCTCGAGGAGGCGGTGCGGGGCACGACCGTCGATATCCGCATTCCGACGACCGAGCCCTGCGCGACCTGCGACGGCAGCGGCGCCAAGCCCGGCACCGGCAAGAAGACCTGCTCGACCTGCGGCGGCCAGGGCGCGGTGCGCATCCAGCAGGGCTTCTTCTCCATCCAGCAGCCCTGCCCGGACTGCGGCGGGGAGGGCCAGGTGGTCGAGGACCCCTGCACCGACTGCGGCGGCACCGGGCGTATCGAGACGCAGAAGACGCTGTCGATCAAGATTCCCGCCGGCGTGGACACGGGCGACCGTATCCGCCATTCGGGCGAGGGGGCGCCGGGCGAGAAAGGCGGTCCCCCGGGAGACCTGTACGTCCTGATCGACATCAAGCCGCACCCGCTGTTCCGCCGGGAGGGGGCGGACCTGCTCTGCGACATGCCGATCAGCTTCACCACGGCCGCGCTCGGCGGGGAGATCGATGTGCCCACCCTCGACGGCAAGGTGAAACTCAAGATCCCCGAGGAGACCCAGACGGGCAAGGTGTTCCGCCTGCGTGGCAAGGGGGTCAAGCCGGTCCGTGGTGGCGCGCAGGGTGACCTGCTGGTCACGGTGCACGTCGAGACCCCGGTGAAACTCACGCGCAAGCAGCGTGAGCTGCTCGAGGCGTTCGAACAGTCGCTCGGTGGTGGCGAGGACGAGGGCAGCGTGGCGAAGAAGCACCGCCCGCGTCAGCATTCCTTCCTCGACTCGGTGAAGCGTTTCTTCGACGACCTGCGCGGCGAGTGATGCGCGGAGTCCGCATTCGGCCGGCCCGACCGGCCGGAGCGATTGACTTTTGTGGCCTTTGTCCTTATATTCCGGTTCCCGCGAACATTGGCTTAATGAAGTGATGCCGGGCCCCATATGGGGCTTTTTTATTTTCCCGGAGGGGTTCTTGGCCCCGGGCGGCGCGATGTTCGCGGACGCGGAACGGACCGGGTTATTTCGGAGGATGGAGCGCGAGTGCAGAGAATCCCGTCGACGATCGAAGAGATGCTCAAGCCGGAGGTCGAAGGCCTCGGGTTCGAGTGGGTCGGTGGCGAGTTCCGCGGCGGCCCCAATGGCCTGCTGCGCGTGTACGTCGACCACCCGGACGGCATGACCCTCGACCACTGCGCCGATATCAGCCATGCACTGAGCGGCGTGCTGGACGTGGAGGACCCGTTCCCGGGCGCCTACCGGCTGGAGGTTTCCTCGCCGGGCGTGGAGCGTCCGATGTTCCGCACGTCGGACTTTGCCCGCTTCGTCGGGCACCGTGTCCGGCTGCGTCTCTACAAGCCGGTGGCGCGGCAGAAGAAATTCGAAGGTGTCATCCAGGGCGTGGACGGTGAGGACATTACCGTGCTCGTCGACGAGGTGGGTGAGCTGGTCTTCCGTTTCGAGGAGGTCGACAAGGCCAACCTCGTGTACGAGTTTGCAGACAACAGCAAGCGCGGGCGCAACAAGCGAAAGAAGCGTGGCGCGGCGCGGAAATAGAGCGATCTGGCTAGCAACATGAACAAAGAAATCCTTTTTGTCGTCGATTCGGTTTCCAACGAAAAGGGCGTCGACCGCGACGTGATCTTCGAGGCGATCGAGGCCGCACTCGCCCAGGCGGCGCGCAAGCGCCACGGCGGTGATATCGAGACGCGTGTCGAGATCGATCGGGAAGACGGCAGCTACCGTACCTTCCGGCGCTGGGAAGTGGTCGAGGGCGAGACCTCCGAGCACCCGGAGCGCGAGATGATCCTCGAGGCCGCCCAGATGGACGACCCTGAGGTGCAGGTCGGCGACTTCATCGAGGAAGAGATCGAGTCGGCGGAATTCGGTCGCATCGCCGCCCAGGCCGCCAAGCAGGTGATCGTGCAGAAGGTGCGCGAGGCCGAGCGACGCCAGGTGGTGGACGCCTATATCGATCGCAAGGGCACCCTGATCATGGGCCTGGTCAAGCGCATCGATCGCGGCAACGTCATTCTGGACCTCGGCGGCAACGCCGAGGCGATGATCCCGCGCGACGAGATGATCGGTCGCGAGGCCGTTCGCCCGGGTGACCGCCTGCGTGGCTACATCACCGACGTGCGCCACGAGCCGCGCGGCCCGCAGATCTTCGTCTCGCGCACCGCGCCGGAATTCCTGATCGAGCTGTTCAAGCTCGAGGTGCCGGAGATCTCCCAGGGGCTGATCGAGATCGTCAGCGCCGCCCGCGACCCGGGCCTGCGCGCCAAGATCGCGGTGCTCTCGAACGACCCGCGCATCGACCCGGTGGGCACCTGCGTGGGCATGCGTGGGTCCCGGGTGCAGTCCGTGACCAACGAGCTCTCCGGGGAAAGGATTGATATCATCGTCTGGGACGAGAACCCGGCCCAGTTCGTGATCAACGCCATGTCGCCGGCCGAGGTCGTCTCGATCGTCGTCGACGAGGACGCCGGCAGCATGGACGTCGCGGTCAGCGAGGAGAACCTCTCCAAGGCGATCGGCCGTGGTGGCCAGAACGTGCGTCTGGCGAGCCAGCTCACCGGCTGGCAGATCAACGTCATGAGCGAGGAACAGGCGCTGGAGAAGGGCGAGGCCGAGACCCGCCGCCTGACCGAGCAGTTCATGGAGGCGCTCGACGTCGACCAGGAGGTCGGCGAGGTGCTGGTCGAGTCCGGCTTCACCACCATCGAGGAGATCGCCTACGTGCCCACCGAGGAGCTGCTCGAGGTCGAGGGATTCGACGAGGGCATCGTCGAGGAACTGCGCAACCGCGCCCGGGATGCCCTGCTGACCATGGCGATCTCCGGCGGTGCCGAGGACGAGGAAGAGTCCGAGGTCTCCGGCGAGGCGCTTGCTCTCGAGGAACTCGATGGCATGACGGACGAACTGGCCGCCCGGCTGCGCGAGAACGACATCAAGGACTCGGAAGACGTTGCCGAGCTTTCCATTGATGAGTTGACGGAATACGAAGGCGTGGACGAGGAGCTTGCCGGCCGGCTGATCATGGCCGCCCGCGAGCCCTGGTTCGCCTGACCCGGTCGGGCCTTGTCCGACCAGCCGCCACCGGTGAGTGCCGGGGCGAAGTTTTCGATGTTTGAATAGTTTTCAGGACCACAGGAGTCGTTAATGTCCGAGGTCACGGTTAAAGAATTGGCAAAAGTGGTTGGCGCCACCCCGGAACGGCTGCTTGAGCAACTGGCTGAAGCAGGCGTTTCGGCGTCTTCCGTGGATGCCAGTGTCAGTGACGACGACAAGATGAAGCTGCTGGCCCATCTGCGCAAGTCGCGTTCGTCGGGCGAGGGGGAGGCCAAGAAGCCGTCCTCGCGCATCACACTGAAGCGCCGCTCGCAGCAGGAAATCAAGGTTGGTGGCGGCGGCCGTGGCGGCAAGACCGTCGCGGTCGAGTACCGTCGGCGCAAGACCTACGTGCCCCGGGAAGAGATCGAGCAGGAGCCCGAGGCCGAGAAGCCGGTGACCGAGGAAGCGCCGACCGCGCGCACCGAGGAGCCGGAAGTCGAGGCCCGTCCTGTCGCCGAGGAGCCGAAGCCGGCTGCCGAGGAGAAGGCGGAAGCCGAGGCCCCGGCCGAGCAGGCCGAGGAGAAGGCGGAAGCCGAGGCGCCCGCGGAGGAAAAGCCGGTCGAGCCCGAGGAGAAGGTGGCCGAGGCCGAAGAGGCTGCAGCCGAGCCCGCAGCGGGCGAGGAGTCCACCG
>NZ_JBKGYT010000064.1:0-10192 GCF_046545975.1 Guyparkeria sp. | reverse complement strand
GCCGCCCAGGCCCAGGGCACCAGCAGGATCGCGCTGATGCCGGCCGTCAGCGGGATGGTCATGAACATTCCCAGCCAGATCAGGCCGAAGACCAGCATCGGCAGCCAGTTGAGCCAGACGGCGCGAAAACTGGCCGCCAGCGCGGCCGTGAGCGAGTGCTCGTGGAGCACCACCAGCGGAATGGCGAACAGCATCGCCGAGAGATAGAGCACGTAGACGACCACCACGCCCAGCCAGATCCCCAGCGCCGAGGAGGAAGTCAGCACGGGCAGGAGCGTCTCCAGTCGCTCGGCATCGCCAAGCGCCGGATCGTTCAGGCCCGCCATGCCGCCCTCCGGCAGCGCCGCGGTAAGGTAGGCGGCGAGCAGCAGCAGAATCATCAGGTTGACCAGGATGGTCACGCCTCCCAACCCCACCAGCGGCCGCCAGGGGGCCCCGCCGCGGAACTGGGAGAAAAGCAGGTCGAAGCCGATCGGCTGCTCACGCGCCAACGGCTCCTCCTCGGTGCGCTCGAGGATCTCGGCGATCCGGGCGAAGATCATGATCACCCCGCCGCCGAACACCGGGGCGATCAGGTAGCCGGCGCCCATGCCGACCAGCGGCACCATGCTGACGAGGAACACCAGCACGTACATCAGCAGCACGCTGCCGATCACCAGGCCGGGCCGGGTCTTTAGAAGCTGCCATCCACCCGCGATCCAGCGGGCACCGGAACTGGCCGGTCGTTTGCGCATTGAGTACACTCTCGTCCGTTTTTGTCTTGATCCTGACCGCCCGCATGCGGCACTGCCGCGGAGCGCAGGGATCTACATGGTAACCAGAAAAGTGGCGAAGCCGATGTTACAAGCGATCCTGTTCGATGTGGACGGCACCCTGGCCGATACCGAGCGTGACGGCCACCGCGTGGCCTTCAACCTGGCATTCCGCGATGCGGGCCTCGACTGGCACTGGGACGTGCCCACCTACGGCGAGCTGCTGACCGTGACCGGCGGCAAGGAACGCATCCGCTACTTCATCGAGACCCACGCCCCGGCCCTGCCGGAGACGGACGACCTTGCCGGCTGGATTGCCGGCCTGCACAAGGCCAAGACCGCCCACTACCTCGCCCTGCTGAAGAAGGGCGAGATCCCGCTGCGCCCGGGTGTCGAGCGCCTGATCGCCGAGGCCCGCGAACGGGGCGTCCGTCTGGCCATCACCACGACGACCACGCCGGAAAACGTCGACGGGTTGTTGCGGGCCACGCTCGGCGACGAGAGCCTGGACTGGTTCGAGGTGATCGCCGCCGGCGACATCGTGCCGGCCAAGAAGCCCGCCCCCGACATCTACCACTACACCCTGGAGAAAATGGGGCTGACCGCATCCGAGGTGATCGCCCTGGAGGATTCCGGCAACGGCGTGCGCTCGGCGCGGGGAGCCCAGGTGCCCGTCGTGGTGACCCTCAACGACTACACCGCCGAGGACGACTTTTCCGGCGCGATCTCGGTGCTCACCGACCTGGGCGAGCCCTCGGCGCCGGCCCGCACCCTGAGCGGCCCCGCCCCCGGCAACGGCATCGTCGATCTCGACTACCTCAAGGCCTGTCTCGGCCAGTGAGTCGGACAGTCCCACCCACGACCTGACACCCACCGGGCAAATCGTTAGACTGGTGGGAATCAGGCACACGCAACCGATCGAGCCCCCCATGAACGCATCATCCCCGGACGAAAAGGCCAGCTACGACTACGAGTCGTTCATCGACGGTTTCGAGGAGGTTACCTACTGGCACTTCGACTGGTACTCCCGGATCATGGGCGCGCTGCTGTACAACACGCCGCGCCCCACCCTGAGCGAGCACGAGTGCCGCTTCGGCCGCTTCCTCGAGACCCATGGCGCCCCTCCGGGCCGAGAGGAGGAATTCGAGAACGTCCACCAGTTGCACATCAAGATGCACGTGGCCGCCGACACGCTGATCACCAGTGCCGAGGGCGGTCAGCAGGCCGAGCGGGAGGCGTTCGACGAGTTCGTCGAGTTGCAGAGCCTGTTCCTGGCCACCTGTTTCAACCTGATGCGTGACGCCTTCACCGACAGCCTCCGCTGTCCATAGGAAAGGTTCTGAACGCATCCGGGCGAACGCCGGCAAGGCCTGCCTGACGACGGTTCCCGCTCAGGCGCCCGGAGCCACCGCCGACGACTGGAGTTCCTCCTCACGGTCGGCAAGCCAGACCGCGTAGGGCCCGAGCAGCGCACGCTGCTCGGGCGTCCAGGCCTCGGAGTTCCGCAGGCGTTCCACCTCGTGGAACATCGCCGGGAAATCCCGACCCGCCGGCACCGTCTCGACATCCTGTCCCTGCACGCGCCCGCCCGGGCGCAGTTGCTCGACCAGACGCCGCTGCCAGCGCTCGCGCGCCGGCGCATCCAGCGCCTCGGGCAGATTCCGCGCCACGAACCCCTCCGCCAGTTCCGCCAGCCGCGGGTCCTCGAACGACCAGGCCAGCAGGTCGCGCGCGTGGGCCACGGCCTCGTCGCGCGAACGCATCCCGCGTGCCCGGCTCCACCAGTCCTCGAGATGCGACCGGTCGGCCCGCGGCACGAAACCGGCATAGAGCGCCTCCTCGACCGGCTTCGGCGGGAATGCACCCTCCGTGGCCTCGATGGCTGCCAGCAGCCGCTCACGCAGCTCCCCGACGTGTCGGCGGAGGAAGTCGGCATGCCGATGCACCCGTGCACGGTCGATGACCATGCGTTGCGCCACCCCCGACTCGTCGAGCATGTCGGCCGGGAGCACCACCGGCACCCGGTTGAGATGAATCCCCTTGACCGGCAGGCGCAGGTCGGACGCGCCATCCTCGGCGTCCGGTGCCGGGTTCCTGACGAAGCGTCTCTCGGCCCAGGTGTCGGCATCCAGGTCCATCCACGGTTCGGGGTCGAATCGCAGGTCCCAGCATTCGCGCCGGTTGCGGTTGGCATCCACCTGGCCGAGCGAGCAGAACATGGAGGCCGACGCCGTGCGTGCCGGCAGGCGCGGGGAGACGTGCAGGAAGGGGGCGAGATCCCGGTTGTCGACCAGACGGGCCACTGCCCGCTTGTCCCTGGCCGCCAGCAGCCGCGTCCAGAGGTCGGGATCGGCGTCGCGGAGCCGGCGGGCCAGGTCGATGGTGGCCTCCACGTCGGAGAGGGCATCGTGGGCCTGCTCGTGCATCAGGCCGTTGGCCGCCGACAGCTCGCTCAGGCGCAGCGTGGGATTGCCCTGCCCGTTGACCGGCCAGTTCAGCGCGTCCGGGCGCAGGAGACGGTAGGCCCGCGCCGCGTCGAGCACGTCGAAGCGGCTGTTGCCGTCGGCCCACTCGTGCCGGTAGGGGTCCAGCAGGTTGCGCCAGAACAGGAATCGCAGCATGGGCGCGTCGAAGCGCAGGTTGTTGAAACCGACCACGCAGGTGTTCGGCTGGTTGACCAGGCGATAGATCCGGTTGGCCAGGTTGGCCTCGCTGTCGGCCCGGGCCAGCACGGGATCGTCCGGCAACAGCCCGGTGGTCATCACCGCGGCCGGGTGCGGCAGGCAGTCGATGCTCGGACGGGCGTACCAGACGATCGGCTCGCCGATCGGCTCCAGTTCGAGGTTGGTGCGGATCGCGGCGAACTGCAGGGGACGATCGAAGGCCGGATCCGCCCCGGTGGTCTCCAGGTCGAAAAACAGGAAGCTGGGTGAGGACATGTGCCCGACTCCGTGGCGGGTTTCGATGGTTCAGTCCGACGGCCCGATCACCGGGAGCAGCAACTCCAGGCGATCGGGCTTGCCCTCGCGGCGCCACTGGTAGGTCACCATTCCCGCCAGCACGGCTTGGGCATAGGCGCGGGTCTCGTCGAACAGGATGGTGTCCACCCAGACGTCACCGGGGAGCGGCACATCGGGCATCCAGTCGCCGACTCGCCTCGGACCCGCATTGTACGCGGCGCTCGCCAGCGGATAGCGCCCATCGAACCGCTCGGCCATGTGACCCAGGTAGGCAGACCCGAGGACGATGTTCGTCTCGGGGTCGTCCAGGGTCAGGGGGGCGAGGTGCAGCCCGGCCTTGCGGTTGATCCAGCGAGCGGTGTCCGGCATCAACTGCATCAAGCCCTGTGCGCCGACACCGGAGCCGATGTCGCGCATGAACAGGCTCTCGCGGCGCATGATGGCATAGATCCAGTCCGGATCGATCGAGTGACTGGCCGCCTGCTCTTCGACCAGTTCACGGTGCGGCAGGGCAAACCGGGCCGCGTACCATTCCGGGTCGTGCACCCGGTCCATGCGGGCGATCAGGACAGCCACCCGGTCATGCCAGTCCACGCTGTGGGCCAGCCAGGCCAGCGACGGCAGCAGCCCTTCCGGCAACGAGCGGAATGCGTGCTCGAACAGCCGCCGCGCATCTTCGGGGCGATCCAGGCGATGGAGGGCGAAGGAAAGCATCAGCCAGGGGTTCGACGTCAGCCGTGTCAGGGCTTCGTCTTCCGGTTCGGGAAGCACGGCGCGGTTGCTGTCAGGCAACGGGTACTGGATCCCCAGGCGGTCGGCGGCGAGAAAACCGTGATAGTCGGGCGTCCGGGCGAGATCCCGCCACGCGGAGCGTGCGGCGGTCTCCCGGCCCAGCCGCGCATCGGCCACGGCCCGCCAGTAGCGCCACTCGCGTGCCTCGGCCAGTTCGTCGGGCATGGCATCGATCGCCTCCTTGACACGCGCCCACTCCAGGTGCCGGATCGCCGAACGGACCGTCCAGGTCCAGACCTCTTCGTCGCGCGCCTCGACCGGCACCTCGCGCAGCCACTCGTAGGCCTGCGGTTCGTAGAGATAGCCTGCCTTGAGGGCGGCGAGTCGACTGACCGACCCGGCCTGCTCGTCGGACAGCAACTCCGCCCGCTCGGCCCGTGCCAGCAGGTCCCTGGCCTCGGCAGGGTCCCGCTTGGCCAGCCACAGGAGGCCCTGCGTGATCTCGTCGGCGTCTCCGCGCGCCTCGATGGCGGACGACACCGCAGCGGCCGGATCGTCGCGCAGGGCGATCCAGCGATCGCGATAGGATGCCAGCCCGGCCGGGCCTTGGCGCACGAGGTAGCGTGCCAGGCCATCCTGGCCGGCCTTCACGGCATTGCGGATCCGCTCCCGGTAGAGCGTTTCGTCGAGATGGTCGTTCGCCTCCAGCCACTCGAACACCGAATCGCAGACGTCGGGCTGGCTCCGGCCCCGCTTCCATGTCTCGCGCGCCTCGTCGACCACCGAACTGTCCAGCGTCTCGTCCACTGCCAGCCCGGCGGCCCAGTAGGCACACTGGTGGCGCGTGCCGGCGCGTATCTCCGGCGCGCGATCGAATGTCAGGCGGTATTCGCCCCAGGCTTCCTCGTCCGCGAGATGGTCGAGGTAACGACGCTTGAGTCGTGGCATCAGGGGGGCATCGGGATGTTCGCGCAGCAACCCGGTAACTATCGCCGGTTCGTCTTCCACCTGGTCGAGCGCCCATTTGGCCTCGAGGTAGACTCGAGCCTGCTCGCCCAGGGGACCGGAGGCCACCGTATTGAGCGCATTCCGAAACCCCGGCCCGTCCCCACGGTCGATTGCTTCCAGGGCCTGATCGAGTCCATCCGGAACCGGCAGTGCCGGCGCGGCCCTGAGCTGCGGGGCGACCGTCACCGCCATGACGGCGGCGGTGGTCATCGCCAGAACCGATCGGGACAGGCGGGAGAGGCAGGCGGGACGGGGCGGATTCCGGGGTTTCGTACCGATCATGGTGATGGCTCGCGAGTAGGTAGGTCAGGCAACCGGTGTACGATTCCGGCCGACGGCTCGAGTTCGATGAAACCGACGCGGCAGCGAACTATCGAACCGGTACGGCAACAAGGTTACAGGATGGCATGACGGCAGGAACGAACAACAGGGGGAACTATCACGGCCGGTTTGCACCGACGCCGAGCGGCCCGTTGCATGCCGGCTCGCTGGTGGCCGCGCTGGGCAGTTTCCTCGACGCCCGGGCACACGGGGGACGTTGGTCGGTCCGTATCGACGACACCGACCACGACCGCTGCCGTCCGGAGACCGTCGACGAGATCCTGGAGCAGCTCCGGGCCCATCAACTGCTGCACGACGGCGAGGTGGTCTTCCAGAGCCGGCGGACCGATCGCTACGAGGCGGCCCTGACCGAACTCGACCTGCGGGGCCGGCTGTACCGCTGCCGATGCACCCGCGCGCGCTTGCGCGAATGGGCCCGAGAGCAGGGACGGACCATGGGCGCGATCGGGCCGGTCTATCCGGGGTTCTGCCGGGCCGAGCCGGTTTCCGCCGAGGAGCGCCATGCCTTGCGGTTCCGCGTCACGGCACACACGCGGTCCGTGACGGACCGGCGGCTGGGCTCGATTCGTCAGGACATGGCAACGCAGGTGGGAGACCCGGTGTTGCGGCGGGCCGACGGCCCGATCGCCTATCACCTGGCGAACGTGGTCGACGATGCCGACATGGGGATTACGCACGTGGTGCGAGGGGAGGATCTTGCCGAACTGAGCCCGCTGCATGTCGAGCTGGCCGAGGCACTGGGCGTCACTCCGCCGGCCTACCTGCACCTGCCGCTTCTCATCGGCCCGGACGGGCGCAAGCTGAGCAAGACCAACCACGCGCCGGCTCTCGACAATCGCCGGGCGAGGGAGAACCTGCGGGAAGCGGCTGGCGCACTGGGGCTGGAATCGGGCAAGACGACCGATCACCCCGGCATCGAGCCAATGCTGAATCGATGGGTGGATCAGTGGCGGAACCGATACCTGACGGGCGGATGATCCGCCCATCGCGCGTGCGCTACTGCAGCCCCATGGACTCGTAGACGCTCGACACGCCGTCCTTCAGGAACCAGTATTCCGGAACGCCCTTTTCCTCGAGGTAGTACTGGAGCCAGCGGACCTGCTTGCCGGTCGCGTCGACGAAGAACATGGGACGTCCCTCGGTCTTCGCGGTCCGTATCAACGCATCCAGCTCGCTGTTGTCGGTGGTCAGGGGGATGTGACGATCCTGCATCTGGAACAGGGAGATGCCCGCACGCTGGTCGCGGTTGCGGATGTCGACGATGATCGGATCCTCGCTGCGCTCGATGCGACTGAAGAAGGGATCCTCTGCCAGCACGTGGCGCTCGAACTGCGCATCGCTGATCAGCTTGTTCGGATCGCCGAGTGTTTCCCCGAGCAGTTCGGTCCGGTCCGGGTTTGCCTGGGCCCAGGCGAAGATGCCCGCATCGTAGACGAGCGAGTCAGTCAAGCCCGCCCCCTCGGCCTTCAGCGCGGCCTTGTAGGAAACGGCACAGGTCACGCCGTTGCAGTAGAAGACCAACGGCTTGTCGGTCTCTTCCGCCAGCGCCCTCACGCCTTCCGAAAAATCACCGGAGGCGAGGGGAATGGAATGCGCACCCTGGACACGCAGGGTCTCGTACTCGTACTGGGAGCGGGCATCGACAACGGCGTAATCGTCCAGCGCCTCGGCCAGCGCCTCGGTCTCGATCGTCTCCACACCGGCCTGGGCATACTTGTCGCGCAGCGGGAAATCCTCCGCGCTCCCCGACATGGGCCAGGCCAGGCTGACGGCCAGCAACAACCCTGTCAGTCCACCGGCCCGCCTCTCCGGCCGCCGCGCCTCCCTTGGGCCGATCTTCAGTCCCCGCAACGGGGCAATTCGAAACACTCCATGATCTCCTGCCGACATTCCCTTGGCTCCGTTTCTTGTTGGCTTTGTCATGGCAACATACTCCCAACGTCCTTTCGGGCGCAAGCCACGGACGTCGGCCCTTGCCCCGCCGCAAATACGCTGATTAAATCGTCCCGGGCCCCGACCGGGCCCGAACGTTCCGCCTTCCAAGCAATCCCGGAAACACTTGCATGCGCTCCCTGCCTCCTTCCCCCATTACTCGCCTGCTGGGCCCGCTGCTGCTGGCCGCCCTGGTTGCCGGCTGCGACCGCAGCCCCCCGGACCATCCGTTCCTTCCCTGGGACGTGACAGTGAACGATCAGGGGCAGGTGGAAGTCTTCGGGATGACCCTCGGGAAGTCCACGCTGCTGGACTTCAAGCGCCTGTATGACCAGAAGGCCGACCTGGCGATGTTTTCCAAGCCGGGCGAACCGCTGACACTGGAGGCCTATTTCGGCCAGATGAGCGTGGGACCGCTCACCGCGCAGGTGGTGCTGGTGGGAGACGTGGACCAGGAGACGCTGGAACACTGGGCGGACGAGTCGACCATCGCCGACCCCACCCCCAGCGGGGCCCGCAAGCTCTCGATGTCGGACAAGGCCCTGCTCGAGGCGCAGGACAAGCCGATCCGCTCGATCAGCTACGCGCCAACGGCCGACTACGAGGAGGAGCTCCTCGAGCGGCGCTTCGGCGAGCCGGCGGAAAGGCGAGCGATACCACGAGGAGAACGGGACAAGGATGACCCGACCGCGACGCTGTGGCTCTACCCGGAGAAAGGGCTGGTCATTACCGTGGAGCCCGACGACAAGGAGATGTTCCAGTACATCAACCCGGAACACTTCGACCGGCTGGTCGACCGCACGCTCGGCGGCGCCCCCGCCGGAGACCCGGAAGAGCACTGAGCCGACGGCGGGGGCTGTCCCGTCGAGGATCAGTCCGTGCTGTAGTCGCCGTGCTCGCGCGTGGCGAGGAAACGCACCTCCGGCCAGCGTTCCTGGGTCATCTGCAGGTTGACCCGCGTGGGCGCGATGTAGACCAGATCGCCGGCGTGGTCGATCGCCAGGTTCGCCTGGTTCTTGTTCTTGAACTCCTCGAAGCGCTTGGGATCGTCGCATTCCACCCAGCGGGCGGTATTCACGTTGACCGCCTCGAAGCGGCAGTCGACGTTGTACTCGTCCTTCAGGCGCTGGGCGACCACGTCGAACTGCAGCACGCCCACGGCGCCCAGGATCAGGTCGTTGTTGGTCAGCGGCCGGTAGAGCTGGGTCGCGCCCTCCTCGCACAACTGCGACAGCCCCTTGAGCAACTGCTTGGACTTCAGCGGATCCTTGAGCTGCGCCCGGCGGAACAGTTCCGGGGCGAAGTTGGGGATGCCGGTGAAGACCAGCTTCTCGCCCTCGGTGAAGGTATCCCCGATGCGGACCGTGCCGTGGTTGTGGATGCCGATGATGTCGCCGGCCTGCGCGGTCTCCAGACGCACCCGGTCGGAAGACATGAAGGTCAGCGCATCGGGAATCTTCACGTCGCGCCCGAGGCGCACGTGGTGCGCCTTCATGCCACGACGGAACTCGCCCGAGCAGATGCGCAGGAACGCAATCCGGTCGCGGTGCTGCGGATCCATGTTCGCCTGGATCTTGAAGACGAAGCCGGTGAACTTGCCCTCGGACGGCTGGACCGTGCGGCCGGTGGCCTCGCGTGGCTGCGGCGGCGGCGCGTACTCGACGAAGTCGTCCAGCAAGGATTGCACGCCGAAGTTGTTCATCGCCGAGCCGAAGTACACCGGCGTCTGCTCACCTTTGAGATAAGCATCGAGATCGAACTCGTCGGCCGCACCTTCCACCAGCTCCATCTCCTCGCGCAACTCGTCGGCCTGGGTGCCCAGACGCTCGTCGAGCAGCGGGTTGTCGAGCCCCTTGATCGCCTCGACAGCCTGATCACGGGTGCCATCGGCCGAACCGAAGAGATAGGTGGTGTTCTGGGCGATGTGATAGATGCCGCGGAAGCGTTTGCCGCTGCCGATCGGCCAGGTCACCGGGGCACAACGGATGTTCAGGACGGTCTCGACCTCGTCGAGCAGCTCGAGCGGGTCTCGGCCCTCGCGGTCGAGCTTGTTGACGAAGGTCATGATCGGCGTGGTCCGCAGGCGACAGACCTCCATCAGCTTGATGGTGCGCGCCTCGACGCCCTTGGCCGCATCGATCACCATCAGCGCGGAATCGACCGCGGTGAGAACCCGGTAGGTGTCCTCGGAGAAGTCCTCGTGGCCGGGCGTGTCAAGCAAGTTGACGATCCGCTCGCGGTAGGGGAACTGCATCACCGAGCTGGTCACCGAGATGCCGCGCTCCTTCTCCATGGCCATCCAGTCGGAGGTGGCATGACGACCGGACTTCTTCCCCTTGACCGTGCCGGCGAGCTGGATCGCGCCGCCGAACAGCAAGAGCTTTTCGGTCATGGTGGTCTTGCCCGCGTCAGGGTGCGAGATGATCGCGAACGTCCGGCGGCTGGAGTAATCGTTTTCGGGTGTGG
>NZ_JBKGYT010000063.1:0-10216 GCF_046545975.1 Guyparkeria sp. | reverse complement strand
GAGTAGTGGATGCGCCCGTCGGCAGCCACCAGGAACGAGCTCGGGAAGGCGAAGGCGTCGTATTTCGCCGCGACCTCGCCGTCGGGATCGACCGGGACGGGGAAGGAGACATCGAAGTCCTGCATGAACTCGCGCAGGTGCTCGGGCGACTGCTTGAAGGCGATGGCGTAGATCTTCAGGCGGTCGGGGTAACGGCTGGCCAGGCGCTCCATCGACGGGATCTCCTCGACGCAGGCCGGGCACCAGGTCGCCCAGAAATTGACGATCTGCACGCCGTCGAAATCCGGATCGAGGCGCTGGGGATTGCCCTCCAGATCGGTCAGCTCGAACGCCGGCGCCTCCTGCGGCTCGACCGGCTGCAGGCCGGTCTGGCGGTCGACCGGCGTGGTGCGATCCGGATCGATGGGCAACACCTCCTCCGAGTGATCGGCAGCCGCCAGCAGCGGAATCGAACGCAGGATGTCGTCCGGCAACGCCCTGACCGCACGTGCCTCGGCGGCGCCCCCCACGATGTCGTCGATCGAATCGAGCGAGTCGAGCGTCGGCTCCTCGAATTCCATGTGGAAGTAGTCGCGCACCTCGGGCACCACGCGCACGAAGGTGTCACTGCCCGCCTGAAGAAAACGCTCGCGCAGCTCGAGCAGGCGGTGACGATAGACGCCGTGCTCGGGCTGGAGCAGCATGATCGGCAGGTTGGTCGCGTCCACGATCGAAAACAGTTCCGGCTCCTCGCCGGCGATCGGTGCCCCTCGGTAGAGGCTGGGGAAGAGCAGCACGGCCCCGGCCAGCGCGGCCGGATCGTCGGCACGCTCCTGCCACCAGCGCATGCCGCGAAGGGTGGGCACCGCCATGCGGTCCGCCGCCACGAGCACCGTGGGGCGATCCTCCTCGACGGCGCGCTCGATCAGGGAACCGACCGGCCCGCCGTCGACCTGGCGCACATTGCCGTCCGTGCGCGGCAGGAACAGCGAATCCATCACGTCGACCATCCAGACGGTCGCTCCCCGCCGCGCCAGTGCATGGGCGACACTCTCGGGTCCGGCCATGTCCCCGTACTGGTTGGCCACCCAGAGCACGAGCGGTGCGTCCTCCGCAGCGCCTTCGGCCGGCTCGATGACCTGGACGTCCAGCCTGTCGCCGCCGTCCTCCACGGGGATGTCGAAGTCCGCGAAGCCCTTGCCGGCGAGCAACACCAGCACGAGCGCCGTACCGACCCGACGGGAAATCCGGAACACCGTGTTCATCTCCATCAACCTCTCCCGCTGGCTGCAGGCACCGACGTCGCCTAGAACGCCGCGCTCTCGTACAATGACCCTTTGTCTCACCGCCATCGGCGGCAGAATTTCGTAGCATGCTAACAGTTGAGCCCTCATGACACACTCGCCACCCGCCGTCTTCGAAACGCAGATCGACAACCTGCAACTTATCCACCGCGGCAAGGTGCGCGACCTGTACCGCATCGACCACGAGCGGATGCTGATCGTCACCACCGACCGCGTCTCGGCCTTCGACGTGATCCTGCCCACGCCCATCCCGGACAAGGGTCGGGTGCTCACCGAGATCTCGCGCTTCTGGTTCGAGAAGAGCCGTGACCTGGTGCCCAACCACCTCTGTGAGGACCAGGACCTGTCGGCGATCGTTCCGGACCCGGCACAACGCGCCCAGCTCGCCGGCCGCAGCGTGATCGTGCGCAGCCTCGAGGCCCTGCCGATCGAGGCGGTGGTGCGTGGCTACCTGATCGGCTCGGGCTACAAGGACTATCAAGCGACCGGTGCGGTTTGCGGCATCACCCTGCCCGAGGGCCTGCAGATGGCCGACCGGCTGCCCGAACCCATCTACACCCCGGCCACCAAGGCCGATGTCGGCGACCACGACGAGAACATCGACTTCGCCGAGACCGAGCGACTGATCGGCCCGGACATGGCCGCCCGAGTACGCGACACGGCCATGGCGCTCTACCGGATGGCCTCCGACTACGCCGCCGAACGCGGCATCATCATCGCCGACACCAAGTTCGAGTTCGGTCTGGACGGGAACGGCACGCTGCACCTCATCGACGAGGCGCTCACCCCGGATTCCTCGCGCTTCTGGCCGGCCGACGAGTACCGGCCCGGCATCAGCCCGCCGTCGTTCGACAAGCAGTTCATCCGCGACTGGCTGGAGACGCTCGACTGGGACAAGACGGCGCCCGGCCCGGCGATTCCCGACGAGATCGTGGAACAGACGCGCGAGCGCTATCTCACCGCCTACCGCCGGCTGACCGGCCGGGAACTGCCCGACCCCGCATGAAGGCCGCGCAGACGAACGACCGGCGTGGCTGGGTGATCCTGGCGACCGACACCGGGGTCGGCAAGACCTTCGTCGGCACGCACCTGGCGAGGTTACTGACGCAAGCGGGTCGGGTCGTGCGAGTCCGCAAGCCGGTGGAAAGCGGCTGCGAGGAGGTGACCACCGACCAGGGCGTCACCCGCCTTGCAGCCGACGCCGAACAGTTGCGCCTGGCGGCCGGCGATCACGAATCCCCGCAGACCGTCTGCCCCTTGCGGTTTCTCGCCGCGCTGGCCCCGCCCGAGGCCGCACGCCGCGAGGGACGCCCGCTCTCCTTCACACAAGACCTGCTGCCGGCCCTCGACCTCGGGCACAGCGCGCCAGAGGACATCTGGCTGATCGAGGGTGCCGGCGGCATCTACTCTCCTCTCGCCGACGATGCGCTCAACGTCGAACTGGCCCGGGCAACCAGCCTGCCGGTCATCCTCGTCGCCGAGGACCGGCTTGGCACCCTGAGCACCACGCTCGGAGCCATCGAGGCTCTCGAGCGCCTTGGGGTACGCATCGATGCCGTGGTGCTCAACCGTCACGCCCCCTCGGCGGACGATGCGCCCGACAACCTGACTGCCCTCGAGCAATGGATCCCCCGCGTCGCGCCCGGCTTTTCCGGACGCCTCCTGGCCATTGACCGGACCAGCGCCGACACCGGCCTCGGTCGCCTGCTGTCCGGCTGAATCCACCCCCCATCCCGCCCGGCTGCGTGATCTCGCGCGAGTCGGGCGAATTCACTCTCCTGCAAAACAAAGGCAGGTAGGCTATTAGTTAAAGGTGATCCGGACCCGCATTCGTCGACGAATGTGCAAGGCGAATCGCCCTGCAGCACGAGCGCCGCCATGGAGGTGCACGGCTGACATATTCAATGGAGTTGACCGCATGTTGGCGTGTTTTTCCGAGGCATTCAGCGCACTGACGCCCCACCCTCTCCCCTTGTCACACGGCAGGGACCCCCCTGTCCTCGACTATTTCCTGTCATGCCCTGTTCATAAACATTTTTGATGTTGTATATTTGGCGAACAGATAAGGGAATTAAATCTGCAATCAATCATGCCCGGCTGTCAAAAGGAACACCACCGCAGAGTCGTCATGGAGCAGCGGGCGAGGAGCGAAGAAGAGGTACACATCATGATCAGACACCAGGTGATCGGATGGGCCGCGGCATTGGGGGGGAGCCTCTGGCTGGCAACCGCTCACGCCGAGACCAGCCGCGATGCCGACCCCCAGGCACTCATGGCCGCGCAGACCTGCGCCGGCTGCCACGGTACCGAGGGGTACATCGAAGACTCGGCCTACGTCCCGCTGGCCGGCATGCCGCGCGAGCAGTTCATCGAGGCCATGGAATCGTTCGCCGACGGCTCGCGCCCATCGACGCTGATGGGACCACTGGCCCGCGCCTTTACCGACGAGGAAATCCGGGCGATGGCCGACTACTTCTCGAGCCTGCCGAAAGAGCGGGACGAGTCGGACAAGCAAGACGGGGGGAATGACTCATGAGCACGATCAGTCGTCGCAACTTTCTGAAGCTAGCTGGGGCGGGCACGGCCGGCGCCGGGTTGCTCGGCACGCCCTTGGCCCGTTCGGCGAGCCAGTCACGCGTCGTGATCGTCGGCGGGGGGGTCGGCGGGGCGACCACGGCCAAGTACCTCAAGCTTTACGCCCCCGAGATCGAGGTGACCATCATCGAGCCCAAGCGCGAGTACCGGCGCCCTTACGGCTCCAGCGAGGTCATCACCGGCCAGGTGACGATGGAAGACATCACCATCTCCTATGACGCCCTCAAGAACCGCCACGGGGTGAAGTTCATCCACGACACGGTCACCGACGTCGACTACGACAACAAGCAGGTCACCACCGCCGGCGACGAGAAGGTCGGCTACGACCGCCTCGTACTCTCGCCGGGGATTTCCTTCGACTTCGACGCGATCGAGGGGCTGACCGAGGACCTGGCAGAGACGAAACTCCCGCACGGCTGGGATGCCACCGACCAGCTGCTCGAGCTCAAGGCTCAGCTGGAGGCCGTGCCGGAAGACGGTACCGTCATCGTCGGCCCGCCGCCGGGTCCCTATCGCTGCCCGCCCGGGCCCTACGAGCGCGCCGGGCTGATCGCCCAGTGGCTGCTTGACCGCGGCGACAAGAACCCGAAGGTCATCATCCTCGACCCGAAGAACGGCTTCACCACCGACTACTCCATGCTGCACGCCTGGAACGAGCTCTATCGCTTCAACATCCCGGAGCCGGCCCGTTCCAAGTACAACGAGGAAGAGTTGGCCGAACTCAAGACCTATGACGAGCCCGGCCCCATCGAGTGGATCATGGGCGACATGGGCGGCCAGATCCTCAAGGTCGACGCCGAGAACATGACGGTCGAGGCCGAGGCCGGCGTCTTCGAGGCGGACATGATCAACATCATCCCGCCGCTGAAGGCCGCGAGGATCGCCTTCGACCTGGACCTGGTCGACGACTCCGGCTGGTGCCCGGTCGACCAGAAGACCTTCGAGTCGACCCGACATCCGGACGTGCATGTCATCGGCGACTCCTGCATCGCCGGCGCTATGCCCAAGTCGGGTTACGCGGCCAACAGCCAGGCCAAGGTCCTGGCCATCCAGCTCAGGGCCCTGCTGGCCGGCAACGAACCGGTTGAGCCAGTCTTCCAGAACACCTGCTACGCCCTGGCCGGAAACACCGAAAACGGCATGTTCGTCGCCGACGTGTTCCGGCTGGAGGACGGCAAGATCGTCCGGGTCGACGAGCAGCGCTACCTGCCCTTCGACGCCACGCAGCAGCAGGTCCGACTGGCTGCGCTGTACCAGCACAACTGGATGACAGCCTTCACGGAAGACTGCTTCTCATGACGTTCAACTCCCATGACGGCCGGTTCCCTTCGCGGACCGGCCTGATGCGTTCTGACAGGAGGATCCCCCTATGGATCTGATCGGACTTTACCCGACCTGGTACGAGCCGGGCATCGGCAGCGGCTGGGTAATCGGGATCATCGCCACCGTGCACGTGCTTTTCTCCCACACGGCCGTGGGCGCCGCCATCCTCTTCGGTGTGCTCGCCTGGATCGGCGCACGTGACAATCGCCCGGAACTGATCGACTTCATTCGCAAGTACGGCCTGTTCCTGCTGGTCTTCTCCTACATCCTGGGGTCCATCACCGGGCCGGGGATCTGGTACTCGACCACCGTGGGCAGCCCACGCGGCATCTCGGCACTCATCCACAACTTCGTCTGGAAATGGGCGACCGAGTGGGTGTTCTTCGTCATCGAGGTGATCGGCGTCTACATGCTGGTGTACATGGCAGGCAAGCTCGACCGCTTTACCTACATGAAGCTCGCCGCGATCTTCGCCGTCACCTCCTACGCCACCATGCTGGCCATCGTGGGCATCCTCTCGTTCATGATGATGCCGGGCATGGAAGAGTGGAAGACCGAGGGCGGCTACCTGCTGGGCTTCTACGGTGACAATACCTTCGCCCAGCTGATGATCCGCACTGCCTTCATGTTCACCATGACCGCCGTGGTCGGGGGCATCGTCGCCGCCGGGCTGAAGGACGAGGCGTTCAAGAAGTGGCTGCTGCGGCGTCTGGCGATCGTCGGCGGGCTGTCCGCGATCATCGGCATCTCGCTGTACCCCTGGTACATGAACTCCCTGCCGGAGATCGCGCACCTGGTGGCCGAGAACCGTATGCCGGACTACTTCACCCCGTCGATCCTGATCGTGCTGGGCGCCATGCTGGCCTACTTCGCGGTCACGCTCATCCGGCCGAAGTTCGTCACCGCGACCGTCGCCGGCATCGCCACCCTCGCGATCCTGGTACTTGGCCTGTGGCCGGGCGAGACCATCCGCGAGTCGGTACGCAAGCCGTATATCGCCGGCCAGTACATCTACTCCAACCAGGTCATCGGGCACGACGTGCCGGGCATGGGCGTGGAGTCCGAGATGCCGACCCTGGAGAAGGTGGGCTTCAAGCACGCTCACATCTTCTGGCCGGAAGACCAGCGGGAGATCCGCCGTGACAACGCCGCCGAGGTGGGGCGCACCCTGGCGATCACCGCTTGCGCCAACTGTCACTCGCTCTCCGAGACCGGCATTCGTCCGTTGAAGAACTACTTCCCGGAGGAGGCCGACATCGAGGGCATCAAGACCTACCTGACAGGCGCGCTTTCGACCGGCAACACGATGTACATGCCGCGCATCCCGCTGAAGGACGACGAGGCCGAGGCGCTGGCCGTCTTCATCGCCAGCCTGACCGATCCCGAGGCCGTCGCCCGCTACGAGGCCGGCGACAAGACGGCGCTCCTCGAAAACCGTTCCGATGAGGAGGACAAGTAATGGATACCGCCATGCTCTACGCCCTGCGTGATCCGCTGGGCATCCCGGCCCACCCGGTGATCTTCCTGATCCTGGGCGTGGCCACCTGGGCGCTGCACATCGCCGCCGTGCACGTACTGCTCGGCTCGTCGGTACTCGCGATCCGCGGGGCCTTCTCCGGCGATGATCACTGGCGCCGGCTGGCCTCCGCCATGGTCAACACGGCCAAGGTCGCCGTGTCGGTGGCCATCGTGGTCGGGGTCGCGCCACTGCTGTTCGTCCAGGTCATCTACGACCCGTTCTGGTACACCTCGAACGTGCTCTCCGCCTGGTGGGTCATCGGCTTCATCTTGATCCTTATCGTCGGCACGCTGGCCCTGTTCATCTTCTACGCGATGAACTACGAGCTGCGCACGAAGAAGACCCGCTGCCCGGGTGCGATGATCGCCGCAACCCTGCTGTTCGTGGTAGTCGGCTTCATCATGCACGCCCTGTCCGTGCAGATGCTCGAGCCGGATCAGTGGATGGAGTGGTACGCGCCCGATGGTATCGTCGATGCCTCGGGCCGTTCGATCCACGCCTGGAACGGCTGGCGCTTCGGCTTCTTCATCGCCCTGTCGCTGCCGGTGATCGGCATCTGGCTGTTCGGCTACCGCCGCTACCTGCAGGGTGCCGGCGAGGAGGACCAGGGGTACCTCGACTTCCTCAAGCGTCTTGCCACCCGGCTGGGGGCCATCGGTACGGCCATCTCCCTGGTCCTGCTGGTCATCTGGATGCGCGGTCTGCCGGAGGACATCAGCGGCTTCGCCACCGGCCCCTGGCCGATCGCCGCGGCCGCCGCGCTGATCATTGCCGCCGCCTACCCGCTGGTGCTCGGACGGCGTCTCGAGCAGGGCCTGTGGGGCTACACGCCGATCCTCGTCGCCACCGTGGCGATGATCGTCGTCGCCGCCATGCGCGAGGCGATCCGCTGGGTCACGCTGTTCGGCGTCCATGGCTACAACCCGCTCGACTACAAGGTCGCGATGGACTGGTACTCCACTGGCCTGTTCTTCATCACCTTCGGGGTGCTCGGCGGCGGCGTCGTGGCCTACCTGCTGACCGTCGCCTGGCAGGCCGGCCAGACCGAGGGGACCTACACGCCGTCGCGCGCCGTGAATCGCATGGGCACCGTCAGCATCGTGCTGCTGGTCCTGTGGGTGGCGCAGTACTTCGGCTTCGGCCTGTGGACCGCATACGCGTAACGAGGAGGTACCCAATGAACCAGAAACAGAAACGCCGTGTCGTCGGTCCGCTGATTGCCGCAGGCTGTGCACTGGGCCTGGCACTGCCGGGGGTTGCCTCGGCAGCCTCCGAGGCCAAGGGCGAGGTCGTGAAGTGGACGCCGGGCGAGTGGCACGAAACCATGGCAGCCATGCCCGAGGGCGACCCGTCCCGCGGCGAGGATCTGCACGAGGATGCCTTCTGCGCCTCCTGCCACGGTGAACACGGTGAATCGCTGTCCGGCAACTGGCCGCGCCTGGCCGGCCAGCGCGCCGAGTACACCTACAAGCAGATGATTGATTACGCCGACAATCGTCGGCGCGAGGACAGACGCGCCCACATCATGAACGTGGTCAGCGAGGATCTGAGCGAGCAGGACATGGCCGACCTGGCAGCGTTCTACGAGCAGCAGGGGCTGCCGGACAAGGCCAAGCCGGAGGAATCCCACCCGGCCCACGAGCTGGTGAGCGTGGGTGATCCGAGCCGACTGATCACGCCCTGCGCCGCCTGCCACGGCAGTAACGGCTCGGGTGGCATCAACGAGTCGCCGTCCCTGCGGGGTCTGCCAGAGGACTACTTCGTGCGCACCATGGAGATGTTCCGCGACGGCCATCGTCACAACGACGTGGCCAAGGGCATGTCGCAGTTCGCCGACCCGTTGACGGACGAGGAGATCGCCCAGCTGGCCGACTACTACGCGGTCGACTAGACGGGCAGCGATCGCTCTCGATCCTCAAGGCCGCGTCTTCGGGCGCGGCCTTTTTCGTGCCCGAAGAGACGATGCGGCTCGGGGCATTCGGTCGAGCGCTCGACGAAGTTGCCAGGTCCGGACATCTCCGCGGACGCAACGAAAAGGGCCGCGTCATTCGACGCGGCCCTTGATCCATGCCGGAACTCGAGGGATATGTCTCAGCGCACCACCAGCAGCGGCACGTTGGCCTTCATGATCATCTTGGTGGTGGTGCTGCCCAGCACGAGATAGCGAATCGGGCTGTGGCCGTAGGCGCCCATGGCCAGCAGATCGATGTCCTTCTCCTCGAGGTACATCGAGACCGCCTCGTCGACCTTGCCCTGGCGAATGGCCACCTGCGTGTCGAAGCCGGCCTTCTGCAGCCGTGTATTGGCCGCCTGTATCTTGTCCCAGTTGCCCTGCTTCTCCTCGCCGACCATCAGGATGTGTACCGGCAGCCCCTGCAGCAGCGGCGTGTTCGCCGCCATCTCGACCAGCTTGTAGGCCGTCGGGCTGCCGTCGTAGGCGATCAGGAAGCTCTCGGGTTTCTTGAACTCGAGCGGCGTGACCAGGGTGGGCTTGTGAATCATCGACAGGATGCCGGCCAGGTGACTGCCGACGTGGCGGGCCACGGCGTCGCCATCCTTGCCCTGCTTGCCGAGCACCAGCATCTGCATGACACCCTGCAACTCGAGGATCACCTCGGTGATGTCCCCGTTGCGCAGGAGTTCGTCGGGCGACTCGAAGCCCCGGTCACGCGCCCGGGAAAGCACGTCGGCCAGCAGCGCCCGGCCACGCTCCCGCTCGAGCTTGCCGCGCTTTTCCTCCAGCTCGACCATTTCCTCCAAGAGCTTTTCGCGCCCGCCGAGGGTCATGTTGCCGGAGAGATTGGTCTTGGCCGGGGCATGCGGGTTGCTGATCGCGTGCAGGAAGGTCAGCGGGGCCTCGAGCGCCTGCGCCACCCAGACGGCGTAGTCGGTGACGGCCTCGGAGGATCGCGAACCGTCGATGCAGGCGAGTACCCGGTCCTTGTTGTCGCTCATGTTCTCGTTTCCCATGTCAGTGCCCCATCAGCTTCTCGGCAGCGTCGGGATCGTTGTGCACCGCGTGCTTGTCGACGATGGTGGCCGTGGCCTCGTTCATGCCGATGACCTCGACCTCGATGCCCTCGCGGCGGAAGTCGAGCACCACCTTGTCCAGCGCCCCCACCGAGGTGATGTCCCAGAAGTGGGCCTTGGACAGGTCGATGGTCACCTTATCGACGTCGTCCCTGAAATCAAACGACTCGAGGAACTTCTCGGTCGAGGCGAAGAACACCTGCCCGATCACCTCGTAGATGCGATGGCGCGGGTCGTTCGGGTCCTCGGACAGGCGCGAGGAGACGTGCATGAACTGCCCGACCTTGTTGGCGAAGAACATCGCGGCCAGCAGCACGCCGGTGAGCACCCCGTAGGCGAGGTTGTGGGTGGCCACGGTGACGATGACGGTCATCATCATGACCACGTTGGTGCTCATCGGGTGCTTCTTGAGGTCACGGATCGATCGCCAGCTGAACGTGCCGATCGAGACCATGATCATCACCGC
>NZ_JBKGYT010000062.1:0-10281 GCF_046545975.1 Guyparkeria sp. | reverse complement strand
GTGGAGCAAGGAGATGATGTCCGAGGAAGCCCGCCTGGCGACAGGCATGTTCTGATGGGCGCCTTGAGAACCTACTGCGCCACCCGATTACGGCGTCGCGTGCTCGCTCACTCCTCGTCTATCGGATTGATATGTCTCGTCGTTCGCTGTGCGGCTCCTTGTACTCGGGCGGCTCGCTACGGTTCTCAAGGCGCCCATCACCCCCTTCGATGCAAAATATGATGAAACGGATCATTAACCGATGAGCGATTCCCTGGACGACAACTGGATCCGCGTCTGCGAGACGCGCGAACTCGCCCCCGGCGAGCACCGCGTGGTCGAGGGGCCGGACGACGACATCCTGGTGGTGAACGCCGACGGGGTGATCCTCGCCGTGATCGACGAGTGCAGCCACCAGGCGCTGCCGCTCTCCGACGGCCCCATCGACGGGGACATCATCACCTGCCCGTGGCACAACGCCGAGTTCTGCCTGCGCGACGGCGAGGCACTATCGGCGCCGGCCTACGAGCCGATCGACTGTTACGATGTACGGGTCGAGAACGACACCATCTACGTCTCCAGCCAGCCGCGCGAGGCCGGCTGAGGCACGCAATGCGGGAGGACCATCCCATGACCGCCGACGTACACAGCGCCCAACCCGTGAACGACACCGCCACGCCGGTCGACCCGGAACGCATCGAGGCGGCGAAGGCCCGCGCGGCTGCCCTGCCCGCCGACCAGCAGCTGTCCATGACCGATGCGGCCCGTGAGCACCTGGACCGCACCTTTGCCGGTGACGAGACGGCCCTCGGGCTGCGCCTGGGCATCAAGAAGTCCGGCTGCTCGGGGTTTGCCTACGTCATGGACGCGGCCCGCGAGATCCAAGACGACGACCTGTGGTTCGACTGCGACGGGCAGGCGATCATCACCGACGAGGCCAGCTTTCACGCCATCCATGGCTCGACCCTGGATTACAAGGTGGAGGGCCTGACCCGCATGCTGCACGTGGACAACCCCAACGTCGAGGACAGCTGCGGCTGCGGCGAGAGCTTCACCGTACGCGACGCCGACTGACCCATATCCCGGAGGTTTGCATGGCCGACAAGGCGCCCACGATCGACGCCGAAATCCAGGCACTGAAGGACGAGTTCGCCTTCCTCGGCGACTGGACCGAGCGCTACCAGTACATCATGGACATGGGACGGCACATGCCCGCCTTCCCGCCGGAGAAACAGGACGAGGAACACAAGTTCCACGGCTGCCAGTCGCAGGTGTGGTTCGACTACGAGTGGGACGGCGACCGTTTGCAGTTGTACGGCACCAGTGACGCGATGATCGTCAAGGGGCTGATCGCCCTGCTCTTCCGCATCTACTCCAACCGAACCGCGGACGAGATCCTCGCCACCGACGACACGTTCATCGACGAGCTCGGGCTCGGCGCCCACCTCTCCGCCAACCGGGCCACCGGCCTGGTGAACATGGTCGAGAAGATCCGAGGCCTGGCGGCCGAAAAGGCAGGCTGAATCCGGACGGACAGACCGCCTTTCCGGGTCACGTGGCCGCCGTGTCGATCAGAGCCTGGATCATGCACCGGTGGGCCGGGTCGGCCTGAAACTCACGCTGGTGATAGAGCATCATCATGGTTTCGGGGCACAGGCTGGGCTCGACCGGGATGGGAAACAGCCCGTTCTCGGCGCGCACGTGGTACTCGGGCAGCCAGCCGAAGCCGAGGCCCGAACGGATCAGTTCCTCGGCCGTGTGGAGATGGTCGACGGTGATCCGCTGCGCGGCCCCCAGCCAGCCGGCATTGCTGCTGCGCTCCGGGTGGGAGTCACGCAGCACCACCTGTCGGAACTGGCGCAGTTGCGCCTCCGGCAGGACCTCCCCTTCCGCGAGTGACGCGGCCCGGTCGACCAGCGGATGCGTTTGGCCGGCACAGGCAACGAAGCGGATCCGGCCGAACTGCCGGCCGACGTGATCCGCCACCTGCTCGAGCCCGAGGTAGATCCCCACCTCGCCTTCCTGAAACAGTGCCGGCCCGCCGCCCAGCACGGTCTCGTGCAATTCGATCCGCGTGTGCAGGTGCTGGCGTGAGAACCGCTCGAGGGCAAGCATGAGCCGATCGTGCGGGTAGACCTGGTCCACTGCCAGGCGGATCACCGCCGCCCCGCCGTCCCGCAGTTGCTCGATCACGCCGTCGACGCCCTCGAGCTCGCGGATCAACGGGCGCATGTGCTCGAGCAGGATGCTGCCGGCCTCCGTCAACTGGATGCGCCGGGCCCGCGTCTCGACCAGCGTCACCCCGATGCGGCGCTCAAGCTGCTTGATCGCGTGACTGATGGTCGATGGCGTGCGATGCAGTCGCTCGGAGGCCGGCTTGAGGCCGCCCAGTTCGATCACGGTCTCGAGCCAGTACCACGTACGGAAATCTTCCATGGTCGGATTCCACTGAAGAAACGTCGACTATACCCAAAAAACCGCCGCCCGTTGGGCGGCGCAGGCACCAAGGAGAGGAACGGATGTTTCAGAGCTGATAGGGAACCCGGACACCCAGCGAGAAGTCCGGCGCGTCCTGGGTCAGGCCGATGCCCAGCGTGGTCACGATCGTGCTTTTGGGTGTCAGTGCATAGGTCAGGCCGAGGTCGAACATGGCCGAACTCGAGTCGCTACCGATGATGGATTCCCAGTTTTCCCCCTCCTCGCGAATCTTCGCCTTCTGGGTGAACTCCTGGGTGAAGGCCATCGACAGGCTGGTCCGGTCGTTCAGCGCAAAGGCGAGCCCGAGGCCGTACTGCCAGGAATCGCCCAGGTCCACGTCGCCGGGGGTGACGGTGTCGGGGTCCGAGTCCACGTCGTCGAAACTGTCCGAGCCGTAATAGGTGTAGCCAAGATCGGCAAACAGCAGCGCCGGGTCGAGGCTCTTGACGGCCGAAACCGACAGACCGTAGCCCCACACGCCATTGCCGGTCGCCTGTTCCGTGGGTATTGCGAAGACGGGTTCGGGACTGTCCGGGTCGTCCGATTCTTGGATTACATCCACATCGATGCCGTAGGGCTCGCGCCCGGTCGGGGCGCTCACGCTGCCGGTCAGGACGATATCCGGCCAGCGCCGGGTTTCCGGCAACAGGCGATAGCTGAGATCCATGGTGGTATCACCGATGGCCAGGTCCGAGCTGTCGCTGACCTCGGCCCGGGCATCGGCCGCCCCGCCGGCACCCCCCTTCTGGTAGGTCGTGTGCCGCTGCAGGAAGGGAACGGAAACACCGACCTTCCAGCGGGGCGTGATGCTGTAACGGGCGGCGAGCGTGTATTCCAGGGTATCGCTGGCGACATTGTTCACCGCGATATTGCCCAGGAAGATAGAATCCAGCGCAAGGAAACCATCGAGCGTCAGCTCGCTTCGGTCGTAGCGCCGGTACTCCACCCCCGCCTCGAGCACGAAGGGTCGGTCGAAGGCCACGTGTTCCTTGTCCAGCAGATCGTCCGCGCTGCGCCTGGTAGCCTGCTCCTTGTCGGCTTCCGTCCGGGCCACCTGTGACTGGTCCTCGCCTTCCGATGTCCGGGGGGTCTGGGCCTCGGCAGGCTCTGCCGGCGCGGGCTGTTCGTCCTCGGCGACGGTCTCGTCGGAATCGGGGGCCTGCTCCGCCTCTTCGATCCGCGCCTGGACGGCCATCAAGCGGGCATCGACCTCGCGCAGCCGCCGGACCTCCTCCACGTAGCGCTGCTTGAGTTCCTCCATTTCGGTCCGCAGCGCCTGTACATCCTCCGCCTCGCTGGCCAAGGAGACGGGTGAAACCGTCGAAAGCCCGACCGCCACGCACAGTGCCAGCGTCGACACCGTACCGGCCCCGGTCGGGCAACATCTCTTTTCCACTACCATGAAAACGCTCCTCGTCTCGGGGAAATCCATCAACACCGTGACCTCCTGGCCTCGAATCCGCAGGCCATTCGTGTCCGGTGTTCCTCCGCAGCGGCCGACAACGACCGGGCCATCAATTGGTCCTCCTCAAGTTCGCCAGCGAGCGGCCAACCTGCTGATGGAGATCCTGTCGGCTCATCGCCTGTGCTCGGCCCATGCCCACCTGGAGTCTCAGCTGGTTCTGGATCGTTTGCCCGTCGCCGGACAGTCGGATCATCTGGTTGGCGCCACCGCGGCGCTGGATGAACTGTTGCGCGGTGGATTGGCCTAGCTGCATGGTCACGCCGGGCGACCCGCCGTTCCCGGTCAGGCCCGAGGCGACCACTGCGCCATCCTGCCGAAGTACCTGAACCGTGTTCCCGGACTGTCCAGCGGAAGCGGACCCTTCACCCCCGGCATAGGGCGTTACCACGACCTCGAAGCCGTTGTGTGCGCTATTGTCGTTGCCCGCCACCTGGATCTGCTGGCGCACTCCGCGTGTATCGCCACCGCCGCCGGCAATTTCGCGGCCGGCCGAATCGCTGGCCGTCGGGGATCCCTCGATCGACACGGTCGGCTGGAAACTGACCGTGGGGGCCCCACGACCCCGGTCGATGCCGATCGTGAGCCCGGCCTGCATGTCGCCGTCGGGGGTATGCCACTGGGTAATCATCTCGACACCGAAATAAAGCACCCGGTTGTCTGCGGCGATGTATCGCCCGCGCATGGTGTCCAGCTCCGGATCGGTCAGCGACACGATTGCCGGGTTGCCGGCCCAGGCAGAGGGCGATGCCGCGATCATCCCGCCGACCACGCCCGCCGCCAGCGCCACGGCCAACGCCGTTTTCCTGATCGACGCCTCGGGCCGCGTCGAGGCCGGATAATCACGCTTGCATGTGTTCATGACTGTCGTCCTCCTGAAGCTGCCGGCTCAGAAAAAGTCGGCATGCTTGAAACCGAATTCCAGCAGATCGGCGGTGGGCACTTCGCCCGATCGACGATGCAAGTCTCCGCTGCTGGGGATGTCCGTGGACTCCAGCAGCGCCGTGTGCCGGTCGAAGCCCGGGCCGATCACCGCGAACACCGTCCGCGACGGCCAACTCGCGATGAACTCATCGAAGCTGTATCGCCGGTTGCCCAGCGCCGGGTCGGCGACATGGACGTAGCCGTCCCGGGCATGCTTGACCACCACGAAATGGTGATAGCCGTCGACGTTCATCAGGGCGATCGTCGGCACGTTGACCGTCTCGAGGCGCTCGAGGTCGATCCGGTAGCCCCGGCCCCGGTAGCCGAGCCGTTCGAGATAGCGCTTCATCTCGAGCAGCGAGAAGCCGCGGGCGCGCACCTCCTGCTGATCCGCCACACCCATCATCCCGGCGAGGACGGTTTCCTCGTCCAGGCGCAGGCCGTAGGCATAGCGGAGCAAGGTGGCCAGTGATGCCGCCCCGCAGGAAAAATCGTATTCTTGGCGAACCAGGTTCAGGTAGCGCCGCTCCTGCATGCTGACGATCGGTACGTCCATCATCTGGCCGTGCGGGAGGACGGCGCCGAACTTGACGGTCGAGCCGAACGCCGGGGAAGCGACCGACGCGGCCACGAGCCATGCCGCCGCAACCAGCAGCACCGGCACCCGACGGCCGGTCACATGGTGGGTGGTGTCAGGATTGCCAGCGTTCATCGCGTACTCCCGGGGCCGTCGGCCCGATCTCGATTCAGGGTGTCTTTCCGGACGATTGGCGTTCGTCTGGAAAGACGGGGTGCCAGAGGCACCCCGTCGTGGTCACGTGATGTCTTGCCTTACTCGCAGGTCTTGCAGGAAGTGGCCAGGGAGAGGCTGTTGGACTGCATGTTGCTGCTGCCGGAGGCGACGTTCACACCGATGTTGCCCGACGCACCCTGGAAGGCGCTGCCGCCGATCGACGAGTCGTTGGTGTTGTAGGCAACTTTCGTCTTCTGGTAGCACTCACCACCGCAACTGCTGGTGACCTGCTTAAGGGCTCCCTCGTTGCGGATCTGGTTGCCCGCAGCCAGCTGGGTGCTGTCAGCCGAGGCATTGGTTTTCTGGGCATTGCCGGTCGCGGCCGCCAGGCTGTTCTTCTGCGAGTTGCCGGTGCCGGCAGCCGCGTTCACGCCGATGTTGCCCGAGGCGCCAGAAAACGCACTGCCGCCGATGCCGGCGTTGTTCTGAACGTCGTGATTCGAGAACCCGTTCAGGAACGACATCTGGGTCACCTGCACGTTGGACGACGCGCTGCCGAACACCACGTTGGCATCGGCCGCGGCCAGGGCCGCCGCGTTGTCCTGCACGTTCAGGTCACCGGAGGCGACGTTCATGCCGATGTTGCCTTGCGCATTGGCGCCCGTGGAACCACTGATCCCGGCGGTGTTCTTCACCCTGTCGTTGTCGACACCGTTGAACAAGAGCGCTTGCTTGTTGTCCACGTTGGCAATGGCCTCGGTGGTGACCTCCTCTTCGTGGTTGTGGCCGTTGTCATCGCAGTCGCCACCGTGATGGCCGCCGCATCCGCCTCCGCTCGCGAAGGCGGCCCCGGACATCAGGCCGGTGACGGCGGCTGCGAGTACTGTCATTTTGAGTTGCGTTTTCATGGCTACTACCTCTACCTTCTTGTTGGGGTTACTTCGATCATGAAAAAATCAGGGCCCGTTGTTCGAAAACGTGAACGAGTTGCCGGTTACGTTTCGATTCCCGGACACCTGATTTACCTGGAGTAACCCTCCGAACCCCGTAAAGGCAGTGTTCGAGATCACTGTCCGATAGCGATCCAGAGGGAGCTCCTCCGCCTGCCCGTCCTTCCGGTCAGACGGATCCGACTCGCCCGCCGGTCCAGCCGGCAGACGGGTGCGAATCTCCGATGACCCGCTGGCGACACCGCCAAGGTTCATCGAGTTGAACTGGACGTTGCCGTCACCGGCGACCTGGTTGATCCCGAGTGCGCCCGAGGCACCCCGGAATGCACCACCCGAGATCCGGGTCACGGCGTGCTGAACCACGCCCGCCTGGCTCGGCGTGTCCATGTTCAGTTGATTGACGGACGAATCGGTGTTGATCGCCCGCTGGTTGACCTGCAGGTTTCCCGACCCGGCGGCGAGGTTGACGGCGATGTTCCCGGACGCCCCGGCGCCGACCCGACCATTGATGTGGCTCTCGTTGAGAACGCCGAGCATCCAGTCGTAGGCATCCTCCTGGGGCGCGACCGCGTCGGCTTCGGCGGTCCGCGCCGAAATCACCAGGGCTACCGCACCGACCCCGATCAGGCCGATTCGAAGCCACGGGACGATGTTGGTCCGGGCGTTCATCGCTGACCTCCCTGACCCATCAGACCGGTGGCCGACAGCGCGCCGTTCACCTGACCGGCGATACCGCCGGTGGCGGATGTCACCGCGCCACCCACGCTGGAGGCCGGTGCGGGCTTCCCGTCGCGCTGGCTGCCCGTCGAGCCACCCAGGGCCTGACGAATACCATCGGAAACGACACCGCCGGTCCCGAGCATGCCGGTCCCGGCAGAGCCGTTGCCGGAAGCGACCGTTCCGTAATCCTCATCGGACAGGGGCGAGAGTCCCTGCAGCAGTTCGCCGTTAGGCTTGGGGTCGACCAGAACGGCACGGGCCGGCGGCGCCTGCCGCGTGGCCGAGCGTGTCGGCACCGACCGAAGCACGACGATCTCGCCGGGCTCTGCCTCCACGGCATAGCGGCTGCCCGCAGCCAATGCCTGGGTAGACCAGGCCGAGCCAACCATCGCACCGCCCAGGAGAACGACCAGCAGGGCCTTTCGGGAAACCGGGCGCAGCAAGACTGCCCGATCGAAGCCCATCCGGTCGGCAAGGACGGCCTGAACATCGCTCGCAATGCGTATCCTGTTCTTCATGGCCTGCGATCCCTCGTGAGGTTGGTTGGCGGATCGGTTCCGCTTGTTGCCCTCCCTGGTTGCAGGAACGGGGCCAACTTGCAGAGGGACGTGAAAACAACAGGTTGGAATCGCCGGATGGCCGAGATATTCGGGGGTGTATCAGGATTGATACGGGAAGGAATGGGGGTTGCGCCCTAACCCGCTGTTTCGGGGCCTCAAGGTGTATCGGACTTGAAACACCCCCTCCGACAACCGCGTTCTCCGAGCGCGGCGCTAGGCTCTGGGTCGCGACATCGAAGGGCGATAATCGGGAGCCTGGTGCAGGCCCTGACCGCATTGCGCCGGGTGAGGGGTTACGGGTTGCTGGAGTGAGAACACCTGTCGCGGGGCTGAGCCGGCCAGGCCCCGGATGAGCGAGCCGCGTTCAGGCGAAGGGCAGACGGTGCTTGCGGATCAGGCGGTGGAGGGTGCAGCGGGAGACGTCCAGCATGCGTGCCGCCTCGGTGATGTTGTGCCCGCTGCGGCTGACGGCCTGTGCAATGGCATTGCGCTCCGCCTCGTCACGAATCTCCGCCAGACTGCGCATGCCGGCGTCATTTTCGACCGAGGATTCCAGTTCCGGCAGGCTGACCGTCGGGCCGTCGGAGAGCACGATGCCGCGCCGCAGGCGGTTCATCAGCTCGCGGATATTGCCGGGCCAGCCGTAGTTGAGGATGGCCCCCTCGGTGGCCGGGCTCAGACGCTTGGTCTTCACCCCCAATTCCCGGCTGAACCGTTCGAGGTAGTACTGGGCAAGCTCGATCACGTCGGCCCCGCGCTCGACCAGGGACGGCATCTCCAGCGGGAGCACGTCCAGGCGGAAGAACAGATCCTCGCGGAAACGACCATCGGCCACGGCCTTCGCCAGTTCCACGTGCGTGGCGGCGATGATGCGGGCGTCGACCGCTATGGTGGCCTCGCCGCCGACGCGCTGGATCTCCCCTTGTTGCAGGAAACGCAGAAGGCTGACCTGCGTCTCGGGCGGCAGGTCACCGATCTCGTCGAGGAACAGGGTGCCGCCATCGGCCAGCTCCACCCAGCCGACATGCCGCTTGCCGGCACCCGTGAACGCGCCCTTCTCGTGGCCGAACAACTCCGACTGGACGAGGCTGGGGTTCAGTGCCCCGCAGTTCACGGCCACGAAGCCCCCTTCCTGTCTCGAGGACCGCTCGTGGATCGACCGGGCGGCCAGTTCCTTGCCCGTGCCCGTGGGACCGGTGATCAGCACCGGCAGGTCGTTGTCCGCGAACCGCCGGATCTTGCGCCGCACCTTCTGCATTACCTCGCTGCGACCGATCAGTCGGTCGCCATCGGCGCCCTCCTTCGGCGGAGAGGTCTCGCCCGACAGATGTGTTTCCGCCACCCGGGCCATGGTCCAGGCGTGCCCGATCGAAAAGGTCAGTCGCGTGGGTTCGATGGGGGCGAAGCAGAGATCGAAGAAGTAGGCGTGCAGGAACGCGGCGTGCTGGGAATTCTCCGCTACCCGCTTTTCCACGATCGCCACGAACTGCACGCTGGGGTGCTCGCGGGAGAACGCCGGTAGCCAGCCCGTGAAGAAGCTCAATGCGTCTCGCAGGTCCACCAGAACCACCTTCACCGGATCGCGGCGCAAACGGCGGGCGAGCTGCTCCTGGTCCTCCACGCCGATGACCTTCCAGTAAAACGGCTCGACAATGCGCCGCACCTCGTCCACCGCCTCCCGACCGTGCAGGGAGAGCATGGGCAGCCGCCGTTCGCGGTCGAGCCCCGAGATCACTTGCGTTCTCCTGACCTGATTTTCCATGACATCACTCCCTGCGAGTCGTTGGAAAGGGCGTGCAACGGTCCGACGGATGGAGACGTCGGTAACTGATTAAAATATAGGCCGGTATCGGACAAATGAACACGTTCTGACCAGATCGTGACCCGTTTCGTCACGCAAGGCGACATCGAATGTCGCGTTTCCCCGGCACACTCCGATCCCATACACTGCAACCGATCACCGGCCCACGCCCACTCGACACGACGGACAGGACGTCTTGAACCCAAGCTCACCCAGTTATTCATCCATCCAGCCCGGATTCATCGTCCTGCAGGGCAACCGCCTCGAGGGCCTGCGCGACCTGCTGGTCGAGTGGCTGGACCGTTACCCGCTGGCGCCGCTGGAAGACGAGACCATCCTGGTCCAGAGCAACGGCATGGCGCAGTGGCTGCGTCTCGCGCTGGGAAGGGACCGGAGCGAGGGCGGTCTCGGGGTGGCCACGGCACTCGACCTGCTGCTGCCGGCCCGGCTGCAGTGGCGCTGCTACCGGGCCGTGATGGGTACCGAATCGATCCCCGCCGAAGCCCCGCTCGACAAGCCCAGGCTGACCTGGCGCCTGCTGCGCGTCCTCCGCGATCAGGCCCGCAGCCGGTCGGTCTTCGCCCCGCTGACCCACTACATCGAGGGCGACGAGCATCGCGCCTACCAGCTTGCCGCCCGGCTCGCCGACCAGTTCGACCAGTACCAGGTCTATC
>NZ_JBKGYT010000061.1:0-10492 GCF_046545975.1 Guyparkeria sp. | reverse complement strand
TGTTCCGGGTCGACATCCCCGAATTCGACCTGATCGCTCCGCCCTCCTTCCGCTCCATTCATTAAGGAAGGTCTGGACGAATCCGATACCGCTGAAGCGTGCCTTGATCACGGGCGACGCGCCAGGCCAGAGTGGCATCGGGTTCGTGCAGACCTTCCTTAGGCCACCGGCCGAAAGCCGCGACCGGGGCACGCCCGAGCCCACACGATGCTAGCATTTCCCGACATTCACCGCCCCCGGGACGAAAAGGACGACATGGCGACCTATGCAATCGGCGATCTTCAAGGCTGTCTGGACCCGCTCGAGGCCCTGCTCGAGCGGGTCGCGTTCGATCCGGCACAGGACCGGCTCTGGTTCGTCGGCGATCTCGTCAACCGCGGCCCGCAGTCGCTGGAGGCCCTGCGTTTCGTCCGCGACCTCGGCGACCGGGCAGTCACCGTGCTCGGCAACCACGACATCCACCTGCTCGGTTGCCACTACGGCAGCCGCAAGGTCCGCGGGCGGGACACGCTCGAGCCGATCCTCGCGGCCGACGACCGTGACGAACTGCTCGACTGGCTGCGTCGCCGACCGCTGATCCACCACGACCCGGAACTCGACTGGACCCTCGTGCATGCCGGCATCGCGCCGGCCTGGACGCTGTCGCAAGCCATCGAAGAGGCCCGCGCGGCCGAGGCAGCCATGGCAGACGACGAACCGACGGCATTCTTCCACGACGTCTTCGGCAACCAGAGCGACCGCTGGGACGAGCATGCCACCCCGATGGACCGCCAGCGCTTCGCGATCAACGTCTTCACCCGGATGCGCTACTGCCATCCGGACGGGCGACTGGACTTCGCCGAGAAGCGCCCGCCGGAGCAGGCCGACCCGGACCTGCTGCCCTGGTTCGCTGTGCCCGACCGACCGACGGCCGACCGGCGGATCGTGTTCGGCCATTGGTCGACGCTGGGACCGGCCATGCCCCGCCACAACGCCTGGGGCATCGACCAGGGCTGCCTCTGGGGACGACAACTGACCGCGCTGCGGCTCGAGGACGAGCGGCTGTTCGCCGTCGACTGCCCCGGGCAGCAGGCGCCGCGGAGCGACTGATGGGCCGCGCCGAGTCCCTGTCGAACGTCGCCCGGGAGTCGCCGACCGGTGCTTAGCACCGTCCTCTCGGTCCAGTCGCTGCTCGCCGGGATGGGTGTGCTGCTGGCCGGCTCCGGCCTGCTGGCGACGCTGCTGGGCCTGCGCGCCGCCGAGGAGGGGTTCTCCGACGGCACCATCGGCCTGGTCATGTCGGCGTTCTACATCGGCTACGTGCTGGGAACGATCACCATTCCCGGCATCATCCGCCGTGTCGGCCATATCCGCACCTTCGCCGCACTGGCCGCCATTTCCTCGGCGGCCGCGATCCTGCACGGACTGCTCGTGGATCCCTGGGTGTGGACGGGCCTGCGGCTGGTCAACGGCGTGACCCTGCTCGGCCTGTACATGGTGATCGAGAGCTGGATCAACGAGAAGGTCACCACCCACCGGGGGCAGGTCTTCGGCATCTACATGATGATCAGCCTGTTCGCCTACGGGGCCGGGCAGTTCCTGATCACGCCCTACGGGGCGATGGACGTCTCGACCTTCGCCATCGTCGGGCTGCTGTTCTCGCTGGGGCTGGTGCCGGTCGCCCTGACCCGCGTGAGCCAGCCCCCGCCGATGGAGACCACGCGCCTGCCGCTGATGGAGCTCTTCCGGCTGGCGCCCACGGGGGTCATCGGCGCCCTGCTGTCCGGCACCATCACGGGGACCGTCTACGGCATGGCCGCGGTCTATGCCAACCGTATCGGCCTGCCGGACACGCAGGTGGCCACCTTCGTCGCGGCGGTGATCGTCGGCGGGGCACTGCTGCAGTGGCCCATCGGGCGGCTGTCGGACGGCCGGGACCGGCGTTACGCGCTCATCCTGGTCGCCGCGCTCGGCGGGCTGTTCTCGATCCTGCTGGCCATCCAGGACTGGTTCCCCTCCCCGGCCGTGTTCGCCCTGGCACTGGCCTTCGGCGGCTTCTCCTTCTCGCTCTACGCGATCAGCGTCGCGCAGACCAACGACCGGCTCGCCAGCCACCAGGTGCTGGAGGGCACGCGCGGGCTGTTGCTGGTCAACGGCGCCGGGTCCGTCGCCGGCCCGATCATCAGCGGCATCGCCATGGGGCTGTTCGGGGCCCCCGGCTTCCCGCTGTTCGTGCTGCTCGCACTGCTCACGCTGATCGCGCTGGTGTTCTGGCGGATCCTCATCGACGCGCCGGTTCCGGATGACGAGCGCGGCGGCTACGTCTTCACCCAGCGCACCTCCGCCGCCGGCGTGGAACTCGACCCCCGATCGAGCGAGGAGGACGGGCACGAGCCGGTCGAGCCCGCCGGTGAGGCGCCGCCGATCTACGAACCCGACGCGGCCTGGACGGACTACCGTGACCCGGAAACCGCCAACGGCGAGGCCCGGCTCGACCAGGAGGGAGACGACGTCAGTCGCGCGGGACGGCCAGACGGCGCCTGATCCGCCGCAGCAGCCAGCCGAGCAGCGGCACCCGCTCGTAGATCTGCGCAGCCGGATCCCAGTGGTCCACGTGCAGCAGCACCCGGCCGTCGTCGGCCAACACCACCTCGGTCATCCCCTCGATCACCAGCGCCCCGGGCTCCTCGCCACAGCGCATCCGCCAGCGGAGCAGGCCGTGGTCGCCATCCACCGCCCTTGCGGTCACCGAAAAGCGCATGCCCGGACACTGCCGGAAGCCGTGGGCGAAGATCCCGCGGATGGCCGGCACGCCCTCCACCGCGTTGAACGGGTCGACGAAGCGGGCCTGCGGGGCGTAGACGGTCTCCAGGGTATCGAGCCGGTCCGCGCGCAGCTCTTCCATCACGGCGACGAGACGCTCGAGGGCGGCCGCCCGGTTGATGCCTCGGCCGGCGGTCGTCATGCGCCGGACTCCCGGAGCATCCGCCGCGTGATCGCGAAGTAGAGCCGGTACGGCAACAGCCGGAGGAGCTTCATCACGAAACCGAAGCCGCGCGGCGCGAGGATCTCGAAGCCGCTGCCCGCCAGCCCTTTCGCGATGCGGCGGGCGGCCTGGTCGGGCTCGATGCGTCCAGGCATGGGAAAGTCGTTCTTGTCGGTCAGCGCGGTGCGCACGAAACCGGGATTGATCACCCGGATGGCCACGCCGTGCCGGGCGAACTCCGGTCGCAAGGACTCGGCGAGGTTGATCATCGCCGCCTTGCTGGCCCCGTAGGGCGAGGCGTAGGGCAGCCCGCGGTAACCCGCGACGCTGGCCGTGAGCACGATCTCGCCCGCGCCACGGCGCATGAAACCGTCCTTCACCACCTGGATGCCGTTGACCGCCCCGAGGAAATTCACCCGCACCAGGCGCTCGAACAGGGCGGGATCGAAGTCGTCCAGCCCCATCGGCTCGTAGTCCCCGGCATTGAGGATGACCGAATCCGGCATCCCCCACTGGCCCACCACCCCGTCCCAGGCGCGCGCCAACGAATCCGGATCGGTGACGTCGGCCGAGATGGCGAGCACCCGGTCCGGGTCGCGGGCGGCCCGCTCGTCGAGCACCGACTGGCGCCGGGCGGAGATCGCCACGCGATGCCCGCCGGCGACGAGGCGGTCGACCAGTGCCGCCCCGATGCCGCTGCTGGCACCGATAAGCCAGTATGTCCGTGCCTGTCCTGCCGTCATGCGCTCCCCCTTGCCGGGTCCGTCGCCGTTGTCGCGAAACTGGAGCGAGCTTAGACCAGGGCTGCTACAATATCGATGCACAAGTTATACACACCACGTCAGCCGCAGGTGGGCAAGTTGTCCAGGACCGACCAGAACCCAGTCGACATCGACGAGAAGGGCCTGCTGCCCATTCGCTCGGTGGCACAGATCACCGGCGTCAACCCGATCACGCTGCGTGCCTGGGAACGCCGCTACGACCTGATCCGCCCCACCCGCACGCCGGCCGGCCACCGGCTCTACAGCCAGCAGGACATCCGCACCATCCAGCGCATCCAGGAGCTTGCCGAGACCGGCATGGGCTTCGCGCAGATCGCCGCGCTGCTGGAGCAGGAGTCGCAGCCGTCCGCCAGCCGGGCCGAGCCGGAGCGGGCCCCGGCACCCGTCACCCCACCCAGTTCCCTGCTCGACCGGGTGACGCAGGCGGCGATCGACCTCGACCCCGCTGCCCTGCGTGCCGCCGAGGCCGAGGCCCTGTTGTGGCTCACCCCCGACGACTACCTGCGCGAGGTGCTGGTGGAAGCGCTTGCCTACCTCGAGGCGCGCACGGCCTGGCCCGACCGCGACCTGGGCCTGATCTGGCTGGCCGAGTACATCAAGGGGCGGGCGGACTGGGTCGCCGACGCCCCCGGCCGGAACGATGCCGCGGTGGTGGTCATCGATACGGCCGACGGACCCGGCCAGCCTTTCACCGCCGGCGGGCTGAGGCTGTTCAGCGCGCTGCACGCCGACCGACACCATGTCCGCCTGCTGCCATCCGGCCTGTCGGAGACCCAGCGCGAACAGCTGGCGCGACGCTGGTCGGCGAAGGCCTGGGTGCGGATTTCCACCACCGGCTCGCCCGACCCGGAACACGAGCCGGCGGGCTCGCAGGCCGGCGCGCGAGTCTTCCGCTGCCGACTGCCCGTCCTCGAGCCCGAAGGCGGTGACCAGGCCGCCGACTTCATGCAGCGCTGGCGCCGCCTGGTCGAGGAGGACATCGAGCACTGCCGACAGGAAGTCGCCAGGGCCCTCTGGCCAGCGCAACGGCGACCGAATACCGCCACCCGTCACTGAGGCGATCTCGGAACATGAACGGGTCTGTGTCACAATGCGGCGAACACCACGCGCAACGGGAGATCCAGACGGCGATGCTGGATGCGAATTTGCTCAAGAAGGCGGTCAATGCGTCCACCGACGGCATCGTGATCGCCGAGCAGGAAGGCAGCGACAACATCCTGATCTATGCCAACCAGGCCTTCGAGGAACTGACCGGCTACAGCGAAGAGGAGATCCTCTACCAGGACTGTCGTTTCCTGCAGATGGACGACCGGGAGCAGGAAGCCCTGCAGCAGATACGGCAGGCCATCCGCGCCGGCGAGGCCACGCGTGTCGTCGTCCGCAACTACCGCAAGGACGGCAGCATGTTCTGGAACGAGCTGTCGATCACCCCGGTGTTCAACGACGAGGATCGGCTGACCTACTTCATCGGCATCCAGCGGGACGTGACCGAACTCGTCAACATGCGCGAGGAGAACGAACGGCTCCGGGAACGGATCCGCCAGCTCGAGGCGGCCGCGGGGGAACCCGGGAAGGATTGACCGACCCCGTCATGAACGGGGCCGGAGCCGGCATGCTTGTCACGACGACGCCGAGCGGGCATGCTTTCCCCTTGCCGGGCGGCACCCGTGCCGCGCGAGGCACGTCTTGTAAACACGGAAGCGACAACGCACAGGCGGATCGATGAGCGCACCCCCCGTCAATGGATTGCTCAGCGCCCTGGTCCGGGAGGACGCCCTCTCGCTCGACCAGGCACAGGCCATCCAGTCGAAGGCCAGAGACAGCCGCGAAACGGTACTCAACACCATGCTCGCCGAGGGCATTCCCCCACGGCGCATCGCGGAGGTTGCCTCCAAGCGCTTCGGCCTGCCCCTGGTCGATCTCAACGCCTTCGACACCACTGACCTGCCGGTCAAGCTCGTGCCGGAGAAGCTGCTCAAGACGAACACGGCCCTGCCCCTGTTCAAGCGCGGCCGGCGGCTGACCGTGGCGCTCGCCGATCCCTCGGACTCGCGCGCGATCGACGGCTTCCGCTTCTCGACCAACATGGCCATCGAGGCCGTGGTGGGCGAGGCACCCAAGATCGCCAGCCTGCTCGACGATGCGCTCAACGACAGCATGGATGCGCTCGGCGAGGAGCTGGACGACGACCTGGCGAACGTCGAGTTCGAGAGCGATGACGATGACGACGCCCACGACGCGGAGAGCGCCTCGCTGCAGGACGATGTGGTCGTCAAGTTCGTCACCAAGCTCCTTACCGACGCCATCCGCAAGGGCGCCTCGGACATCCACATCGAGCCCTACGAGAAGCAGTTCCGCATCCGCTTCCGGATCGACGGCATGCTCACCGAGAGCGCGAAGCCGCCGGCAAACCTGGCCGACCGCATCATCGCGCGCGTCAAGGTGATGAGCCGCATGGACATCTCCGAGCGCCGCATCCCGCAGGACGGGCGCATCAAGCTCAAGCTGTCGAAGAAGCGTTCCATCGACTTCCGGGTCAACACCTGCCCGACCCTGTTCGGCGAAAAGGTGGTGCTGCGTATTCTCGACCCGTCGAGTGCCCAGCTGGGCATCGACCAGCTGGGCTACGAGCCGGAGCAGAAGCGGCTCTACATGGAAAACCTGGAGAAGCCCTACGGCATGATCCTGGTCACCGGCCCGACCGGCTCGGGCAAGACGGTCTCGCTGTACACCGGCCTGAACATCCTCAACTCGGGTGACCGCAACATCTCCACCGCCGAGGATCCGGCGGAAATCGTGGTATCGGGGATCAACCAGGTCAACGTCAATCCCAAGGTGGGCCTGACCTTCGCCAACGCCCTGCGCGCCTTCCTCCGCCAGGATCCCGACGTGATCATGGTGGGCGAGATCCGCGACCTGGAAACCGCCGAGATCGCCATCAAGGCCGCCCAGACGGGGCACCTGGTCCTCTCGACGCTGCATACCAACGACGCGCCCCAGACCCTCACACGGATGGTCAACATGGGCGTGCCGGCGTACAACATCGCCTCCTCGGTCAGCCTGATCATCGCGCAGCGACTGGCTCGCCGCCTGTGCAATAATTGCAAGCAGCCGGAAAACATCCCGGAAGAGGAGCTGCGCCGCGAGGGCTTCACCGCGGAGGATCTGGCCGACTCGCCCAAGCTGTTCAGGGCCGAGGGCTGCGACCAGTGCACCAACGGCTACAAGGGACGGGTGGGCATCTACCAGGTCATGCCCGTCTCGGAGGCGATGGGCCGCATCATCATGGAAGGTGGCAACGCCATCGACATCGCCGACCAGGCGAGCAAGGAAGGCATTGACGACCTGCGACGGTCGGGCCTGAAGAAGGTCCTCGCCGGGGTCACCAGCCTCGAGGAAGTCAACCGCGTCACCAAGGACTGACCCAGGCCGGGCATCATAGGGAGAGAACGAGATGGCCACAGCGGCAAGCAAGCAGAAAAGCGCAGAGAAACCCGTATTCACCTACGAGGCGCGCACCAGGGAGGGCCGCGTCGTCCAGGGCGAGATGGCCGCCTTCAACGACACCGCCGTGCGGGCGGAGATCCGCCGCCTGGGCATGACCCTGATCCGCGTCAAGCGCAAGACCCGTCCGCTCTTCTCGAGATCCAAGCCGGTCCAGCCCCGCGACATCGCCACCTTCGCCCGGCAGCTCTCGACGATGATGAGCGCCGGCCTGCCGATCGTGCAGGCCCTCGAGATCATCGCGCAGAGCGCCGAGAAAAAGACGATGCAGGACCTCGTCAACGAGGTGAAGAACGACGTCGAGAGCGGCACCAACCTCGCCGACGCCCTCGACCGGCACCGCAAGCACTTCGACGAACTGTTCGTCAACCTGGTCCGTGCCGGCGAACAGTCGGGTGCGCTGGAGGTGGTCCTCGAACGGATCGCCACCTACAAGGAGAAGACCGAGAGCCTCAAGGGCAAGGTGAAGAAGGCGCTGTTCTACCCTACCGCGGTCATTGTGGTCGCCTTCATCGTCACGGCGATCCTGCTGATCTTCGTCATTCCGCAGTTCGAGGAGTTGTTCCAGAGCTTCGGCGCCGACCTGCCCGCCTTCACGCAGTTCGTCATCGGACTGTCCGTTGGCTTGCGAGAGAACGGCCTGCTGTTCTTCGGCGGGATTGCCGCCCTGATCGCCGTGTTCATCTTCTTCAAGCGCCGCTCCGACAAGTTCAACCACTTCCTCGACCGGATGATCCTCAAGGTGCCGATCTTCGGGGCGCTGACGGAGAAGTCCGCCATCGCGCGCTTCTCCCGCACGCTGGCCACCATGTTCTCGGCCGGCGTGCCCCTGGTGGAGGCCCTGCCGCCGACCGCCGGGGCCACCGGCAACGCGGTCTTCCGTGACGCGGTCATGGACATGCGGGACCTGGTCTCCGCCGGTTCGCCGCTGCGCATCGGCATGCAGCAGTCCAACCTGTTCCCGGTGATGGTCGTGCAGATGGTCGCCATCGGCGAGGAGACCGGCGCGCTCGACTCGATGCTCGCCAAGGTCGCCGAGATGTACGAGGAGGAGGTGGACAACATGGTCGACGCCATGTCGAGCCTGCTCGAGCCCATGATCATGGCATTCCTCGGCATCGTGGTCGGTGGTCTCGTCATCGCCATGTACCTGCCGATCTTCAAGCTGGGCGCCGTGGTCTGATCGCCACGCCGCCGAACCGAGTCCCCCACGGCCCGCCTCACCGGGCCGTTTCCATGTCAGGCACCTGAACCATGTCCGAACTGCAAGCCTTCTTCCAGCAACATCCGGCGACCTGGATCGCCGTCGCCAGCCTGTTCGGCCTGCTGGTAGGCAGCTTTCTCAACGTGGTCATCAACCGGCTGCCGGTGATGATGGAGCGCCAGTGGAAGCGGGAATGCCGTGCCCTGCTGGCCGGCGAGGACGCGCCCGCGGAGACCGACGAGGAACCGTTCAACCTCGTCCGGCCGCGTTCCGCCTGCCCCGAATGCGGCGCACCGGTCCGCGCCTGGCAGAACATTCCCGTCATCAGCTGGCTGTGGCTGCGCGGGCGCTGCGCGAGCTGCGGCAAGCCGATCTCCTGGCAGTACCCGCTGGTGGAGCTCGCCAGTGCCGGGCTGGTGGGTCTCGCCGCGTGGCAGTTCGGCCCGACCGCCCTCGCCCTGGCCGTGTTTGTCTTCAGCTGGGCGTTGCTGGCCGCATCGACGATCGACCTGAAGACCCATTTGCTGCCGGACGTGTTCACGCTGCCGCTGCTCTGGCTGGGGCTGCTGCTGCCGATCCTGCTGCCGGACTACCACCTCTCCCTGCAGGACGCGGTCCTGGGCGCCGTGTTCGGCTACCTGGCCCTGTGGTCAGTGTACTGGCTGTTCCGGCTGATCACCGGCAAGGAAGGCATGGGCTTCGGCGACTTCAAGCTGCTCGCCGCGCTCGGCGCCTGGCTGGGCTGGCAGATGCTGCCGCTGGTGATCCTGATCTCGGCACTGGTCGGCAGCATCGTGGGCATCGCCATGATCCTGCTGATGCGCCACGATCGGCGCATCCCCATCCCCTTCGGCCCCTATCTCGCCCTGGCCGGACTGGTGGCGCTCTACCTGGGCGAGCCGATCCTGGCCGCCTACCTGGGCGGCTACTGAGGACGCCGACCGTGCCGGCGACGGATACCGTGCGGGAAACCGGTCACGGCTCGATCATCGGCCTGACCGGGGGCATCGCCAGCGGCAAGAGCCTGGCGGCCGAGTACTTTGCCGCACTCGGCATCCCCGTGATCGACACCGACCGGATCAGCCGCGAACTGGTCGAACCGGGACAGCCGTGCTGGAGGGCAATCCGGTCGCACTTCGGCCCAGACGTGTTCCAACCGGACGGTCGACTCGACCGCCAGGCGCTGAGGCGGCGCATACTGGCGGACCCGGCGGAGCGCGCGGCACTGGAGGCCATCCTGCATCCGGCCATCCGCGAACAAGCCCGGGACCGGGCCGAGCGCGCCGCGCGGCACGCCCCCTACGTGATCGTCGTGGTACCGCTGCTGGCCGAACCCGCCGTGTGGCCCGCCTATCGCGACTGGCTCGATGCCGTCATCACGGTCACCGCGCCGCCGGACAGCCGGCGCGAGCGGCTGCTCGCCCGGCCGGGCATCGACGAGGAACAGGCCGATCGATTGGTCGCCCTGCAGACGGACGACCGGGCCCGGCTGGCCATCAGCGACCACCACCTGGAAAACGCCTCCGACCGGGAGGCGCTGCGTGACGCGGTCGCCGCGCTGGACCACGGGCTGCGGCAGGCACCCCCGGCAGGCTGACCGTCCCGGGATCAGCCGGTCCCCGAGGCGCCGCCCAGCACGAGGAAGCGTTGCAGGCGCCACCAGCCGGCCTCGCCGACCCGGCGCGGCGTCACCCAGACCGTGACGGCACCTCGGACCGGGTCACGCAGACGCACACCCACCAGAACCGCGCTGCGCCAGACCAGGCGCATTTCGCCCCGCCAGTCGCCCTGGTCGGTCTCGAAACGCCCGCGGGCACCGGACCAGGACAGGTGCCCGGACAGCATCAATCCCACAGGCCTGGCGGACAGATGACGCCAGACCCACCAGCTGCCGGCCAGCAGGACCAGCAGGCGGCCCGCCCCATCCAGCCAGACGGGCAGCGCCTCGCCACTCGGCAGCGACCCGCCGCCCCGGAGCACGACGGCCAGCAGGCTCAGCCAGGCCAGCACGCCGAGCCCCCACCAGGCGCCGGCCAG
>NZ_JBKGYT010000060.1:0-10581 GCF_046545975.1 Guyparkeria sp. | reverse complement strand
GCCCCGGCTGCCTCGAACAGGCGCATCACGTCGATCGGGGTGCTCACCACGCCCCAGTATTCCCTGTCGCCATCCGCATCCCGGTCGATGAATATCGGCACGCGGTGGATGACGGCAAAGCCGCCCTGGACCAGCTCGTAGGGGCCACCCAGCACGGGCTCGCCCGTCTCGATGGCACGCTCCAGGGACCTCGACTGCACCGGGTGTTCCGCGAGATCGATTCCGATGGCGGACTCGTTGCCTTCCAGGGGGATGCTCATGCGGATCACGCCGTCGGGAGCAATCGCGATCGACTGGATCACCGGGGTCCGGTCCAGCAACCGTTCGGCTACCGCGCGCAATCCCGGTTCGTCGAGACCCCGCTCGACCTGGATCATCGCCGCGATGCCATCGGAGACATTCGACGCCTGATTGAGCTGGGACTCGATGCGTGTGCGAATCTGGGACAGGGCATCCAGGTCCGATTGCAGCCTGGCATTCATTGCCTGGCGCTCGACCAGCCATTGCAGGGAAAGGAGCAATCCCGTGACCACCAGGCCGGCGAGCAGCGGGGCCAGCAGCATCCGGAACCCGTCGGGAAGACAGGACAGCCCCGATGGCTCGATCCTCGCCGGACGGTGGATCATCCGGGGCACGCGACTCATCCCCCGGCCTCCCGACCGACCGGTCCCTCGCGGAGAATCGGCCACCTGGTCACGACGACCTGTCGTTCGAGGAACCGATCCGTCGGCGTTCTCACGTGAAAAAGCCGGCACCTTCCGGTGCCGGCCCTCGTTCAGTCGGAGCGTCGCTCAGCCATGCTGATGCCGATGCTGTTCCTTGGCGTGCTTCGCCTTCCCGGATTTTCTCCACAGCATCCAGAAGGCATACAGCGGCATGCCGATGATGCCGAGCATTGCCAGGGCGCTGATCAGAACGATTTGCATCTCGATGCTCATGGCATTGAATCTCCCGGTTCAGTTGGTTCGTATGACCACACTCCTTAACGAACGGGCCACAGGGTTAATTTAGACCCTGCTTATACGCCCATCAACCAAGCGAATCACTGAAGTATTGATACAGCGGAAAATCGACTCGCTGGACCGAGAGTAGACCATCTCCCGCCGAATGTTGCCGGACACTGCCGACCACCACGCTAACAGCCTTCCGCGAGGAAGGCCGCCCCGCGCACGCCGCTGGAATCGCCGAACCGTGGCGGCAGCAGCCGGGTGGTGATGGGGTCGGAAAACACGTACTGATCCCAGATTGCCGGCACATTCGTGTAGAGACGATCGACATTGGACATGCCTCCCCCGAGCACGATCACTTCGGGATCGAACAGGTTGATCACGTGCGCCAGCGCCCGCGCCAGCCGATCCTCGTACCGAGACAGGGCTGCCTGCGCCTGCCTGTCGCCCTCGCCGGCCAGCCGTGCGACCTCCGCCCCGCTCAGCGAGCGGCCGGTGGCGACGGCATGATCCCGCTCGAAGGCCGGCCCCGACAGCCACTGCTCGATGCAGCCGTGCAGCCCGCACCAGCAGGCAGGCCCGGGGGCCTCGTCGCCGCGCGGCCAGGGCAGCGGGTTGTGCCCCCACTCGCCCGCAATGGCATTGCAACCGATCAGGACGTGGCCGTTGACCACCATGCCGCCTCCGACCCCGGTCCCGAGGATGACCCCGAACACCGATGCCGCTCCTACCGCCGCTCCGTCGTCCGCCGACTCGGACAGGGCCAGGCAGTTGGCATCGTTGGCCATGAACACCGCCCGCCCCAGGCGCTCCTCCAGGTCGAGCTTCAAGGGGCGGTCGTTCAGCACCACCGAGTTGGCGTTCTTGACCAAGCCGGTGCGCGGCGAGATGGTCCCCGGCGTGCCGACGCCGATGCTCGACGCCGGTCCGCAGTCGCGCTCGGCGCGCTCGATCAGCGCCGCCATGGTCTCGACGGTGCCCTCGTAGTCTCCCTGCGGCGTGGGCTCGCGCTCCCGCCAGACGAATGCGTTGGCCGAGTCGAACACGGCCACCTCGATCTTGGTGCCACCGAGATCGACCCCGAGTCGATTTCCCATCTCCCTTCTCCCATCAGGAAGGCCCGGCGGTCAGACGACCGGCAAGGGTCGGCTCACGCACCGGGCCTTATCGACGTTCCCCTAGATTACAGGGCCTTGAGCGCGGCCTCGTAATCCGGCTCGTCGGCGATCTCGCCGACCTGCTCGACGTGGAGCACGGTGTTGTCCGTGTCCAGCACCACCACCGTGCGGGCCGCCAGGCCGGCCAGCGGGCCGCTGGCGATGCGCACGCCATAGTCGTCGAGGAACTCGGGATGACGGAACGCCGAGAGCGTGACCACCTGGTCCAGCCCCTCCGCCCCGCAGAACCGGCCCTGGGCAAACGGCAGATCCATGGAAATGCACAGCACCACGGTGTCGGACAGGGCGCTCGGGCGCCGGTTGAACTCCCGGACGGACTGCGCGCAGGTACTGGTATCGATGCTCGGGAAGATATTCAGGACCTTCTTGCGTCCGGAAAAGCTGTCCAGCCCCTTGTCGGAAAGATCACCCGCCGTCAGCGTGAAAGCCGGTGCCTTGTCGCCGACGGATGGCAGCGAGCCGGCAATCTCTACCGGATCACCCTTGAACGTGACCTTGGACATGCAATGCCTCCTCTGGATTGAATAAGGCGTGGGAGCAACCTGTCGCGCTAGTTGCGCAGCGTGGCAATCAGGCGCTTGGGCTTCAAGAGTAGATCAAGGGCGCTGGTGATGTCCGGACAGACCACGTCCGAGGCATCCAGCGCGTGGCGCGAGAGGCCCTCGGACTGGACCACCCCGATGCCGAGCACCGCCTCGGCCAGCATGAGCGCATCGTTGCGGCCGTTGCCGATGGTGACGCACTCGCGCGCCGAGAGCGTACGGACATAGCGCTGCTTGGCCTCGTCCTGCAGGTGGTCGGACAGCGTCGACAGGGTCACGGGCAGGTCGGCCAGGCGTCCCTCGACGTCACCGTAGGTATCCGCCGTGATGACGTGCACGTCGAGGTGTTTCGACAGCTTGCGCAGGCGTTCGCCCACGCCCTCGACCAGCGCGCCGTCCAGCGCCAGCGTGCCGTTGTAGTCCAGCACGAGGTGCGACAGTTGCAGCACACCCCGGCTGGGGATGGTGATTTCCAGCATGGTTCACTCCTCGATGACGATTTCCGGTGCCCCGCCCGACTCGGCGCGCACCGCCCGTCCGAGCGACGCGGCCAGCCGACGGGCGGCCTGGCGATAGGTGGCGGCCAGCGCCCCGTCCGGATCACGCGCCACGGTGGGCGTGCCGGCATCCAGATCCTCGCGGATCTGCAGGTTGAGCGGCAACTGGCCGAGCAGTTCGGTGTCGTACTGCTCGGCGATGCGCTGCCCGCCGCCCTCGCCGAAGATGGCCTCGACATGGCCGCAGTTCGAACAGACGTGCGTGGCCATGTTCTCGATCACGCCGAGTATGGGGACGCTGACCTTGCGGAACATGTTGATCGCCTTGCGCGCGTCGAGCAGCGCGATGTCCTGGGGCGTAGTCACGATCACGCTGCCGGCCACCGGGACCTTCTGCGCCAGCGTCAGCTGCACGTCGCCGGTGCCCGGGGGCATGTCGACGATCAGGTAGTCCAGCCCGTCCCAGCGGGTGTCGTTGAGCAGTTGCATCAGCGCCGAGGTCACCATCGGACCACGCCAGACCATGGCCGATTCCTCGTCCACCAGGTAGCCGATGGACATGGTCTGCAGCCCCTGGGCCTCCACCGGTGCCATCGAGTTGTCATCCACCTGGCGCGGCTTCTCGCTGGTGCCCAGCATCCGCGGCTGGCTGGGGCCGTAGATATCGGCGTCCAGTAGCCCCACGCGGGCGCCGTCGGCCGCCAGCGCCAGGGCCAGGTTGACGCTGGTGCTCGACTTGCCCACCCCGCCCTTGCCGGAGGCCACGGCGATGATGTTTTTCACCCCCGGCAACGGCTTGCCGTGCATGGCCGAGCCCTCGGGCGCGACGAAGGCCACGGTCACGTTCACCGAGATCGCGTCGTCGGTGGCCTGTGCCGCCTGTTCGATCTCGCGGACCAGTTCGCTCTCCCACTCGCCCGGCGGATAGTCGAGAACAATGTCGACCTGGCAGGTCTCTCCCTGGCAATCGACGCGCTCGACAGCGCCCGCCTCGCCCAGCGTCTGGTCGTTGTTGGGATCGCGGACGGCGGCGACGGCCGACTCGATGGCGGCCGCCAGCCCCTTGTCCTCTTTCCGCTTCTTGCCGAACAGGCCCATGGATTCGCATCCCCCTTCATTTGATTACCGTGACCTACGGGCGAGATCGGTCGATCGCACGCCCTGCGGAAAGGGTAACAAAACAGCACCAATTCGGTCGGATTAAGAGGACATCGCCTTTTCGGCCTCGAGGACGGCCTCCTGCATCGGCAGCAGGCTGTCGGGGTTGAGCGACAGGCTGGATATGCCCTGCTCGACCAGCCAGCGGCTGATCTCCGGGAAATCCGACGGGGCCTGGCCGCAGATACCCACGTACTTGCCGTGGCGACGGCAGGATTCGATGGCCATCGCCATCAGCTTCTTCACCGCCGGATTGCGCTCGTCGAGCCCCTCGATCAGCGAGGAATCCCGGTCGACACCGAGGGTCAGCTGGGTGAGGTCGTTCGATCCGATGGAGAACCCGTCCACGTGCTCGAGGAACTCGTCGGCCAGCAGGGCATTGGCCGGGATCTCGCACATCAGGTAGACCTCCAACCCGTTCTTCCCGCGTGCCAGGCCGTTGTCGGCCATCAGTTCGAGGACCCGATCGACCTCCTCGACGCTGCGCACGAACGGCAGCATCACCCGGGCATTGCTCAGCCCCATCTCCTCGCGCACGCGCCGCAGTGCCTCGCACTCCAGCGCGAAGCTCGGCGAGAACGACTCGGCGTAGTAGCGCGAGGCCCCGCGGAATCCCAGCATGGGATTCTCCTCGGTCGGCTCGAATCCCTCGCCGCCGATCATCGCGGCGTACTCGTTGGACTTGAAGTCCGACAGCCGCACGACCACCGGGCGGGGATAGAAAGCCGCGGCGATGGTGCCCACCCCCTCGGCCAGGCGGCGGACGTAGAACTCGCGACGATCATCGAAGCCGGCGGTACGCTCGTCGATCACCGCACGGGTCTCGGCGTCCAGCTGGTCGTATTCCAGCAGGGCCCTGGGATGGATGCCGATACGATTGTTGATGATGAATTCCAGGCGGGCCAGTCCCACCCCGGCCGCGGGCAGGAACGACAGGCGGAACGCCTGCTCGGGATTGCCGAGGTTGATCATCAGGTCCGTGCGCGCCGTTTCCAGGGAGCCGGCATCCAGCCGCTCGACCGTGAAGGGCAACTGCCCGCGGTAGACGTAACCCGTGCTGCCCTCGGCGCAGGAAACGGTGATCTGCTCGCCGTCGGGCACCCGCTCGGTGGCATCACCGCAACCCACGATCGCCGGGATGCCCAGCTCTCGGGCGATGATCGCCGCGTGGCAGGTCCGTCCGCCCCGGTTGGTCACGATGGCCCCGGCGCGTTTCATGATCGGCTCCCAGTCGGGGTCGGTCATGTCGGTGATCAGGATGTCGCCGTCGTCGAGCGCCCCCATCTCGGCCGACGAGGCGACGATCCGCGCCCTCCCGCTGGCGATCCGCTCGCCGACGCTCTTGCCCTCCACCAGCACCTCGCCGCGTTCCTCGAGGTTGTAGGTGGCATGGGTGGCCGCCTCGCGCTGCGAGTGGACCGTCTCGGGGCGAGCCTGCAGGATGAACAACTCGCCGGACTCGCCGTCCTTGGCCCATTCGATGTCCATGGGCCGCGTCTCGCCGGCCTTCCCGCTGTAGTGTTTCTCGATCTCCACCGCGTAGCGCGCCAGGGTCAGCACCTCGTCATCGGTGATCGCGAAACGTCGACGGTCTTCCGGCGGCACGTCGACGTTGCGCGTGGACGCGCCCCGGCGGGCGTCGTCCGTGTAGATCATGCGCATCGCCTTGTCACCGAGCTGCCGCGAGATGATCGGGCGGAAATCCCGCTCGAGCGTCGGCTTGAAGACGTAGAACTCGTCCGGGTTGACCGCCCCCTGGACCACGTTCTCGCCCAGCCCCCAGGCGGCGGTGATGAAGACCGCGTCGGCAAACCCGGACTCGGTGTCGATGCTGAACATCACCCCCGAGGACGCGAGATCCGCACGCACCATCTTCTGCACCCCGGCCGACAGCGCCACGGCCATGTGGTCGAACCCCTGGTGCACCCGGTAGGAAATCGCGCGATCGGTGAACAGCGAGGCGAAGACATGCCGGACGCTGTCGAGCAGGGCCTGTTCTCCGGAGATGTTGAGATAGCTCTCCTGCTGCCCGGCGAACGAGGCGGAGGGAAGATCCTCGGCGGTGGCCGAACTGCGCACCGCGACATCCGGGTTCTCCCCGTACGTCTCGCCCAGCTCGCGGTAGGCCGCCGCGATCTCCTCGGCCAGATCCTCCGGCATCTCTCCGCCGCTCACCCATTCCCGGATCCGGCGGCCGGCGCTTTCCAGCGCCGCCACGTCGTCGGTGTCCAGCCCCGACAGGGCCTCGCGGATACGCTCGTCGAGTCCGTTGTGGCGGATGTAGTGACGGTAGGCGTCGGCAGTGGTGGCAAACCCGTCCGGGACCTGCACGCCCCGCTCCCCGAGCTTGGTGACCATCTCGCCGAGCGAGGCATTCTTGCCGCCCACGATGGCCACGTCGTCCATCCCGAGCTCCGAAAACCGCCTGACATACTGCATCGAGTGCCTTCTCCCTGTTTGCGAAACCGCGTGGCCCCCGGCGAAGCAACTCCCGGAGCCGTCGTGGAGGATTCCGGAAGAGCTTAGCAGTTCGGCCCGCGCAGGTCGGCCGAAAGCAGAACGCCTTCATATATGGACACTCGCATGTATACTGCCTCCACATTCCACGCAGGAGAATCCGCCCATGCTGCTACGTTCCACTCTCACCGGGCTGCTCGCCGCCTCGCTGCTTCAGCCCGTGCTGGCAGATAGCACCGATACCTACGAGCCGAAAGCCGAACCGGTCAGCGGCAATGTGCATGCCATCATCGGCCCCACCGACGCCCGCACCTACGAGAACCACGGCATGAACGCCAACTACGGCATCATCACGACCGACGAGGGCGTCATCCTGATCGACTCGGGGCCGGGTGCCTTCAGCGGTCCGTACATCGAGCGCGCCGTGGCCGAAGTCAGCGACGAACCGATTCGCTGGGTGGTCAACATCGGCGTGCAGGATCACCGCTGGCTGGGCAACGACTACTTCCGGGAACAGGGCGCGGAAATCATCGCCTTCGAGAAGACCGTCGATTCGCAGAAGGAATACACCGACCAGCACATGGAAGGCCGCCTGCCCGACGCGCTGGAGGAGCGCTTCGAGGGCACCGAACCGGCCTACGCCGACCGCGTGCTCGAAGGCGATGCGGCGACGATCACGCTTGGCGGCACCGAGATCGAGCTCTCCCTGACCGACGCCCATTTCCCCGGCGATGCGATGGCCTACCTGCCGGAAAGCGATGTGGCGTTCACGGGTGACCTCGTCTATGTCGATCGCATGCTGGGTGTTCACCCCTGGTCGAATCCGCAGAACGGCCTCGAGGCCTTCGCCCGACTCGAGGAAATCGACCCCGAGCACGTCGTCCCGGGCCACGGCCGCGTCAGCGACATGGAACGTGCACGGCGCGACAGCGGCGACTACTACGACTTCCTGGTCAACACCGTCGGCGAGGCGGCTCGCAATTTCGAGACCATGGACGACGTGATGGACGCGAACGACGACCTGGAGGCCTTCAAGCACCTCGAGCACTACGACAGCTGGCACCGCACCAACATGAACCGGACCTTCATCCTGTTCGAAGGCATGTAACGCCGGCTTGACAGCGACCAACGAAAAACGGGGCGTCACGCCCCGTTTTTCGTGCCCTCGATTCAGCCGGCCACGGGGCGGGCCATCTCGATCAGCCGCACGGCGATGCGCTCTCCGCCGTCGCCGACCAGCCAGTCCTCGCCGCTCTCGCTCACCACGTCGAGCATCCGAACGCGCTGCCAGCGGCCATCGAGACGCACCTCGACCTGCTCACCGTGCAGTGCCGCGGCCTCGAGCACGTCGAGGATGCCGCAGCGCCAGTCAATCGGCGGCTCGCCGTTCACCGGCCCGACCATCCATCAGGTAGAGGATCAGGGCGAGAAGGAACAGCAACGGCAGCGCCATTTCCATACCCTCCTCCAGCGAGAGCATCACCATGTCGATATCGGGCGGCAGCGTGATGTCGAACCGCACCCGCAGGATCGACGGACCGCGATCGATGGCCTTGAGGATCGGGGAGATGAGCACGGCGAACAGCGCCACCCACCCCCAGGGACGCCGCCAGCCGCCCCGGGCGAACAGTTCGCGACCGCCGACGACCAGCAACCAGATCAGCAGGACGGTCAGGGCCACGGCCACCGCCCCGGCGATCAGCTTCTCGGCCACGGGCACCTCGGCCATCTGGTAGTAGTCGGACTTGAACAGGCTGTCGGTGGTGAACTTCTTGTGCCAGCCCTCCTCGCGCGCCGCCAGGGCCGCGGCGATCACGGCCATGCCGATGCGCCTGCCCAGGGCGATCGGCCGGGCGAAGAGCAGCACCACGGCCAGCAGCAGCCAGAAAATCGGGCTGAGATCCTCGAACCAGCCTTCCTCGCTGAAGAGCACCTCGGCACGCTCCGCCGGCAGGCTGACCCCGAGGGCGATGACAATGACGCTGTAGGCGATCAGGACCAGCGCGCTCCAGATAACGATCGTTCGCTGACTCATGGCATCCGCTTCCAAAAATGGGGAATACTATCCGCCCACCGCGCCGACCACAATCCGGGCACGGGCGACACCGCGCGCATCAGTCGACGTAGGGGCCGCGCTGGCGGATGGGTTCGCCGTGCGGCCGCCCGGCTGCGATCATCAGTTCGCTGCCGGCATGCGCATCGATGTGGATCGCCGACTCGTTCTCGACGAACGCCGCCTGGGCGGGCGCCAGCCGCTCGCCGTTGACACTCGCCGCCCCCAGCCGCAGGTAGACGATGGCGCGCCAGCCCTCGGGAAGATCGAGGGAGAAGTCGCTGCCCGACTCCATCAGCAGGTGCCGGTACCTTGCCGGAGTCCGCAGGCTCACGCGGCCTTGCTCCCCGGCGATGCGCCGCTCGCGACCGCCGTGAAAGCCGATTTCCGGGATGCTGTCGGCAGGCGCCTCCTCGTAGGAGGGATCGATGCCCTTGAGCTCGCGGGGCAGGTTGACCCACAGCTGGATGCCGGCGGTCTGCGTGTCCGCCGACGGCATCTCCGAGTGCACGAGCCCGGCACCGGCCGTGAAGCGCTGCGCCCCGCCCGGGCCCACGCGGGAGACGTTGCCGAGGTTATCCCGGTGCTCGATCTCCCCCTCGAAGAGATAGGTCACCGCCTCGAAGCCTCGGTGCGGGTGCTCGGGAAAGCCCGTGCCTGCCCCGAGCTCGAAATGGTCGAACATCACGAACGGATCGAAGTTCATGAACGCCGGCAGGGGCATCAGCCGCTTGACCCGGGCTCCCGCCCCCTCCTGCATGACCGTCGCACTTCGAATGAATACGCTCATCGGCTCACCTCCCGGCCATGCGGTTCGAGGAACGCGATCTCCGGCCCCTTCGGCACGATGCCGGTCGGGTTGATCCAATCGTGACTGACGTAATAGTGGTGCTTGATGTGGTCGAGGCGCACGGTCTCGGCCACGCCGGGCCACTGGTAGAGCTCGCGGGTGAAGGCCCAGAGGTTGGGGAAGTCCACCAGCCGCTGGCGGTTGCACTTGAAGTGGCCAACGTAGACCGCGTCGAAGCGCACCAGGGTGGTGAACAGGCGCCAGTCCGCCTCCGTGATCCGATCGCCGACGAGGTAGCGTTGCCGCGCCAGGCGTGCCTCGAGTTCGTCGAGTGTCTCGAACAGGCGGTCGAAGGCCGCCTCGTAGGCGTCCTGGGTAGTGGCGAACCCGGTCCGGTAGACCCCGTTGTTGACGTTCTCGTAGACGGTCGCGTTGATCGAGTCGATCGCCCCGCGCAGATGGTCCGGGTAGTAGTCGTCGCGATTGCCGGTGAGGTGATCGAAGGCCGAGTTGAACATGCGGATGATCTCGGACGACTCGTTGTTGACGATCGTCTGACGCCGCTTGTCCCAGAGCACCGGCACGGTGACGATGCCGCTGACCTTCGGGTCGGCGGTGGTGTAGAGCTGATGGAGGTGATGCGCACCGATCTGGCTGTCGGCCGTGGCGCCGGGGAACTCGCCGAAATGCCAGCCTTGCGGCCCCATGTGCGGATGGACCACGTCCACCGTGACCAGGTCTTCCAGCCCCTTTAGCGCGCGGAAGATCAGGGTGCGGTGCGCCCAGGGGCAGGCGTAGGAGACGTACAGGTGGTAGCGGCCCGCCTCGGCCGGGAAGCCACCCTCGCCGCTCGACCCCGGCGACCCGTCCGGGGTGATCCAGTGGCGGAACATGGAATCCTTGCGGACGAACTCGCCGCCCTCGGATTCCGACTCGAACCAGTCGGTGTGCAGTTCACC
>NZ_JBKGYT010000059.1:0-10700 GCF_046545975.1 Guyparkeria sp. | reverse complement strand
GGGTGCGAGATGATCGCGAACGTCCGGCGGCTGGAGTAATCGTTTTCGGGTGTGGTGCTCATGAAGTCTCGGATAGGAAATCGCTCGGCCCGCCGCGGATGGTGGCGGCAGGCCCGTAAAACAGGATCAGGACAGCGAACAACGCATCACGCGCGCGTCCTCGCGTCCATCGGGGGCCGGATAATACGCCTTGCGAAAGCCGATATCCGCAAAGCCGGCCGACTCGTACAGGGCGATGGCCGCACGGTTGCCCGCGCGCACCTCGAGGATCACGCAGCTGGCATCGTCCGCGCGCGCCGAATCGAGCAGCCGCTCGAGCAGGAACCGCCCCACGCCACGGCGCTGCATGGCCGGGTCGACACAGATGTTGAGCAGGTGCCATTCGTCGAGCACCATCATCATCACCGAAAAGCCGATCAACCGCCCCTGGAGGAAGGCCCCATCCAGGTGGTAGCCGGCGCGGAGGCAGTCCTCGAACACCGCCTCGCTCCAGGGATACGGATGTGCCGCCTCCTCGATCGCGAGGATTTCGGGCAGGTCCTCGCCGGCCAGCGAGGCCCAGTCCAGGCGGGGCATCTCCGCCAGGGGCCGGCCGGCGCGGAATGCGTCACTCACGATCGTCCTGCCCGCCTCGGCCCGACCGCCAACTCCTTCCACAGCCGGCGCTTCGCTGCACCGTCAACGGCCACCTCGGCGAGCGTCCAACGGCGACCATGGACCCAGACGGCCTCGCCGTCAGCCGGCGGGCCCGACTCCTGCCTGCAATCGAGTCGCCCCCAGCGGGCGATCGCCTCGGCCAGCGCCCGGTGCGGCGACTCGGCGAAGACAACCACCCGATCCGACCGATCCTGCTCGGGCGTCCCGGCGGGCAGGTCGGCAACCGGAGTGACTCCCGGCTGTGGTTCGACCGCAGCGCCGTCGGGTTCCGCCATCGGCGCCCCGGCGTCGACCACCGGCTCCGAGCGCTCGAGCGGGCGCAGCCGTCCGCTGGGGGCATAGACCTCGATCCCCAGCCAGCCCAGCGGCGTCTGCTCACGCACCCCGGAACTCACCCGCGGCCCTGCCCCGGCTCCGGCATCACACGTCACCCATCTGCGGATGGGCCCGCTTCGGCGGGTGTTCGAGCCGCTCGATGGCGTTCAGGTAGGCCTTGGCCGAGGCGATCACGATGTCCGTGTCCGCTCCCTGCCCCGTGACGATGCGCCCGGCACGCTCGAGGCGGACGTTGACCTCGCCCTGCGCGTCGGTGCCACTGGTGATGTTGTTCACCGAGTAGAGCTGCAGGTTCGCCCCCGAGGCGACGATCTTCTCGATCGCGGCCAGCGCGGCGTCCACCGGGCCGGCGCCGGTGGCCGTGGCGGTCAGCTCCTCGCCGCGGATCGAGGCGGTGAGTGTGGCCTCGGGCGTCTCGCCGGTCTCTGAGCAGACGTGCAGCGAGACCAGGCGGAAGGCCTCCTCCAGTTCGTCGTAGACCTCCGAGACCAGCGCCTGGATGTCCTCGTCGAAGATCTCGCGCTTCTTGTCGGCCAGTTCCTTGAAGCGACGGAAGGCATCGTTGAGGGCCTCCTCGCTCTCGAGTTCGACACCGAGGTCCTTCAGGCGGCTCTTGAAGGCGTTGCGCCCGGAGAGCTTGCCGAGAGACAGCCGGTTGGTCGACCAGCCGACGTCCTCGGCGCGCATGATCTCGTAGGTCTCGCGGTGCTTGAGCACGCCGTCCTGGTGAATGCCGGACTCGTGGGCGAAGGCGTTCGCCCCGACGATGGCCTTGTTGGGCTGGACCGGGTAGCCGGTGATGGTGGAGACCAGCTTCGAGGTCGGCACGATCTGGGTGGCATCGATGCGGGTCGACACCCCGTAGACGTCTTGGCGGGTGCGGGTAGCCATGACGACTTCCTCGAGCGCGGCGTTGCCGGCCCGCTCGCCGAGACCGTTGATGGTGCACTCGACCTGGCGGAAGCCGGAGCGGACGGCCGCCAGCGAGTTGGCCACGGCCAGCCCGAGGTCGTTGTGGCAATGCGTCGACCAGACCACGTTCTCCGAGCCGTTGACCCGCTCGATCAGGGTCGCCATCTGCTCGGCCCACTGGTCCGGGGTGGCATAGCCGACCGTGTCGGGCACGTTGAGCGTGGTCGCGCCGGCCTCGATCGCCGCCTCGAAGACGCGCACCAGGAAATCCATCTCCGAGCGCACCGCGTCCTCGGCGGAGAACTCGACGTCGTCGGTGTACTCGCGGGCGATCTTGATGGCGTTGACCGCGTGCCCGACCACCTCGTCGGGGCTCATGCGGAGCTTCTTCTCCATGTGGATCGGGCTGGTGGCGATGAAGGTGTGGATGCGGCGTTTCGGCGCCGGCGCGACCGCCTCGCCGGCACGGCGTACGTCCTTCTCGCCGGCACGCGCGAGCGAACAGATGGTCGAATGCTCGACGTGCTCGGCGATCGTGCGGATGGCGTTGAAATCACCCTCGCTCGCCGCGGCAAAACCGGCCTCGATCACGTCCACGCCCAGTCGCTCGAGCTGACGGGCGATGCGCAGCTTCTCGTCACGCGTCATCGACGCGCCCGGGCTCTGCTCGCCGTCACGAAGCGTGGTGTCGAAGATGATCAAGGAATCACTGCTGCTCATGGCAAAAACCTCAGGTATCGCCGCCGGGTCGTCCCGTCGGGAAATCATTGTCTAGTCGGTGGTCGCGTGGGTCGCCTCGCCAGGCTTCGTGTCAATCGCCCCGGCGGGGCAGTCGCAGCAGCAGCGACGGGCAGACGACGCGCAGCCCGACCACCGTAGCGGTGGCCGGGAGGGAAAGACGGGCTGCGCGGGAACAACTGCTCATGCTGCCACGGTAACGACCGATGCGTTCCGATTCAAGACGTCGTCCGCTTCAGGCGACGCCGCAGACCGCGCGAAAGGGTCCACAGCGGCGCGGAAAGCGCATAGGCACTGGCAAGCACCCACAGCGTCAGGGCGAAATCCTTCAAGAGCAGCACGAACACGATGATCGCGATCGGCAGGCTCAGGAACGACAGCCGCAGGCGCGGCGAGAGCCGCTTGCCGCTGAAGTACGGAAAGCTCGAGACCATCAAGAGCCCGGTGGTGATGGTGATCACCCAGACCCAGCCTTGCTGGGCCTCGAACGGGATCGCGTGCTCCTCGAAGAACCACACCATGCCCATCAGCACCGCGGCGGCGGCCGGCGAGGCCAGCCCGACGAAGTAGCCCTTGTCGACCGTCTCCACCTGCACGTTGAAGCGCGCCAGGCGAATGGCCGCGGCGGCCGCGAAGACGAACGCGCCGAGCATGCCCCAGCGATCGCCCATCCCCTGCAGGCTCCAGAGGTAGACGATCAGGGCCGGGGCGATGCCGAAGGAGACCACATCAGAGAGCGAATCGTACTGGATGCCGAATTCCGACTCCGTGCCGGTCATCCGCGCCACGCGACCATCCATGCCGTCGAGTAGCATGGCGACGAACACGGCGATGGCCGCCGGGACGAAGTTGCCCTGGACGGCCATCACAATCGCGAAAAAACCGGCGAACAGGGCGCCGGTCGTGATCAGGTTGGGCAGCAGGTAGATCGCCTTGCGCCGCCGATGCTCGTCCTGCCGGTCGGCCGGTTGCTGCTCGGTCTGCGTGTCGTGATCCATCTTCTGCCCCTCCCGGGATGGTCTCGTGCGACCGTCCCGCGATCAGTTGCGGGACTTGTCGACGATCTTGTTGGCGCTGATCCAGGGCATCATGCCGCGCAGGCGCTCGCCGACCTGCTCGATCGGGTGCTCGGCGTCCTGGCGACGACGTGCCGTCATTGAAGGGTAGTTCAGCGCCCCCTCGTTGATAAAGCGCTTGGCGTACTCGCCGTTCTGGATGTTGGCCAGCGCCTCGCGCATCGCCCGGCGGGACTCGTCGTTGATCACCTTCGGACCGGTGACGTACTCGCCGAACTCGGCGTTGTTGGAGATCGAGTAGTTCATGTTGGCGATGCCGCCCTCGTACATGAGGTCGACGATCAGCTTGAGCTCGTGCAGGCACTCGAAGTACGCCATCTCGGCGGGGTAGCCCGCCTCGGTCAGGGTCTCGAAGCCGGCGCGGACCAGCTCGACGGTCCCGCCGCAGAGCACGGCCTGCTCGCCGAACAGGTCGGTCTCGGTCTCGTCCTTGAAGGTGGTCTCGATGATGCCGGTGCGACCGCCGCCGATGCCCGAGGCGTAGGACAGCGCGATGTCCTTGGCCTTGCCCGAAGCGTCCTGGTGGATCGCGATCAGGTCCGGGATGCCGCCGCCGCGGGCGAACTCGGAGCGCACGGTGTGACCCGGGGCCTTCGGCGCGATCATGATCACGTCGAGGTCGCGGCGGGGCGAGACCTGGTTGTACAGCACGGAGAAGCCGTGGGCGAAGGCGAGCGTCGCACCCTCACGCAGGTTCGGCTCGATCTGGTTGGCGTAGATCTCGGCGTGGTTCTCGTCCGGGGCCAGCACCATGACGACGTCGGCCCAGGCGGAGGCCTCCTCGATGGTCTTGACCGTCAGGCCCTCACCCTCGGCCTTCTTGACCGAGCCAGAACCGGCACGCAGGCCGATCGCGACCTCGACGCCGGATTCCTTGAGGTTGAGCGCGTGGGCGTGGCCCTGCGAGCCGTAGCCGATGATGGCGACCTTCTTGCCCTGGATCAGGGAGAGGTCACAGTCCTTGTCGTAGTAAACCTGCATGGGGTGAATCTCCAGTCGAATGGTATTTGGAAAAAGAAACGGCAATCGGCGAGGTCTCTCAGACCTCGGGAATCAGCATGCCCCGCGGCCCGCGCGAGACGCCCAGCGCACCCGAGCGGACGATCTCGACCACGGGGATCGAACCCAGCGCGTCGATGAAGGCATCGAGCTTGCTGCCCGGCCCGACCAGCTGCACGGTGTAGCTGGACTCGGTCACGTCGATGACCTGGCCGCGGAAGATCTCGGCCAGCCGGAAGATCTCCTGGCGAACGGCGTCGTGGGCCTGCAGCTTGATCAGCATCAGCTCGCGCTCGATGTGCGCGGTGTCCGCCATGTCCTGGACCTTGACCACGTCGATCAGCTTGTTGAGCTGCTTGACGATCTGTTCGATGACCAGCTCGTCACCGCTGGTGACCAGGGTCAGGCGCGAGAGGGATTCGTCGTGGGTCGGCGCCACGCAGAGCGACTCGATGTTGTAGCCGCGCGCCGAGAACAGGCCGGCCACCCGCGAGAGCGCCCCGGCCTCGTTTTCCATCAGGATCGAGATGATATGTCTCATGATTGGGACGCCCTCACACCAGGATCATTTCATTGAGGCCCGCGCCGGCGGGGACCATCGGGTAGACGTTCTCTTCCGGGTCGGTCTGGAAGTCCATGAAGACCAGTCGGTCCTTCATGGCGAACGCCTCCTTCAGCGCGCCCTCGACGTCACCCGGCTTCTCGATGCGCATGCCGACGTGGCCGTAGGACTCGGCGAGCTTGACGAAGTCCGGCAGGGACTCCATGTAGCTCATCGCGTAACGGCCCGAGTAGAAGAACTCCTGCCACTGGCGGACCATGCCGAGATAGCCGTTGTTGAGGCTGACGATCTTGATCGGCAGGTGATACTGCAGCGCGGTGGACAGCTCCTGCGAGCACATCTGGATGCTGCCCTCGCCGGTCACGCAGGCGACCTCCTCGTCGGGAAAGGCCCACTTGGCACCCAGCGCGGCCGGCAGGCCGAAGCCCATGGTGCCCAGCCCGCCCGAGTTGATCCAGCGGTGCGGCTTGTTGAAGCCGTAGTACTGAGCGGCCCACATCTGGTGCTGGCCGACGTCGGAGGTGACGAAGGCGTCGCCGCCGGTGACCTCCCACAGCTTCTGGACGACGTACTGCGGCTTGATGATCTCGTCGGACCACTTGTAGTCGAGGCACTTCATGCCGCGCCACTGCTCGATCTGGTCCCACCAGGCCTCGAGTTCCTTGGTTTTCTTCGCCCCGCCGGCCTGGTTGACCAGCTCGATCATCTCGGTGAGCACCGACTTGACCGCGCCGACGATCGGCACGTCGACGACGACGTTCTTCGAGATCGAGGACGGGTCGATGTCGACATGGACGATCTTCGCGTGCGGGCAGAACTTGGACAGGTCCCCGGTGACCCGGTCATCGAAGCGCGCCCCGATGGCGATCAGGACATCGCAGTGATGCATGCCCATGTTGGCCTCGTAGGTGCCGTGCATACCGAGCATGCCCAGGTGCTGCTTGTCGTTCGCCGGGTAGGCACCCAGCCCCATCAACGTCTGCGTGATCGGGTAGCCGAGCTTGCGCGTGAAGTGCGTCAGCTCGTCGGCCGCCCGCCCCAGAATGACGCCGCCGCCGGTGTAGATCATCGGTCGCTCGGCGTTGACGATCAGGTCGACCGCCTTGCGGATCTGCCCGGAGTGCCCCTTCTCGGTGGGCTGGTAGGAGCGCATCGCGACCTTTTCCGGGTACTCGAACGGGATCTTGACCTTCGGGTCGGTGACATCCTTGGGGATGTCGACCACGACCGGGCCCGGGCGACCGGTGGTCGCGACATAGAACGCCTTCTTGATGGTCTCGGCCATGTCGCGCACGTCCTTGACCATGAAGTTGTGCTTCACGCAGGGACGGGTGATGCCGACGTTGTCGACTTCCTGGAAGGCGTCGTTGCCGATCAACGCGCTGTGGACCTGGCCGGTGAACACCACCAGCGGGATCGAGTCCATGTGCGCGGTTGCGATGCCGGTGACCGCGTTGGTCGCCCCCGGGCCGGAGGTGACCAGCACCACGCCCGGCTTGCCGGTGGCGCGCGCATAGCCGTCGGCCATGTGCACCGCACCCTGTTCGTGACGCACGAGGACGTGATTGACCTCTTCCTGCTGGTACAGGGCATCGTAGATGTGAAGGACCGCCCCACCGGGATAGCCGAAGACCGTCTCGACACCCTCGGCCTTGAGGCATTCAACCAGGATTTCACCGCCGGACAATTCCACGAGAGTATTCACCTCGATATAACGCGTTTATCTCATATAAATCCTGCGACTGCCCGGCATGGAGAAATTCCGCAAGGCAGCCACGCGACTTCGGGGAAACCGTCCCCGCATCCGGGCAGCGCCCCGGATGGTCGTCCTGTGGAACCATTGAGTTTGCTTGACGCAAAAGAGTGCAACGCGATCAACGCAGCCCATGACGACGGCAGCCCGCCGGCCGGCGAGATCGTCACCGGCCAGACAGGCTGCCATCAACCGCAATTGGGCCCGATGGGGCTCGGCGGTCTCAATCGTAGACGGGATAATATAACGCGTTATCTGACTGATTTCACCATCATCGACGGCGAATGCGCGCCCCGGCCGACGGACGCGGCCGGAATGCGCGCTGGGAGGCGGGGGTCAGAAGCTGCCGAAACCGCCCGAGGAACCCTCGTCGCTGTGGACCTTGCCGTCGACGACGTCGAGCAGCAGGGCGTTGATCGCGTCGGGGGCCGATCGCAGCTTGAAGAAGGAGGCATCGCCGCCCATCATCGGCAGATCCGGGAAGAACAGCGCCATGCGGAAACGGAGGTTCAGGGTCTCCGCCGAGCTGCCGTCCAGCAGGATCGGATACGGCAGGAAGGCATAAGCCCTTGGAGCCTCGAGGTCCACGGCCTCGACCAGCGCCGCCCCGTTGGCATTGGCATTGTCCGACTTCAGGGCCACACCGAACACCACCTGGTCCTTGCCCGGGATGCGGACCCGGTAGACCAGTTCGGTGCCCAGGTCCCCGCCGGTGGCCCGCTCGGCGATCTGCTCCTGCGCCCGGGCAAAGGAGCCCAGCTCCCCGAGATCCACCGCATCGCCGAACGTCTCCAGGCCGAAGCCGTACTGGTAGGTCCTGAGGTTGGCCTCCGAGATCGGCTCGGCACCGAAGTACCCGGTGGCACCCAGCGCGCCGGCAATGGCCTGGAACACCGGTTCGTTGTCATCCTCGAGGCGGTAGCCGTGAGCCACGTATCGCGGATCCTGGTAGGACACGCGGACCGACTCCCCGTCCTGCTCCAGGGCAACGCTCAATACCGCACCGTAGCCGCCACGATCACTCCTGGCCGCCGTGGCCAGCAACGCGTCACTGGTGACCACGAACACGTGCACACCCTCGGTGGGCGCATAGTCCCCGGCGACGTCAAACCCCTCGGCGGCGAGTTGCTCGCTGACCGAGGCGACCGCGTCCTCCATCGACGACTCGATCGGCTTACCTTCGACGAACGGCTGGAATGCGGCCCGCACCGGGCCGGAGAACACCAGGCCCAGGCAGACCAGCCCGGCACCCAGCAGACGAATCGCTTGGCTCTTCCCCATGGCGCAATCACTCCTTTGTGAAGCTCTTTGGTGTTGTCGTCTTTACTTGATTGTTGTTGTCGACAATTCCAAAGATACGCCACAACAGGAGGTTGCGCATCCGCGACGACTCGGAGAGACGGACCTCGGGACAGATCTCGACGGCGAGCACAAGAAACGACCGGCTTTCCGGCCGGCGTCCACTCGTCACTCTCCGCGGATCAGCTCGATCCGCAACACGTCCCCCTCCCACTCGAGAGAAGCCAGCCCGTGTCCCGCTCGTTCGCTGTAGGCACGAAAGTCGCTCTCGGCGCCTCGATCGGTCGCGTAGACGATCACCCGCTGCCCCGGCTCGGCCGTGGCCACGGCCTTGCGGGCCTTGAGCAGCGGCATGGGGCAGGAGAGTCCGCGGGCATCGACCTCGATGGCTTGCATGTCACTCATGATATTTCCTCGGCCGCAAACGGGTGCGTTCACTCGCCCGGCGGAATGAGCGGCAGGCCGGAGCCCGCCCAGTGCAGGATCCCCCCTTCGAGGTTGTAGACGTTCTCCACGCCCTGGCGGAGCAGGAACAGGCAGGCCTGCGCCGACCGCGCACCGCTGTGGCAATAGATGACCACGTCCCGGTCGCTGCGAAAGCGATCGACATTCAGCGGCACCATGTGCAGCGGCACCAGTTCAGCTCCCTCGATCACCCCGCGATCGGTCTCCGCCGGACCACGCACGTCGAACAACTCCACCTCGCCGAGCCTGTCGTTGAGTTCATCCGCGCTGATGGTTCCGTAAGCTGCCATAATCCTCTCCAAGCTGATCCGGTAGGCATGAAACATCCCAGTTTAGCGGTGGGTCTCCTGCCTCGTCCATAATGGACCGGCCGACGACCCCGCCGCGCCGGAAACCCGGCGCCCATTGGCGAGTCAAACCGAACACCCAGCTCTCACACCGCGACACAATGATCCGAGCCACGCTTCTGTTCCTCGCCCTTGTCCTGGCGACCACACCCGTCCGTGCGTCAGGCAGCGGCCTGCCGGACCTGGGCAACCCGGTGGACACCGTCCTGTCCCCCGCCGAAGAGCGACAGATCGGTGCGGAGGTATTCTCCCGACTCAGGGAACGCGGCGGCGTGGTCGAGGACACCCTGATCGACGCCTATCTCAACGACCTGGGCATCCGCCTGATCTCGTCCAGCCCCGGCTCCCCCTTCGCCCCGAACCTGGTGGTGATCGACAACTCGACCATCAACGCCTTCACGGTGCCCGGCGGGCACATCGCGGTGTTTTCGGGATTGATCCTCACCGCCGAGAACGAGAGCGAACTGGCCGGCGTGATCGCTCACGAGATCGCCCACGCCACCCAACGCCACATCGCCCAGCGGGTCGCGGCCCAGACCGGCAACAGCATGACGGCGGTCGCCGGATTCATCGCCGGCATCCTGCTGGGCGCGGTGGACCCGCAACTGGGCGCCGCCGTGGCCACGACCGGCATCGCCGGATCCGCGCAGAGTTCCATCAACTACACCCGCATGCACGAGCGCGAAGCCGACCGCATCGCGCTGGACATGCTGGCGCGCGCCGGAGTCGATCCGGAGGGGATGGTGAGCTTCTTCGAGACACTTCAGCGGCGAGCGGGGGGCGAGCCGGGCCGGCAGTTCGAGTTCCTGCGCACCCACCCCATGAATGCCGAACGGATCAGTGCCATCAAGGACCGGCTCGACAGCCTGCCGGCCGCCACGACCCGTTCCGACAGCCACTCGTTCCGTCTGGCACGGGCGCGTCTCGCCGCCCTGGTCGGCAACACCGACACGCCACTCGCCGAGGAAAGCGACCGGCAGTATCGGCAGGCGATCATCGCCCGCCGTGCGGGCAACCCCGAGAAGGCCGCCCGCCTGCTCACCCCGCTGTATGAACAGGACAGCGGCAATCTGTGGTACGCGCTGCCGCTGGCCCGGGCGCTGAACGACAGCGGGGAGACCGAACGGGCCGATCACATCCTCACGGACCTGATCGAACTGTATCCCGGTGACGCCACGCTGATGCGAGTCCGCGTGAAGTGGATGCTCGATCGCGGCGAAACCGATTCGGCCTACCGGGCCGCACGGTCCGCGGTGGAGACGAGCCCCGACGACCCGGCCGCCGCCCTGGCCTTGTCCGAGGCGGCCAACGCCAGTGGCCGGACGCTGGAGCACCACGAGCAGCTCGGCCGCTATTTCCTGCTCCAGGACAACCTCGTGGCTGCTCACCAGGAACTCGAAACGGCCTATACCTATACGGCCGATCATCCGCGCGCCCGGCTGCGGATCGAGTCGACCCTGGAGGACATCGAGCGACGCGCCGGCCAGGAGCGCGACGACTGACCCCGGACTTCACAACCACCGCATTCGGCGACAGACCCGCCAACGCCCGACAAC
>NZ_JBKGYT010000058.1:0-10959 GCF_046545975.1 Guyparkeria sp. | reverse complement strand
ACGCGCAACGGCTCGCCACCATCGACCGCAAAGTCGAGCTGCACGCCACGCGAGCGGCCGATCCAGTTGGCCTGCATGGTGCGCACCTGCTCGGGCCACTGGTCGAGGCGGTCGAGGTCCTCGAGCAGCTGGTCGGCGTAGTCGGTGATGCGGATGAACCACTGCGGGATCTCGCGGCGCTCGACCGGCGCGCCGGAGCGCCAGCCTCGCCCGTCGATGACCTGTTCGTTGGCCAGCACCGTCTGGTCGACCGGGTCCCAGTTGACCACCGCGGTCTTCTTGTAGGCCAGGCCCTTCTTGACCAGGCGGGTGAACAGCCACTGCTCCCAGCGGTAGTAGTCCGGGTCGCAGGTGGCCAGCTCGCGGTTCCAGTCGTAGGCAAAGCCCAGGCGCTGGAGCTGGCCGCGCATGTAGTCGATGTTCTCGAAGGTCCAGCGCGCCGGCGCGGCCTTGTTCTTGAGCGCGGCGTTCTCCGCCGGCAGGCCGAAGGCGTCCCAGCCCATCGGCTGGAGGACGTTCTTCCCCAGCATGCGCTGGTAGCGGCTGATGACGTCGCCGATGGTGTAGTTGCGCACGTGCCCCATGTGCAGCCGACCCGAGGGATACGGGAACATCGACAGGCAGTAGAACTTCTCGCGGGTGGGATCCTCGCGGACGTGGAATGCCTGCGTCTCTTCCCAGAAGCGTTGCGCCTCGTCCTCGATCTTCGCGGGGTTGTATTGCTCGTGCATGAAGCTGGAAACGTCTACCTTGCGTGTATGGGCTTGCCGGGTGGCAAGACGGCCGATGATCGGCCACGATGAAAGGCGACTAGAATACCGAAAGCGGGGTCCCTCTGCACAGAACGGCTGCCATGCTGGCGCGCCGTTCGCCCGGTGCCGGGATACCCCGCGGGCGATCAGTTCACCTGCCCACACCAGCCACATGCCCGACCGGCAGAACGGAGGCCGACCGAATGACCGATACCAATCCGCGCGAGCACGAGCACAGCGAGACCTTCGATGCCCTGCGCCACGGCTACTATCAGCTGCTCGAGCGCATCTACGCCCGCCTGCTCGACGAGCCCGACGAGAAGCCTGCCGACAGCAAGCGTATCGCCCAGCTGGCCGAGGAGGAGGCCGCGTCGCTGGAGCACGAGGACTTCCGTCACGAGATCGTCGAGGCGGTCAAGGACGACCTCGAGCACACTCGAGAGACACTGGCGTCCGAGGGGCACGAGGTGCGCGACACCCTGCGCGACTGGGCCGGCGACATCGGCGCGAAGCTGCTGTCGATCGCCGATCACACCGACGTGACCCTCGAGCAGCTGCGGGTCGAGGCCGAGCGCACCCGTCCGCGCGAGTGGCGCGCCGGGCACGTCACCAGCCCCAAGCGTCTCAAGTGCGTCGACTGCGGCGCGATCCTGCACCACGACACCTTCGGCCCGGTGCCGAAATGCCCCGAGTGCGGCGGGGAGTACTTCCGGCGCGCATGATCGCCGGACTCAGCCGCGCCTGAACAACCGCGGGTTGGCCTCGAGAAACGCCGCGATCCACTGCTCGAGGAACGATTTCCCCGCGGCCACCTTCAGGTAGCCGTAACCGAGCACGGCAATCACCGCCGCCCCCACGGTATCGACGATCAGGTCCCACATCGTGTCCGTCAGCCCGGACGGGTCGGCAAGCATGGGCTTCTGCATGTTGGTGCCGAAGACCTGGTCCATCGAGAACTCGAAGATCTCCCAGAGCGCCCCCATGGCCACGGCGAACGTGAAGGCGAACAGGGCGACGAATCCGGCCGTCATGTGGAAGCGGATGCTCTTCTTCTCGTTGAGCACGTACACCAGGAGGAAACCCACGATACCCAGAAGAAAGCCCGAGGCGGCGTGAAGCATGACGTCCCACCACCAGAAACGCGTGTAGTAGCCGTGGATCTCGCCCAGAAACAGCGAGGCGAAGATGAACAGGGTCGCCATCAGCTTGAACTCGGCCGGGATGAAGACCTCGAAACGTTTCACCATCACCAGCGGCGCGAGGGTGAGCAGCAGGATGAAGACGGTCATCACGGCGATCAGCCACTGCTGCTCCCAGATGGCGAAGGCCAGCTCGGCGAGCATGACAATCTGGAGGATCAGCGTGATCCGTTGGTGAATCAGCCAGTTGCGCATGATGCTCGACCCGCTGGAAGAAATGGCCTCACTCTCCTGGTGGACGGCGGGAGTGCCGATGAAAACCGTCACCCGGCAACGAGCAAGGTCGCACGGGTGTCGCGAAAGGCCCAAAGACCGAAGAAGTGAGCAGCCCCTTGCGCGGGGCCAGCCGCGACGTGCTCAGGGCCGCTTTTGCGCTTCCTTCTTGCGCTGGCGATTCACCACCCCGGCCAGCTGGCCCTGCAGGCCGGTCAACAGCTCGGAGAGGTCATCGACCGTGAGGATGCCACCGAGCGAACCGTCGGCCTCCACCACCGGCAGGCGGCGCACCGCCTTGGTCTCCATCAGCTCCATGGCGGCGAAGAGGCTGTCGCCCGACTCCACGGTCGCCAGGGGTGCCGAGGCCACGTCACGCACGGCCAGATCCTCCGGGGCAAGGCCGGGGATGAGGACCTCGAGCACGAGATCCCGATCGGTGACGATTCCCACCGGCACGCGCTTGCCGGCACGCTCCTCGACCACGACCACGTTACCCACGTGGTACTGGCGCATGAGCTCCGCGGCCACCTTGACGGACTCGTCCGTGTTGATCACCACCACTTCGCGATTGCAGACTTCACCAACTCGCATAAACCCTCCTCTGGCCCGGTACGGGCAATTCGTCAACCGACCACGTGCCGCTTGCCTTCGACGTGCACCGTGCTTGCCGTCGGCCCGTCCTCGCCCTGCACCTCGACGAAACGTACCGACTCCCCGCCCTCGAGCTTGTCGAAGTCGTAATCGACCACGCTGTTGCGGGTGAAGGACACCTCCCGCCCGTCCGCGGACAGGATCACCCCGTAGCCCGTGGCCGGCGCCAGCTCGATGATCCGGCCGTGGGGCGGGGTCTCGTGGGTCTTGACGTCCCCTCGCTGCTTGGCCGCATAGGCCTGCAGCTGCTTGGCCATGGCGTCGAAGGCGTCGCGCACGGCCACGTAGGGATCCTCGTGGGCATGCTGATTTCCGGGATCGCGACTCACCGCCAGTTCGCGATTTGGCACGGTCAGGTTGATCCGCACGTTGTACAGGTTGCCCTTGTTATGCCGCCGATGATCCGCCTCGACCACCACGTGGCAGTTCATGATGCGGTCGAAATAGCGGTTCAGCTTGTCCGCCTTCTCTCGAATCGAGTCTTCAAGCGTCTGCGACCGGTCCATGTTCCGGAACACGACCTCGAGGGGTAACTTCATTGCACGCTCTCCTGCTCATCTCGTGGATGGCCTAACGGTTGGGTCCCGACAGGGCACTGATACCGGACATAAAACGAGTGTAGGACAGCTTTCGGCGATCACACGGCAGAAAACCGCGATGATGACCGCAGGACGGGAGACGCGGGCCAACAGGGCGCCAGAAAAGCCTGCAGGCATCCGATACCGTCCTGCGCGCCGTGATCACGGACGGCTCGCCAGGCGGAAATGGATTCGGCTGCGTACAGAGCTTTTCTAGAAGCGGTAGTCGGCCGAGAGGCCGACAGTGTTGATCTGCAGCCGGTTGGACTGGGGCAGTTCCTCGGCCTCGTGGTGGGACAGGCCGAGCCGGATGTCCAGCGCACCGATGCGACGTCCCACCTGCAGGGCGATGCTGTTTCGGAACTCCATCGCGTGATGGGCGACGCGGCGCCCGTCGGCAGTCACCTCGAATGCCCGTCGCCCGGCGAGCCCCAGGTTGCCGTACCAGGGGCCCCGCTGCAGCCCCAGTTTCAGATAAGGGGCAAGATAGCGATCCTTCGCGTTGGCGATGTAGGCGCTCTCGCCATGGTCGTGCAGGCGCTGATACCCCGCCCCCGCGGCAATGCTCAGCGCCATCCCGTCGAGAGGCACTTTGCGGATGATGCCGACCTTGAGCTGCGAGACACCGAAGTCATCGTAGTCGCTGTAGTGATAGCCGCCCTTGACGGCCAGCCGCGGTGCCAGTCCACGGTAGAGAAGCGTCGTGCCGAGCACCTGCCCGCCGTCGGTCGGAGCGAGGTTGTCGTCGATGACCAGGTAGCTCAGCCCCCAGTCGACATCGGTCGTCGCGCTGAAGACGGCATCGAGATGGTATTTCTCGACCCGCAGGTCCCGCGGGGCATGACGGTCGATCACCCCACGCTGGTAGCCGACGCCCAGGCGCCAGCGATCGAACGACTGCTCGATGGCCAGCACGTCCTCCCGGGCGGCACTCTTCTCCGCCGAACCGTTGTAGTTCTTGTACAGGTGCCCGAGGTGGACCTCGAAACCGTCACCCGCGAATGCGGGGAACGCCCCAAGGAGCAGGATGGCGACGATGAGTCTTTTCACGATTTTCCCCCACTGGTCGTAGGCCGGCTTGTCATGCCGGGATATCGGCAGCAGGCCACTGGCCCTGGTCGCAGGGGAAATGATAATAATTATCTTTTATCGTATCAATAAATATTTGATGGGGACATGCCTCAGCCGGTCAGTTGCATGAACAGTCGCGGCAACGCCTCGGGCAGGCGATCAACGCGGTCGACGATGGTGTAGCGGTGGCCGAAGATGTCCGAGACGTACTCGTCGGCGCGGGGGTCGAGGTTGATGCACCAGGCGAATATGCCCTGCGCATCCAGCGCCGTGACCGCCTCACGCGCATCGGCGGTCAGCCGCTGCGGGTCGCGCACGTCCACGTCATGCGGTTCGCCGTCGGTGAGCACCAGCAGGAGCTTCTTGTCGCTGCGCCGATGGGAGAGGAAATGGCCCGCATGGCGCAATGCCGCGCCCATGCGGGTGGACATCCCGGGCTCCATCGCGGCCACGCGGGCCTTCACCTCCGTCCCCCAGTGCTCGTCGAACCCCTTGATGTGCCGGTAGCGCACCTCGTGGCGGGTGTTCGAATCGAAGCCGGCGATCGATAGCGGATCACCCAGCGCCTCGACGGCCTGTGCCAGCAGGGAGACCGCCTCCTGGCTCAGTTCCAGGATGCTCTGCCCGGCACCGTCCGGGCGCTCGGCGATGGAGGCCGACAGGTCCACCAGCAGCGACACGCTGATGTCCCGCTCGGCATGCCGGTGGCTCATGTTGACGCGCGGGTCGGGCTCGACCCCGCTGCGCTGGTCGATCATCGAGCGGATGGCCACGTCGAGATCGAGCTCGGCGCCCTCCTCCTGGTAGCGGATCCGCTCCCGGTTCTGCGGCTTTAAGAGATCGACGACCTGCTCGAGCTGCCTGACCAGCCCCTGGTGCTTTTCCAGCAACCGGTCGACATGATCGGCCCGGCCGGCGGGGTGAAGGCTGTCGAACACGCTGACCCAGTCGGGGCGGTGAAGCTGCGCATCGACATCCCACTCGGGGTAGAGCCGCGGCGGCAGGGCGTGTTCGCGCTCGGCGTCCTCGGCATCGGCGGTGGCCGCGTTGCGGTCGAACAGCTCCTCCTCGTCGCCCTCCTCGATGAATCGCCACAGGTGACGGTTGTCGTCGCGGAACGCCACCGGCTCGGGCGGGAACCAGACATCGGCGAAGGCATCCGACGCCCGCCGGCTGCGCGCCATGAAGCCCAGGCCCAGCTCGACCATGTCCCCCGTCCCGGTACCGGCGGCCATGCGCTCGTGAAAGCGCCCGGCGAACTCGACGATCGCCGGGTCGCGGTAGCCGTGGTCCCGCGGCTCCAGGAGGGCGAAGGAGAGCATCATCAGCCGATGGTTCACGCAGGACCGGGTCTCCGGATCGCAGGCGTCCTCGGGCGGGCGGGGATGCAGTGCGCGGAAGATCCGCCGCAGGCCGGGATAGCGGGCCATGGCCAGGTGCTCCACCCGGGCATCCTCGAAGACCTCCATGGCCAGGCGCTGCATGGGGCTGTAGTTGTCGGCGACGATCGTCTCGCTCCACCGCCGGTGGGCCATCATGTGGGCGAGCAGCGCCCGGTAGCGATCGATGCCGGCAATGCCGTTGTGATCGTCGAGCACGTCGGGCAGGCGCAGGCCGTGCTCGTCGAAGTACGGGCGCCGGGGCGTCTCGGCCTCCAGGGTCGGATAGGGCACCAGCGGCTCTTCGCTCACCCACAGTGCCTGGAGATAGCAGCCCAGCCGGCGCTCGTTGTCGACCAGCAGGGTCCCGTGTCGTTCACGCTGGAGCACGGTGCGGCTGTCGGCCGACTCAAGGGCGAAGTAGGCCTGCTGGGCCTCGGGGTCGTTGGCATGGACCCGGGCCCCGAAGCGCGCCCAGTTGGCCAGCCCCTCGAGGGTCAGCCAGGTCAGCACTCGCGGCGCGGTCTCGAAGAACGGACCGAGCACCGGGCTGGGATGGATGGCATGGTGACCATGGATCGACGGCGTGGTCTCGCGCATGACCTCGAGGCCGAGGTCGAGGTAGGCCTGCATGGCCTCACCGCCTTCCAGCCGCCGGGCCACGGGCAGCATGGACTGCAGAAACGGTACCACCGCCGGCGCGTTGGTGGACGTGGCGAGCTTGTAGGCGTAGTGGGCCAGTTCCCCGATCATGGCCTCGCCCACCAACACGGCGGTGTCGGGGGCCTCCTCCAGGTACACGAGGACCGGCTCGACCCCCTGCCCCATCATGCACAACAGGTTGGCCCCCTGGAGAAAGTCGTCCATGGCCTTGTCGGAGCCCAGCTTTGCCAGGGCACTGCTCAGGCAGGGATCGAAGATCTCTTGTGCCTGGTCGAAGCCACACTTGAAGCGGTCGCGGTAGGTCTGGCGGGTCGGCTGGTTGGGCATGCGTTCGCTCCCCGGTCTACCCGGCTCAGCCGAAGACGGTGTCGATGGCATGCACGAGGGTATCCCGGATGTCGGCATCGTCGGTCAGCGGGACGACCATGGCCATGCGGGCCGCCTCCACCGGCTCCATCCCCTTGCCGATCAGGGTCGCCGCGTAGACCAGCAGGCGGGTCGAGATACCCTCGGCCAGGCCGTGGCCCTTGAGGTTGCGCGCGACGTCGGCGACCTGCACCAGCTTGGCGGCGGTCGCCTCGTCCAGGCCGGTCTCGCCGACGATGATATCCCGCTCGACCCCGGCGTCCGGGTAGTCGAACTCGAACCCGGCGAAGCGCTGCTTGGTGGACTGCTTGAGGTCCTTCATCAGGCTCTGGTAGCCGGGGTTGTAGGAGATCACCAGCTGGAAGTCCGGGTGGGCCTCGACCAGTTCGCCCTTCTTGTCCAGCGGTAGGTTGCGCCGGTGGTCGGTCAGCGGGTGGATGACCACCGTGGTGTCCTGGCGGGCCTCGACCACCTCGTCGAGGTAGCAGATGGCCCCGTGCCGGGCGGCCTGGGTCAGCGGGCCGTCCACCCAGCGAGTGCCGTCGGCATCGAGCAAAAAGCGCCCGACCAGGTCGGCGGCGGTCATGTCCTCGTTGCAGGCCACGGTGATCAGCGGGCGCCCCAGCTTCCAGGCCATGTACTCGATAAACCGCGACTTCCCGCAGCCGGTCGGCCCCTTGACCATCACCGGCATCCGGGCCGAATAGGCGGTCTCGTAGGCCGAGACCTCGCGGCCCTGCGCCTGGTAGAAGGGTTCCTCGGTGACGAGGTACTGCTCGATATCGAATCGTTCGCTCATTGCCTGACCTGCCTGAACACGTGACTCCTGCCCATTCCCCAGCGGACTCATTGCCACAGAGAAACGCTCGGGAATGGGCGGAAAGAAAGGGCCGCCCGTCGTCAGGCGGCCGATAGGAAATACCGATGACCGGGATCGCTCCCGATCACGCCGGACCGGGCTTACTTGTGCACGCCCAGCTTCTCGCGCCAGCCCGGGAAGATCTCGTCGGCATCGTGCGGGAAGGACTCGAACGCCCGCGCGAATTCCTTGTGCTCCTTGGCCCACTCGATCGGGTCGGCACCGGCCTTCCAGCACTCGTAGGCCTGACGCAGCGAGGTCGCGCCGGCGGCCGGGGAATCGATGTGGCCGTAGGAACCACCGCCGGCGGTGTTGATCACGTTGCCGTGGCCGAGGTTCTCGAAGAAGCCCGGCAGGCGCAGCGCGTTCATGCCACCGGAGATGATCGGGGTGGTCGGCTTCATGCCGTACCACTCCTGGTGGTAGACCGGGCCGTCCGCGGAATCGCGCTCGATCATGTAGGCGATGTTGCGGTCGTCCTTGCCGCCTTCCATCTTGCCGTAGCCCATGGTGCCCACGTGGATGCCGGAGGCGCCCTGCAGGCGGGACATCTTGGCCAGGACGAAAGCGGTGTAGCCGCGCTTGGCCGACGGCGAGGTCACTGCACCGTGGCCGGCACGGTGGTAGTGCAGGTACTGGTTCGGGTACTGGCGACGGGCGGTGGTGACCATGCCAGGGCCGCCGACGTAGCCGTCGACCAGGAAGGCCACCTTGTCGGCGTCCTCGCCGAAGGTCTCCAGGATGTAATCGGCACGCGCGCACATCTCGAAGTGATCGTCCGCGGTGATGTTGGCGGAGAACAGCTTGGCCTCGCCGGTCTCGTCCTGGGCGCGCTTCATGGCGTCGGCCACCAGCGGCATGACCTTCTTGATCGGCGCGAAGGTCTGGTTGCCCTGCGGCTCGTCGTTCTTGATGAAGTCACCGCCGAGCCAGAACTCGTAGGCGGCCTGGGCGAACGGCTCCGGGCGCAGGCCCAGCTTGGGCTTGATGATGGTGCCGGCGATGTAGCCGCCGTCGACGATCGGGCGATCCAGAATGCGCCACATGTCGGAGATGTCCTTGGACGGCCCGTCGAACAGCTCGATCGCGCGCTTGGGCATGTAGAAGTCGATCATCTTGGCGTGCTCGACATCGCCCATGCCCTGGTTGTTGCCGATGGTCAGGGTCAGGAAGGAGACCAGCATCATCCGGCCGTCGGTCATGTTGCGGTCGAACAGCTCGATCGGGTAGGCGATCCGCATGTCCTCGTTGGCCTCGTCGATGTGATAGACGAGTGCGTCGACACCCTTGGTGAAGTCGTCGGTAGTGGAAACCTCGACGTTGGTGCCCGTGGACGACTCGGCCGCGAAGTGGGCGGCGGTCGCCAGGTAGCCATAGCCAGGCTGCGGCTTCATCTTGTAGGCGACGAGGATGTGCTTGCCACCGGCAATCAGGTCCTCTTCCTTCAACGTGAGATCGGCGTAACGGCTGGATTGATCGTGAGCCATGGTGTCCTCCGGAATGGCATGAAGGGACGGCAGCCGCGTGTCGGCCACCGGAGTATGCGTTGCGGAAAACACCATAATCGTCAGGGTTTATAAATAAAATTCAGAGTTTATAATCAGGGCTGAAATCCTAGCTTATAATCAGTTTTTCTTATGGTCAGACTAACCCTGCGCCAGCTCGAGATCCTCGAGGCGGTCGCCCGTCACGGCAGCTTTTCCCGCGCCAGCAAGGACGTCCACCTCACCCAGCCCGCGGTCTCCATGCAGATCAAGCAGCTGGAGGAAACCCTCGGATTGCCGCTGTTCGAGCATGTCGGCAAGAAAATCCAGCTCACCGAGGCGGGCCGGGAAACCCTGACGACCAGCCAGACCATCGGTCGAGAGCTCGACAACCTCGAGCACACCCTAGCCGACCTGCGGGGGCTGAAGGGCGGCACGCTGAAGGTCTCGGTGGCGAGCACCGCGAGCTATTTCGCCGCGCGGCTGATGGCCCTGTTCCGACAGGTGCACCCCGAGGTGCGCATCAGCCTGAACGTCGTCAACCGGGCGATGCTGCTCCAGCACCTGACGGACAACAGCGTCGATCTCGCCCTGATGGGACGGCCACCGGAAGGGCTCGGCCTGACTGCCGAGCCGTTCATGGATAATCCGCTGGTGGTCATCGCCTCGCCGACCCATCCCTTCGCGAAGATCCGGAATATCCCCCTCGCCCGCCTGGCCGAGGAGCCGCTGGTCGGCCGCGAGCCAGGCTCGGGCACGCGCGGGGCCGTGGAGAATGTCTTCGCCGAGCACGGTCTCGAACTCAAGGTCGCCATGGAGATGAACAAGAACGAGGCCATCAAGCAGGCCGTCGAGGCCGGCCTCGGTCTTGGCGTGGTTTCCCTGCACATCGTCCAGTCGGAGCTGGCCTCCGGGGAGCTGTGCGTGCTCGACGTGCAGGGATTCCCGCTGATGCGGCAGTGGTACCTGGTCCGCCGCGAGGGCAAGCGTCCCAGCCCCGCCGCGCGGGCGTTCTCCGAGTTCGTCCTCAGCGAGGCGAGGCAGGCCGCCCAGCTGGGCACAGAAGCATCGTAAATTCCTTCCATGTCAGTGGGATAATGCATTCCCGCCGTGCCCCGACTATAGGTAGTAGCCACACCACCGAAAAGGGAACACAGCATGAGCAAGGCACGCATCACTCTCTTCGCCGGCACCGCCCTGGCGATCGCATCCTCACCCCTCCATGCCGCCGAGGGGACTTTCGACACCCCGGCCCTGGTTCCGGAAGTCGCCGTCCAGGCCGTCGAGGCAGCCGTGGAGGCCTGTCGTGACCGGAACGCCCAGGTCACCGCCGTCGTCGTGGGTCCGGGCGGCACGCTCCAGGCCCTCAAGCGGGATCGCTATGCCGGCCCGCATTCCGTGGACACGGCCACGAGCAAGGCCTGGACGGCGGTGAGCTTCCGCACCGACACCATCGAGCTGGGCGACGGAACCGGGCCCGGCGAGGCACGCCACGGCCTCCAGCATCTGGACGGCGTCACCATCGTGGGTGGCGGCAAGCAGATCACCTCCGACGGGAGGATCGTCGGCGGCATCGGGGTCTCCGGTTCACCCGACGGCAAGACCGACGATCAATGCGCCGCGGCGGGCATCGAGGCGATCGGGGACGATATGCTCTGATCCGTCACACACCAACGGCGCCATGGCAAGAAAGCCCTTCCATCCGGAAGGGCTTTCGTTCGTTTCACCGCCCCGTCTCCGC
>NZ_JBKGYT010000057.1:0-11127 GCF_046545975.1 Guyparkeria sp. | reverse complement strand
CCGGAGAGCACGATCACCAGCGCGGTCATGGTGCAGACGATGATGGTGTCGATGAAGGTGCCGAGCATGGCGATGGTGCCCTGGCGGACCGGGTCGCTGGTCCGGGCCGCGGCGTGGGCGATCGGCGCGGAACCCAGACCCGCCTCGTTGGAGAAGATGCCGCGGGCCACGCCGAAGCGGATGGCCGCCCAGACCGCCGCGCCGGCGAAGCCGCCGGTGGCCGCGGTGCCGGTGAAGGCGTCACTGACGATCTGCGCGAGTGCCGCCGGCACGTCCGCGATGTTCATCAGGATGATCACCAGCGCGAAACCGACGTAGAGGATGGCCATCGACGGCACCAGGTACTCGGCCAGGTGCGCGATCCGGCGGATGCCGCCGATGATCACCACGAACACCAGCGCGGCCAGCACCAGCCCGGTCGCCCAGTCGGGAATGGCGAGGTTGGAGTCGAGCACGTCGGCGACCGAGTTGGCCTGCACGGTGTTGCCGATGCCGAAGGCGGCGATCATGGCGAACAGGGCGAAGGCCGCGCCCAGCCATTTCCACTTCGCGCCCATGCCGTTCTTGATGTAGTACATCGGCCCGCCCACGAAGCGCCCGCGCTCGTCGACCTCGCGGTAGCGCACCGCCAGTACCGCTTCCGAGTACTTGGTCGCCATGCCCACCAGCGCGGTCAGCCACATCCAGAAGATCGCGCCGGGACCGCCCAGGGCGATGGCGGTGGCCACCCCGGCGATGTTGCCGGTGCCGATGGTCGCCGAGAGCGCCGTGGCCAATGCCTGGAAGGGCGTGATGTCGCCACGATCGTCCTTGCCGACGTGTCGCCCGCGGAACAGCTGGCGAAAGCCGTAGCCGATCCGGCGGATCGGCATGCCCCGCAGCCCCGCGGTGAGGTAGAGACCGGTGCCAAGCAGCAGGGCCAGCATCACCGGTCCCCAGACAAACCCGCTGATGCTGCCGAGGAGTTCCTTCAGTGCGTCCATCGTCGTTTCCCTGTTTCTTCCTGATGAATTCGATGCCTGGGAAAGCCTACCCGGTTTTCGGCGGTACGTGCCACAGGGAAGTGTCCGCAGCGGTTCCCGGCAACGTCGCCCTCGCCGGGCGGGCGAGCCACGGCGTGCTAGTCTCCAAGGAGCACGGAAATGCACACTGCCAGCCAGAGAGGAACCCATGTCGGAGCCGTCCCCGCTTGACGAGAAAGCCCTGTTCCAGCCTTGCGATCTCGAACGGTTGACCTTCGAGACGACCGCCGAACTCGAGCCGCCGGCCGCGGTGCCGGGACAGGAACGCGCGCTCGACGCGCTCGAGTTCGGCACCGAGATCGAGGACGGCGGCTTCAATCTCTTCGCCCTGGGTGCGGTCGGCACCGGCAAGTACGCCGTGGTCCGCGACTTCCTCGAGCGGCGCGCCCGGCGGGACGACCCGCCGTCGAGCTGGGCCTACGTCTATAACTTCGAGAACCCCGACCAGCCGCGCCTGCTGCGCCTGCCGCCCGCGGCCGGGCGCGCGCTGCAGGAAGACCTGGAGAGCCTCGTCAACGAGTTCCGCACCGCCATTCCGGCCGTGTTCGAGAGCGACGAGTACCACAACCGCGTCCAGGAACTGCGCGAGATATTCAAGCGTCGCCAGCAGGAGGCCATCGCCGAGGTCAGCAAGGAGGCGGAGGAGAAGAACGTCGCGATGGTGAGCACCCCGAACGGCTTCACCCTCGGCCCCTATCGCGACGGCAAGATCCTGGATCCCGAGGAGTTCCACAAGCTGCCGGAAGAAGAACAGAAGGCCTGGCAGGAGGCGATCAACGAACTCGAGGAAAAGCTCAAGCAGACCCTGCAGCAGATCCCCAAGTGGCAGAAGGAAGCCCGGGAGAAGCTGCAGGAACTCAACGAGGAGATGCTGCGGGTGGCCGTCGGTCAGCAACTGCAGGCCCTCGAGGAAACCTGGAACCACCTGCCCGACGTGATCGCCTTCCTGAAGGCCATCCGCGAGGACATCATCTCGCACGTCAACGACCTGGACGAGAACGGCAGCACCGTCCCCGAGGAGATCCTCAACCAGTACCAGCTGAATCTCATCGTGGACAACGCCGACCTCGACGGCGCCCCGGTGATCTACGAGGACTTCCCCACCCACGCCCGCCTGATCGGGCGCATCGAGCACTACTTCCGGGAAGGCGCCCTGCTCACCGACTTCCGGCTGATCCGCTCCGGGGCCCTGCACCGGGCCAACGGCGGCTACCTGATCATCCACGCCCGCCAGGTGCTGATGCAGCCGTTCGCCTGGGAGACGCTCAAGCGGGCGATCTACGGCAAGCAGGTGCGCATCGAGTCGCTCGAGCAGATGTACGCCGTGTTCACCACCATCACGCTCGAACCCGACCCGATGCCGCTGGACGTGAAGATCGTGCTGATCGGCGACCGGCTGCTGTACTACCTGCTGTCGGAATACGATCCCGACTTCGCCAAGCTGTTCAAGGTGCAGGCGGACTTCGAGGACAACCTCGACCGGACGGCGGAACACGAGCTGGACTACGCCCGCACGCTGGCGGCCATCGCCCGGCGGGACGGCCTGCTGCCGCTGGACCGCGAGGGCGTGGCACGCACGATCGAGCATGCCAGCCGCCGGGCCGGGGACCAGGAAAAGCTCGACGCCGGCACCCGCCCGCTGGCCGACCTGCTCGCCGAGGCCAGCCACCTGGCGAGCAAGACCCACGCCGACTCGATCTCGGGGCCGCACGTCGAGGAAGCCATCCGCCGCCAGGAGGGGCGCGCCGAGCGGCTGCGCGAACGCGCCGTCGAGGCGATCCTGCGCGAGACCATCCGCCTGCCCACCAGCGGCGAGACGGTCGGCGCCGTGAACGGACTGGCCGTCACGCAGCTGGGCGACTTCCGCTTCGGCCTGCCCACGCGCATCACCGCCACGGCCCGGCCCGGGCGTGGCCAGGTGGTGGACATCGAGCGCGAGGCGAAGCTCGGCGGCAACATACACAGCAAGGCGGTGATGATCCTGTCGCGCTATCTGGGCAGCCGCTACGCACCGGACGGCGAGCTCTCGCTGTCGGCCAGCCTCGCCTTCGAGCAGCTCTACGGCACGGTCGAGGGCGACAGCGCCTCGGTGGCCGAGCTGTGCGCCCTGGTCTCGGCCATCGCCCGGGTGCCCATCCGCCAGTCGCTGGCCGTCACCGGCTCGGTGAACCAGCTGGGCGAGGTCCAGGCCATCGGCGGGGTCAACGAGAAGATCGAGGGCTTCTTCCGCATCTGCCGCGAGCGGGGTCTCGACGGCAAACAGGGCGTGCTGGTCCCGCGCAGCAATCTGCCCCACCTGATGCTCGACCAGGAGGTCCGCAGCGCGGTGGCCGGCGGGCGCTTTCACGTCTACGCGGTCGACCACGTGGACGAGGCCCTGTCGCTGCTGACCGGCCGGGCCGCCGGCGAGGCGGATTCCGACGGCCGCTACCCGGACGGCAGCGTCAACCGCGCGGTGGTCGAGCGGCTCAAGGCCTTCCACGCCGTCACCCGCCACCGGGACGACAGGAACGGACCCAATGGACCGGCTGGCAGCCATGAGTGAGCCCGGCGCCATCGTGGTGCTGCTCGATACCTCGCCGGCAAGCGAGGCGGCACTCTCCGCCGCCGCCCGCCTCGCCCATCACCGGAACCTCGAGCTGGTCGGCCTGTTCATCGAGGAACGGGACCTGCTGCATTCGGCCGCCTATCCCTTCGCCCGCGAGATCAGTGTGCTGTCCGGCACCAGCCGCCCCTTCGACAGCGAGATCCTGCGCAGCCGCCTGGACCTGCAGCGACGTCGCATCGAACGGCAACTGCAGCAGGAGGCCGGCGCGCTGTCGCTGACGTGGCGGCTGCACGTCGAGACCGGGTCCGTGCAGGAAGCGCTCGCGGGGATGGGAATCCGCGCGGAGATTCTCCTGCTCGGCAAGACGGGCTGGTCGGGAAGCCACGGGAGGCGGCTGGGGGCCTCCGCTACGCAGGTGATCTCCGGGACCGATTGCACCATCGTGCTCTGGGAGGGAACACCGTGGCCGGCACGCGGGCCGGTGCAGGCACTGATCACGGACCCGGACAGCGGCCCGGCGATCGCGCGGATGGCCGCCGTCCTCGCCGGCGTGGCCGACCGGCCGTTGCACCTGCTGTTCGCACCGGGCCTCGACCCGTCCCGGGAACCGGACGTGCTCGCCGCGCTGGGTCCGCAAGCGGCACCCGTCACGGTGGAACGCCTGGGCGTCGCCTCACCCGCAGCGCTGGCCCGTTCCCTGCGCCGACGGCCAGGAGGCGAGCTGGTGATCGGGCGGTCGGGTCCCGCCGCCCTGGGCTGCGACCTCGCCGAGCTCGTGACCCTCACGGATACCCCGGTGGTGCTGGTACCCGCCACCTGAGCCACGTCCGCCGGAGACGCGGATGGTCACCCCGCGGTCAAACCACGTTTCACCGACAGGTAACGGCGGGCGTGCTAGGATTGCCGCCGGCCCGGCGTGGACGCCCGACACGGGGTGCCCACGGCCAGCCGCGTGTTCCCCGACCGTTGGAGATCTCATGACGATCCACCCGAACCTCGCCCGCACCCTGATCGCCCTGTGCGTGACCGCCCTGCTCGCCATGACTACCGTCGGCACCGCCGAGGCCAAGCGCTTCGGTGGCGGCAAGAGCTTCGGCTACCAGGGACAGAAGAACTCGCAGACCACCAGCAACCAGCAACGGCAGGCCACCGACCAGAAGGCCAGCCGCAGCCCGGCGGCCGGCATGGGCGGCATGCTCGCCGGCCTGGCCGCGGGCGGACTGCTGGCCTGGCTGTTCATGGGCGGCGCCTTCGAGGGCATCCAGCCGATGGACCTGCTGGTGCTGGTCCTGCTGGGCGTGGGCGCGTTCCTGCTGATCCGCCACTTGCGCGGCGGCTCGCGGCGCCCTGCCCTGTCGGGCATCCCCGGGCAGGGTGGCGCGCCAACGGGCGGCAGCCAGCGGCGCGAGTCCCTGTTCCCGCAGGCCGGCACCGGGAATGACGCGCCCCGTCCGGGCTCGGTGATGGACGAATTCGGCGGCTTTTCCGGTCGGGCACAGTACCAGCCGCCGTCGTGGTTCGACGAGTCCCGCTTTCTGGGTGCCGCCCGCACGCATTTCACCAACCTGCAACTGGCCTGGGACGCGAACCGGATGGACGAGGTGCAGGAGTTCGTCACCCCGGAGTTGTTCCGCGAACTGGTGCGCGAGCGCGCCTCGATCGGTGACGCCGAGAACGTCACCGAGGTGCTCGACCTGGACGTCTCGCTGGAAGACCTGGGCGAGGACGGAGGCGATATCGTCGCGGCGGTCCGCTACACCGGGCAAATCCGCGAGGGGGCCGACGGCGCCCCGACGCCGCTCGACGAGACCTGGCTGGTCCGCCGTGACCTCGGCGACGAGAATGCCAGCTGGCTGATCGCCGGGATCCGGCAGAACGCCTGATCCCGACGGGATCACGAACAACGAGGCCCCGCCGAATCGACCCGATCCGGCGGGGCCTTTTCGATTCGAACGGGCCACTCGCCCGTTACCACGACTCGAACGAGTTCAGGTGAAGAACGATTCCTTCGCCAGCGCGCTCATGACGTCGGTGAGGTTAGCCGCGTCGTTCTTCACCACGGCGACCATGCTGTTCACACCGCAGACCGACCGTTCCGCGCCGTGGACGATCCAGCCGTTCGCCGGCGTCCACCCGGGCTCGTTGATGAACAGGGCCAGCTGGTCGGCGTGAGCGTGGGTCAGCCGCTTGAAGTCCAGGGCCAGCCGGGTCATCCGTCGGGCCTCCTCTCCCTCGAGAGCCCCGTGAACCTGCCATGGCTCACCGGTCTCCTCGCGGAAGTGGGCCACCGCCTCGACACCGTCGAGGTTCAGCAATTCCTTTAGCATGGCACCCTCCTCACTCGCCCAGGGCCTTGAAGGCGGCGTCGTAGTCGGCCTGCTCGTTCTCGAGCACGACCGCCTGTCGGTCACGCGCCACGGCGGACCAGTCGAGTCCAACGAACGTGAAGCCGTTGACGGGGTAGAAACCGGTCAGGTCGCTCATGCCTTCCCAGCCGCGCGCCTGCATGGCGGCGATGGCCATGTTGGCGATGCAGAGGTGACCGAGGAGGTCGAGCGTATCCTGATCGATGGCGGTTTCCTTCGAGATCACGGAGTCCACCAACTGGCCATCGTCGCCAAATCGGAAGGCCGCGATTGCGCCGGGCATCGAACTGAGGTTCTTGAGATCAGCCATGGTCTTTCCTCCAGGTTTCGGCAGGCCTGCACGCCGCAGGTCTCACATCAGGATGAGGTCGTCGGACGCGTCGGCAAGCCGTTCTCGCATCAACCCGAGAATCTGTGTCAGCGAGGCGCGGTCGTTGTCGTATATGCAGTAGACGTGGGACATGACGCAGATGCTGCGGTCTTCCCCGTGAACCACCCAGCCCTTGGCACGCTCGAAACCGCAGCGACTGGCTCCGGGCTGGCACACCTTGGAGAAGAGCGCGAGTATGTCCCCCTCCATTCGCACGGCGGCCATGTTCGACCTTGCCAGGGCGGTGATCAGACGGGTTTCATTGCTGGAGAGATCGCCCTTGTGGGCATAGTACTGGTCGCCCCGGTAAGCAAAATCCCCTGCCGCCAGAACGCCCGGGAGTTCCATCAGATCCGTTACAAGACTCATGATCCCTGCTCCCCGAATTGGATACCTTTCACTACTTTAATTAGCAGCGAGTCGCCGCCGGCGTGATAGCGTTTTTATGCCCTCCATAGTCCCTGTTTATTGACCCGGGGGCCGTCACAGGAGATTTCGCGGTATCCGTCGATTCCAGTTTCGGGAAAACATCCGCACGTCGCCTTCCCAGGCGTCCAGTTCGGCCCGCAGCAGGAACTCGGTCGGCGTGGACGTCAGGTGCGTGAATGTCCGAACCGTGACCCGCCAGTCGCCCCGCCGGAACTCCTTCCGGGTCGCCGTCTCCCCGGAGACCGATCCGAAGTCGTACCCCTGGCTTCGGTACCACTCGTTGATCACCGAGTGAATGGTCAGACCGAGATCCTCGATCAACCAGCGGCCGTCGTCCTTGATGACTTCCAGCTCGGAGCTGTCCGCCGCGAGATCCCGGTGCACCAGCCAGTTGTGATGTTCCGGCTCGATCATTGTCCTGTGCAGGGGCGGCGCGCCCTCGGGCATCCCGAAGTCGCACAGCCGCTCGTCGTCGAGCGTGTCCTGCCGGCTGGGGAGGAAGAGCGTGCTTTCCACCGGCTCCACGGCAAGCTCGACGGGTTCCGGCGGCGGCCAAGCCAGCGGCCAGTACGATGTGCTGATGGCCAGGCGGATGCGATGGCCGGCGGGAAACGATTGCGCCACGTGGTTCATGCGTACCCGCACGACATATCGCTTCCCCGGCTCCAGCGCCTCCGGTGCCTCGTCGCCGTTCCGGTGCGTCAGGTTCAGCAGCCCGTAGGCAACTCGGGTGGCCCTGCCGTCCGGCAGGACATCCTCCAGGCGCACGCAGACCTGGGCGACGGGTCGATCCGCCGACAGCGTCAGCTCCACCTCGGGGGCACCGAGGATGTTCAGCGGTTCGGACAGAGGATCGGAGGTGTACAGCAGTGCACCGCCATCCTCTTCACGCTGGTCATGGGGCAGGTCGGGGGCGGCGGCGTAGGAACACCACTTCCCGGCGAACAGGCCGAGCGTCAGAGGCGACTGCATGCGGTCGATCGTGGGCTGGACCCCTGCCGGGTTCTCCCCGGGCATCAGGAGGCGATGCCGGACCATCCGGAGCGGAAGGTCGCGGACATTGGAAGAGGGCCATTCCTTTTCCACCACCCAGCGCCCCGGGCGGAGCTTGTACTGGGTGGAAGGCGGCACGCTGTCCTGCATCCAGGCACGGAGCATGGGCTCCCGATCGACCCCGTTGTCCCGACCCTTGAGCCAGTGGTCGAACCAGCGGACCATCTCCTGGAGGAAGCCGATCGCCGGTCCCGGTTCGCCCATGTGCGGGTACTTGTGCCCCCAGGGACCGACCAGACCCTGCCGGGGGACGTCGAGGTGCTCGAGCAGGCGGAAAACGGCATTGGTATAGCCGTCGGTCCAGCCGCTGACCGCCAGGACCGGGCAGCGGATCGCCGCGTAATCCTCGCAGACGGAGGCCCGTTTCCAGAAGTCGTCGCGGCGCTGGTGCCGCAGCCATATGTCCAGCCAGACCCCGCTCTCGGACAGGCGATCCAGCCACATGTCCCGCCAGCACTCCCCCACGATCGCCGGGTCCGGTGGCAGACTGGTGTGTCCGAACATGGTGGTCGATTCGGAGAGATTGTCCGCCAGCAGGCAGCCGCCCATGTAGTGCATGTTGTCGGCGTAGAGATCATCGGTGGCACAGGCGGCCATGATGGCCTTCAGGGCCGGCGGCTGGCGCGCGGCGATCTGCAGGGCATTGAAGCCGCCCCATGAGATGCCGAACATTCCCACATTGCCGTCGCACCAGGTCTGTGCCGCCGCCCAGGCGATGGCCGCCACGCCGTCGTCCTGCTCCTGGTCGAGATACTGATCGCGCAGCACGCCGTCCGAATCCCCGCTGCCCCGCAAATCCACCCGCAGGCAGGCATAACCGTGACCGGCGAGATAGGGATGGTTGATCTCGTCTCGGTCGCGCGTGATGTCGCGCTTGCGGTAGGGGATGTACTCGATCAGGGCCGGTACCGGGGCGTCCTCCGCGTCCGCGGGCAGCCAGAGGCGGGCCGCCAGGCGCCCACCGTCCGGAAGGGGGATCCAGACGTTCTCGATGTGCCGGACCGGACAAGGCAACTGATCGGGGTCGACATGGTGCAATGCGGTCTGCGTGGTCACTTCTGCACTTCCTCGTCATCGGGATGAGATCGATCGGACGTGATCGGCTCGAAGCGGAACGGCAGCAGCCGTTTGGCCTCCTCGAACTTGGCGTTCAGGTCGGATACGTCGTCGCCACCGATGATGAGCTCGGCCAATACCCAACTGTAGGCATCCTGGTCGACCGTCTCGTCGAGGCGAGTGCCCTTTTCGACCTTGATCGAGACCCGCGTGTCGGGCTGAGATTTCCGCAGACGTTCGAGATCCGCCTTGCCCGGCGACGACACGCAGACGGCGTCACCGGGATCGAAGCGCCGATAGAGAAACTTGGCGGCCATGTCGTAGGGACCGCCGCCGTGCTCGAATGCCGGCTTGTCGCCGAGAGCCACGTGAATGGCCACCTCGTGATTCGACATCCCGTCGACCATCGCCATCATGCCGCTGTGGGACTGGGAGATACGCGGGTTGAACTCGATCAGGTGAAGCTCGTCGGTGTCCTGGTTCCAGAAGAACTCCACGTTGAAGCAGCCGTTGTCGTAGCCGATGGCACGCACGAATCGCTCGACGATGTCTCCCGCCCGGTCCTGCACCCGGCGCGGATGGATGGACGGATAGCGGTAGTCCTTGAAGCTCTTGTGATTCGGGGCGCGAACCATGTCGATCACGCCATGGACGGCGAAATTGCCGTTGCGTATGGATCCCTCCGGCGCCAGTTCCACTCCTTGCAGCATCGCCTCGGCGAGCATGTAATTGCCTCCGACACCACCCAGCCCCGAGGTGTCGACGCGTTCGAGCACGCGATTGAACGGCTCGCCGAAGCGGCGGATCTCCCGGCGCGCGGCGTCGATCGCCCGTTCGAAATCATGGGCGTTGTTGATGCGAAAGCCGAGCGTTGACGAGTAGCCGCAGACGGGCTTGAGCCAGAAGGGAAAATCGATGTCGACCTCGGAGAGCGGGTCGTCGGAAAAGGGATCCACGGCGCAGAACGGCGGAGTATGTTCGGGTAGGCTGCGCTGCTGTTCCAGACGGCCCCAGTACTTGTGTGCGCAACGAAGCACGGCCTCCAGCGAGGGCGACGGCAGATCGAAGGTCTTGCACAGGATCGAGGCGACCGCCGTGACCGGAAAGTCCCAGTAACCGATGATCGCGTCGACGGGACCATCGAATGCTCGCAGGGCCGCCTCTGCCTTCTCGATCATGCCGTCGACGTCACACTCGACCCGGACTTCCTCGCGTTCGAGCAGGCCGTGGAAGCGAAATCGATCCCGGTCCGGAATGGTCTCCAGGTCACGTCGATGCTCGTCGTCCAGACCGATGACAAAGACATTACGACGGCGCGCGGCATTCCCTTTCACGTAAACACCCCCGTCATGTCCCACCCGGAAAAGACCTGCATAGCCGAACCCTCGCTTCAGGTGGCTCCCGACCAAGCTTAGGCCCGGGATGGTGGGGGTTCAAACCCGATATGTGCCAGCATCGTTCGACGACAGGGCATGAGATCCATCCCCCGGGAACCCTCATCATCCCGCCAGGCACTCAATCAGCCGCTGCGCATCCCCGGGGGCCTGGGCCTCCGCGTCGTTGTCGAAGTAGCAGTGCACGTTCCGGCCTTCGCCCTCCCAGGCACTCATCAAACGCGCCCACTCTTGCAGGGCATCGTCGTCGTAGCTGCCCTGGTAGGGACCGTCCGAGCCGTGCAGGCGGAGGTAGACGAAATCCGTGGTGGTCCACCGGGGCGCGGTCTGCCGGTCGAGATCGAAGATGCACCAGGCTGCCTCGTGGTCCGCGAGCAACCGGGCGACCTCGTCGGTCCACCAGCTCTCGTCACGGAACTCGAAGGCGTAGCGGTGCCCGGCCGGCAGCGCCCGGAGGAAGTCTTCGAGGCGTTCGACGTTCACGCCCCAGCGCGGCGGGAGCTGGAAGAGCACCGGACCGAGGCGCTCGCCCAGACGTTCGATCCTGGCGAAGAACCGACGGATGCTCGCCTCCGGGTCCTTGAGCTTCTTCATGTGGGTGATGTAGCGACTGGCCTTGACCGCGAAGCGGAACGACGCCGGCACGGCGTCCCGCCAGGCATCCAGGGTGGCCTCCTCGGGGAGTCGATAGAACGTGCCGTTGATCTCCACACTGGAGAAGCGCTCGGCGTAGTAAGCCAGCCAGTCGCCCGCGGACAGCCCGGCGGGGTAGAAGCGCTCTTTCCAGTGCGGATAGTTCCAGCCCGATGTGCCGATCCGAATCGTCATGCTCTCCCCGTATCGATGATCGCCCCGAGTCCCCGCGAGAGTAGCCCAGTAACCTGGCCCG
>NZ_JBKGYT010000056.1:0-11319 GCF_046545975.1 Guyparkeria sp. | reverse complement strand
AGTCCGAGGGTGATGACAAGGACGAGTCAGGGGATGACGAGGCCAAGGAGAAGAAGGGTGGCGAGTCCAAGATCGTCAGCAAGTCGGTGATCAACCACGGCCGTTCGCTCTATTCCTCTTGTGCCGTCTGCCACGGTGAAGCCGGCGAAGGGGGCAAGCTGTTCGATGCGCCCAAGCTCGCCGGTACCAAGATGGATCAGACCATCAACCTGCTCAAGATCTACCGCAAGGGCGATGAGATGGGTCCGAACTCGCGCGTGATGATCCCGCAGGCCACGGGCCTGAGCGATGACGACATCGAGGCCCTGGGCGCCTACATCCAGGTCATGGATGAAGAGGAACTGCCGAGCGAAGGTGACGAGGACGCGCCCGAGGGTGCCGCGGCCCAGTAAGGTTGCCTCCGGGTCGCGGTGCCGGCCCGATCGCAGGAAAGACGCCGGCCTTCGGGCCGGCGTTTTGTTTGTGGTGTTTCGGGCCGTGTGCCGGGTGGGGCCCCGGCCCGGGCGGTCGTCGTTGGCGGCCCGCGTTCGAAGGGGTGACCGGGCGCCCCTGGCGGGCGAATCGGCACGTCCCGATGGGTTCATGTTTTCGAGGGGGATGCATGCTGTTCGAGGTAAAGAGGCTCTCCGGGCCGAATGTGCCGCCGGTCTCGTTCACGCTCGCGCCCGGTGACGTGTTGCCGGTGCGGGGCGAGTCCGGGGTGGGAAAGAGCCAGATGCTGCGTGCGTTGGCGGATCTCTCGCCCCACGAGGGTGAGGTGTGGCTGAACGGATCGGAGCAGCATTCCATGCCGGCGACCGACTGGCGTCGCCAGGTTGCGCTGGTGCCGGCAGAATCCGGCTGGTGGGCCGACACGGTCGACCAGCACTTCCCGGCCCGACCGCCTGCCTCTTGGTGGTCGCGGCTCAAGTTGCGCGACACGTTGTGGGCATCGCCGGTGGAACGCCTGTCCTCCGGCGAGCGGCAGCGGCTCGCGGTGCTGCGTGCCCTGGCGCTCGAGCCGCGCGTGCTGCTGCTCGACGAGCCGACCGCCAACCTCGACCGGGACAACGCCGAGGGGATGGCCGGTCTGCTACTTGACTACTTGCGCGATCAGGGCGCGGCCGCGGTGTGGATCAGCCACGATCCCGGCGAGATCGCGGACCACGGCGATCGCTGGCTGGAAGTGACGCCGGAGGGGGGAGTGCTGCATGGATCTGTATAGCCTGACCCCCTTCGACCTTGCGCTGGCGGCGGGGCTGGTGCTCGCGCTCGGCGTGGTGCAGGTGTTGCTCGGGCTGGGGTTGTTCCGCACGCTGGTCCTGAACAGCGTGCGCATGGTGCTGCAATTGCTGCTGGTCGGCCTGATCCTCGAGGCGGTGTTCGAGGCCGCCACCTTGCCGTGGATCCTGCTGATCGCGATGGTGATGATGGGCCTGGCCGGCTACGAGGTGGTCGCGCGGCAGAAGCGGGCGATACGTGGCTGGCACGGTTACGGCATCGGTCTCGCGGCCATGAGCGCCACGGCACTGATCGTCACCGTGCTGGCGTTGACCTTCGTGATCGAGACCGATCCCTGGTACACGCCGCAATACGCCATCCCGCTGCTGGGGATGATCCTCGGCAACACCATGACGGGCATCGGACTGGCGCTGAACAACCTCACCCAGACGGCCTGGCGGAGCCGACGCGAGATCGAGGCCCGCCTGATCCTCGGTCACTCCGTGCGCGATGCCACCGCCGAGCTGCGCTCCGAATCGATGCGAGCCGGGTTGATTCCGACGCTCAACATGCTGGCCGCGGCCGGCGTGATCAGCCTGCCGGGGATGATGACCGGCCAGATCCTCGCCGGCACGCCGCCGATCGAGGCGGTCAAGTACCAGATCCTGATCATCTTCCTGATCACGGCCGCGACCGGCTTCGGTTCGCTCGTCGCCGTCCAGCTCGGCGCGCGCCGCCTGTTCGACGAGCGCGACCGGCTGCGCCTGGACCGGTTACGCCGCGGGCGTTGACGGCCGGGTCTCCGCTCGAGCCGTCCGGAGACCGAGCGCCGGGCTGAACGTCGCGTGGGACGAGGCCGCTCCATTACGATGCCAGGCACAAAAAAACCCGGACCAGTCGGTCCGGGTTTCCTGTCTGCCGTTGCCGGTGCGGGAGCTTACAGGCTCTCGATGTAGGCGCCCAGGTTCTCCATGTCGGCGTCGGACAGGCCGGCGGCGTTCGGGGCCATGATGGAGAAGTTGGAACCGCCCAGGTCGCCGTCCATTTCCTTCAGGGCGTCCTGGTCGCCGTTCTTGTAGTGAGCCAGTGCCTGAGTGGTCTCTTCGGCGCTGTGGCCGGCAAGTTTCGGGAACATGCCCTGGCCCTCGGCCTTCATGCCGTGGCAGGAGGCGCAGCTCTGCTCGTAGAGCTTCTTGCCGGCATCGGCGTCGGCGGCCATGGCCTGGCCGGAGGCGGCGGCGAGGCCGGAGGCGAATACGATCGCGGTCAGTTTCTTCATGGGGGAAAACTCCTGAATCTCGTGTCATCTAATCGTCCGAGCCCACTCCTGCTCGGCTGGTGGGACAGTAAGCACGTTTCATGCCACTGATTTTCCGGCAGAAATCCAGTCGATAAACAAGGGCTTGTCACCCTGGTGTTTTCCTGATGGCGGGTTGCAGGTTGCAAGTTGCAAGGCCTCGGCGCGGATGGCGCAACGTTGGTCGTGGCGGTCAGCGACCATCGATGTAGTGATGGTCGTCGAACGAGATCACCAGTGACGGGCTGACCAGTGCCAGCGCCGTCATGATCATCCCGTTGATCACGCCTTCGGGGAAGGCGAGCAGGGGCAGGACCCGCAGGTAGTTGTTCCAGATGATGTCGAAGTCGTACAGCCCCATCGCCATGACCAGGAGGGCCGTGCCCGCGCCGTGGGCGATCACGCCCAGCACGGCGGAGAGGAACACGCCCACGAACAGGTAGATGAAGAAATTCGGCGGCATCCAGCGCTGGGAGGCCCGGGTGATGCCGTAGGTCATCACGGCGGGGACCAGCAAGGACAGCACGAACGTCCAGCCGGCGATGGCCAGTCCCCCGCCGACGATCAGCGGCAGCAGCAGGGCGGCGACCAGCCCGGCGATCAGCGTCAGCTCGAGCCCGATCACCAGGGTGACGGTGGCCGCGCCCAGAAAGTGCAGGGTCAGCCCGGGCATCAGGGTGGCGTTGAGCGACCACATGCCGAGCAGGAACGGCACGGCGAGAACCACGAGGTTCAGTCGTCCGGGAGCACTGCGCAGCGCCTCCCAGGGGGCGGCGCGCACGGCCCAGAGAACGGAGATGGCCGCCGCAGCCCAGCCGATACCGGCCAGCAGTGGGGGGATGAGGTGGTTCGGTAGCGTCATGCCAGATGTCCCGTTGAGCTGGGAGACAGAGTGTAGCGTCCGGGCGGGAGATCTGACTCCAGCCTTGCTAAGGTTTCAGGCAGTATTGCCGTACGCGGATCAATATGGTTTATGCGGTATTGTTATGTTATATAATAATGCCACAGCCATGCCAGTCGAACAGGAGGCAACATGAGCGACCCGTCCACAGCCAGCAACCGCCTGCCCCACATGCCCATCTCGATGTTCGCGATCGTGATGGGGCTGGCCGGCCTGACGCTGGTGCTCCAGCATGCCGAGCGGGCCTGGGGGCTACCCTCGGGGATCGCACTGACGTCGGTGGTGATCGACATCGCCGTGTTCGCGGCCATCGCGGTCGCCTACCTGTCCAAGTGGGTCCGGTATCCGGCCGAGGTGCGCGGCGAGTTCAATCACCCCATCCGCCTGAGCTTCTTCCCCGCGATCTCGATCGGCCTGATCCTCCTGGCGACAGCCACGTTCCGGATGTGGCCGTCCCTGGCGCTGGCCTTCTGGGTGTCGGGCGTCGTGCTGCACCTGCTGCTGACTTTGACCATCCTCAGCCGCTGGATGCACCAGACGCACTTCGAGATCCATCACTCCAACCCGGCCTGGTTCATCCCCGTGGTCGGCAACATCCTAGTGCCGCTGGCCGGCGTGCCGCTGGGCTTCGAGACGATCTCCTGGTTCTTCTTCAGCGTCGGGCTGGTCTTCTGGCCGGTGCTGCTGACGATCCTGATGTACCGCTATTTCTTCCATGCGCCGATGCCCGGCAAGCTGATGCCGACGCTGTTCATCCTCATCGCCCCGCCGGCGGTGGCCTTCATCGCCTGGGGCTCGCTGCATCCGGGCGAGGGCCTGGACGACTTCGGCCGCGTGCTGTTCAGCTTCGCCCTGTTCATCACATTGCTGCTGGTCTGGCAGATGCGCCATTTCATCCGGCTTCCGTTCGCGCTGTCCTGGTGGGCCTATTCCTTCCCGGTCGCGGCCATGACCGTGGCGACCATCCAGGTGGCCGGCCATACGGGCAGCGCCTTCTGGAACGCGCTCGGCCTGATCCTGACGGTCATCCTGTCGATGTTGATCGCCCTGCTGCTGGTGATGACCTTGCGCGCTGCCGGTCGCCGCGAGATCTGCCAGCCCGAGTAGTGCCGACATCGCTCCGGCTTGGGGGGCGGTTCCCGATGATTTATGCTTTGAGGCTTCCGCCCGGGATGGGGCGGGTGCCTCAAACCAATGCGTCACACGGGATGGTTGCCTCATGGCCCAAGCGTCTTTCTGGATACACCTGCATGCCCTGGCGGTAGTGCTGTCACTGACCGGCTTCGTCATTCGCGGCATCTGGATGCTCGCCGACTCGCCCATGCTGCGGAAGAAGTGGGTGAAGATCACGCCGCACGTCGTCGACACGGTGCTGCTGGTCAGCGCCCTGGCGGCCGCCTGGCTGCTATTCTGGAGCAACGGCGCTCACCCAAGCTTCATTACCGTCAAGATCGTCGGCCTCATCGTCTACATCGGCCTGGGGCTGGTCGCGATGCGATTCGGCCGGACGCGCGGCCTGCGTGCCAGTGCCTGGGTGCTGGCGATCCTGGTGTTCCTGTACGTCGCCGCCGTGGGTGTGGCCAATACCCACCCGCAGCTGCAGGACGTGCTGCCGGCCGTGGTGACCGGCGTATGAGTGTCAAGCCGCTGGTCGGCGTGATCATGGGGTCCCAGTCCGACTGGGAGACCATGAGTCACGCCTGCGAGACCCTCGAGTCGCTGGAAATCCCCTTCGAGGCGGAGGTGGTCTCGGCGCACCGTACCCCCGACAAGCTGTTCAACTACGCCGAGTCGGCCGTTGGCCGTGGCCTGAAGGTCATCATCGCCGGTGCCGGCGGGGCAGCGCACCTGCCGGGCATGGTCGCGGCCAAGACACGACTGCCGGTACTGGGTGTGCCGGTGCAGTCCAAGGCGCTTTCCGGCATGGACTCGCTGCTTTCCATCGTGCAGATGCCCGCGGGCGTGCCGGTGGGCACGCTGGCGATCGGTCGGTCGGGCGCCGTCAACGCGGCCCTGTTCGCCGCGGCCACCCTGGCCAACGAGGATGCCGCCCTGGCCGAGCGCCTGGAGGCCTGGCGCGAACGCCAGGCGCAGGCGGTGCTGGATCGGCCGACACCGGGAGAGGCCTGAACCGTGAGCGTGACGAACGACAACTGCGAGATGCCGCGCGCCAAGGGCGAGCCGGGCGGGTTGCACATCGGCGTGATCGGCGGCGGGCAGCTGGGCCAGATGCTGGGCCTGGCCGGCGTGGCCATGGGCCATCGTTTCACCTTCCTCGACCCCGCCTACGAGCCGCCGGCCGCCGCGATCGGGCGCCACATCCAGGCCGAGTTCGATGACGCCGAGGCGCTCGAACAGCTGGCCGTGGAATGCGACATCGTTACCCTCGAGTTCGAGAACGTGCCCCTGGCGAGCGCCGCGGCGGTAGCCGAGCGCAACTGCCTGATGCCCGGCCCCCAGGCGCTGGCCGTGGCCCAGGACCGCCTCGAGGAAAAGCAGTTCTTCGAGGGCCTGGGTCTCGGCGTCGCCCCCTGGGTCCAGGTCGACTCGGTGCGCGATATCGTCCAGGGCGTGGCGCATCTCGAGGGTGCCTCGATTCTCAAGACCCGCCGTTTCGGTTACGACGGCAAGGGGCAGGTGCGGCTGGCCGACCCGGCCCACGCCGCGCACGAGGGCGGGCCCGGCAACCCGGGCGAGGCGGCGTCCGCCTGGGAGGCACTCGGCGGTGCGCCGGCCGTGCTGGAGAAGATGATCGACTTCGAGCGCGAAGTGTCGATCGTCGCCGCGCGCAGCCGGACCGGCGAGATCCGCTTCTACCCGCTGGCGACCAACGAGCATCGCGCCGGCATCCTCTGGCAGACCGTGATCGCTGACGACGAACCGCTACAGCGCGAGGCCCAGGCGGCTGCCCGGCTGGTGCTGGAGAAGTTGGACTACGTCGGGGTGCTGGCGATCGAGTTCTTCGTCCGCGACGGCCATCTCCTCGTCAACGAGATGGCCCCGCGGGTGCACAACAGCGGCCACTGGAGTGTCGGCGGCGCGCGCAGCTCGCAGTTCGAGAACCACATTCGTGCCATTCTCGGCTGGCCGCTGGGCGATACCGCTCCGGCCGGGGCGGCGGCGATGCTCAACCTGGTCGGGCGGATGCCGGATCCCGAGGCGGTGCTGGCCGTACCCGGCACCTCCTTGCACGACTACGGCAAGACGCCGCGCCCGCGGCGCAAGCTGGGCCACGTCACGGTGACCGGTCCCGACCACATCACGCTCGAGTCGCGCCTCGATCGCCTCAGGGCCCTGATCACCCCGCCCGAGGCGGGGTGATCGGCGCACCGGGGGCATCGAGTGTCAACAGGAGGTGAGCGACACATGATCTTCCCGACCCTTCGTCTGGTAACCGCCATCCTCGCCGTGGCCGGCCTGACCCTCTCGTGGGCCGGCCCGCTGCTCGCCGCGAAGATATACCAGTACACCAACAGTGAGGGCGAGACGGTGTTCACCGACGAGCCTACCGAGAATGCGACGGTGCACGAGGTCGAGTCCGCGCCGGTGATGCCCATGAAGCCGGTGGAGACCCCCGAGGTGCTCACGGCCGACGACCTGCACCGGCCGGAAGCGGCGGAGAAACGCGGCCAGCAGTCCGCCCGGGAGTCCGGGGCCGGTCGCCAAGCGGTCCCTGAGCCGCCCGCCGGTCAGCAGGCCGCCGAGTCGGCTGCGCGATCCGACGAACCTTCCCGAGAGGAGCCCTCGAAGGAGGAGGCCTCGCAACCGGGACAAGACTATGACCACTTCGAGGTCGTCGACCCGGTAGACGGCGAGGTAGCCAGCCGGCTGAAGGACGCGATCACCGTCGAGCTCGCCATCCAGCCCGGGCTGCGTGACGGTGACCGGGTGCGGATCCTGGTGGACGGCGACGCGCATGTGAAGGACTCCAGTGGCCGCCGGCACCTGGTGAACGGCCTGTCGCCCGGCAAGCACGAGATCACCGCCCAGATCCGGCGGGATGACGAGGTCATTCGCGAGAGCCGGCCGGTGCGCTTCACCCTCATGACGCCTGACCAATGATGAGGCAGTCGGCCCCTTTTTTGCACTAGTATGGTGCGTAGGCGTCGCCGGGGGCTCGCTGCCGTGACTCGCAGCGAGCCTGAAAGGCGGCCCGGGACGCTCCCGTGACGCTTCACGGTGCGGCGTGGCTCATGGGCATGCTACTTGCACCAAAATAGCCACCTGATGGCTGCGGGACCGACGTCCCCGCCCGTTTCGCACCCGGTGGAGATGACATGAACCCCAGACCCGAGCCCCGGCTGGCCGACACGCTCAATACCGCGATCGTGGTGCTGGACGATCGCAACCGCCCGATCTACCTCAATTCCGCGGCCGAGCAATTCCTCGGGACGAGCTACAGCGCGGCACTCAAGTCCGGCTTCGACGTGGTGCTGGGCGCCAACCCCCTGCTGGCCGACACCATCGACGAGGCGCTCGCCAGCCAGCAGGTGATGACCCTGCGCGAGGTCGAACTCACCCTGGCCCACGAACTGACCCGGGTGGCGGACTGCGCCATCAGCCCCCGGCCCGACTATCCCGGCGCCCGGGTGATGCTGGAGTTCAACGACATCGAGCGTCACCTGCGCATCTCGCGGGATGCGCGCATCAACTCGCTGCAGATGACCACCCGGCAGATGATGCGCGGTCTGGCCCACGAACTGAAGAACCCGCTCGGCGGGCTGCGCGGCGCGGCGCAGCTGCTCGAACGCGAGCTGCCCGACCCTTCCCTGACCGAGTACACCCGCATCATCCTGCATGAAACCGATCGCCTGCGTGTCCTGATCGACCGCATGCTCGGCCCCAGCGACCGCCTGCACTGCCGCTGGGTGAACATCCACGAGCCGCTCGAGCAGGTGCGCCAGCTGCTGCGCGTCGAGGCCGGGGGCGAGCGGATCGAATGGCGGCTCGACTACGACCCCAGCCTGCCGGAGGTCTGGGCGGATCGCGACCAGATGGTGCAGGTGCTGCTCAATCTCGCCCGCAATGCCGTCCAGGCCATGCGCGAGGGCGACGTCGAATCACCCCGGCTGACCTTCCGTACCCGCGTGTTGCGCCAGTTCACCGTGCACGGCAAGCGCCACCGGCTGGCGGTGCGCATCGACGTCGAGGACAACGGTCCGGGCGTGCCCGAGGAACTGGTCGAGACGCTGTTCCTGCCCATGGTCAGCGGGCGGGCCGGGGGCAGCGGGCTGGGACTGTCGCTCGCGCAGACGATCGTCGAGCGCCACCAGGGCATGATCGAGTTCGTGCCCAAGCGGGCAGTCACCCGCTTCTCCGTGATCCTGCCCATCCATCCCGAGGGGGTCCCCGGGCCGCCGTCCACCGCCGCCAGCGAGTGATCCGAGCATGAACGTTTCAGCCACCGACCACACGAACCCCGGCAACACCGCGCCCCGCCTGTGGGTGATCGATGACGACCAGGCGATCCGCTGGGTGCTCGAACGGGCACTGGCCACCACCGACTTCCAGGTCGAGTCGTTCGCGGAGGTCGCCTCGGCTCAGGGGCGCCTCGACCGCGGCGACCGGCCGGACGTGATCTTCTCCGACATCCGCATGCCCGGCGAGGATGGCCTGACCTTCCTCACCCGGTTGGCCGAGGAACACCCCGAGATCCCGGTCGTGATCATGACGGCGCACTCCGACCTCGAGAGCGCCGTGGGCGCCTTCGAGAAGGGTGCCTTCGACTACCTGGCCAAGCCGTTCGACATCGACGAGGCAGTGCGTCTGGCCGAGCGAGCCTTCGACGCCTCGCGCGAGCGGTCATCGCGGGCGGGCGGGGTCGAGGGGGGCGCCGAGCCGACCTCCGAGCTGATCGGCAACGCCCCGGCCATGCAGGAGATCTTCCGGGCCATCGGGCGGCTGGCCCGGTCCTCGGTGACCGTGCTGATCAACGGCGAGTCGGGCACCGGCAAGGAGCTGGTCGCCCGGGCGCTGCATCGCCACAGCCAGCGCCGCGGTGGTCCGTTCGTCGCCCTGAACACCGCCGCGATCCCCAAGGACCTGTTGGAGTCCGAGCTGTTCGGCCACGAGAAGGGCGCGTTCACCGGCGCGGCCGTCCAGCGCCGCGGCCGCTTCGAGCAGGCCCAGGGCGGCACGCTGTTCCTCGACGAGATCGGCGACATGCCGCTCGAGCTGCAGACCCGGCTGTTGCGCGTGCTGTCCGACGGCCACTTCTACCGCGTCGGCGGCACGTCGTTGATCAAGAGCGACGTCCGCGTGATCGCCGCGACCCACCAGCGCCTCGAGGACCTGGTCCGGGAAGGGCGCTTCCGCGAGGACCTGTTCCACCGGCTCAACGTCATCCGCCTGAAACTGCCGGCCCTGCGCGAGCGGGTCGAGGATATCCCCCAGTTGATGCGCTTCTTTCTCGCCCGCGCGGCCGAGGAGCTCGGCGTGCCCGTCAAGACGCTCACGCCGAAGGCCGAGGCACGACTCTGCGAGTACGCCTGGCCGGGCAACGTGCGCGAGCTGGAGAACATTGCCCGCTGGCTGACCGTGATGGCGCCGGGTAACGAGATCGGCGTCGACGACCTGCCCGATACCGTGCGCCACGGCGGGGAGGGCGACGAGTCCGGCGTGGGCGAGGACCAGTTGCTGTCGCGCTGGACGAGCGACCTCTCCCGCTGGGCCGAGGCCCGCCTGAAGGCCGGGGACGAGGACCTGCTGGCCACCGCCGGTCCGGCCTTCGAGCGCACCCTGCTGCAGGCCGCGCTGGCCCACACCGGTGGCCACAAGCAGAAGGCCGCCGCCCTGATCGGCTGGGGGCGCAACACCGTCACCCGCAAGCTCAAGGAGCTGGGGGAGCACTGACACGGCGGGCAGGTGCCGCGAGCGGCGGACTGTCACACGATCCGCCCCTTGCCGGTGCTATGCTCGAGAGCAGGTTCACGCGAGGCAGGAGCAGGCAATCGGCATGGCCCAGACGGTGGCGCTTTATTCGGTCAAGGGTGGGGTGGGGAAGACCGCCTCGGCGGTGAACCTGGCGGCACTCTCGGCCGCGGCCGGCCGGCAGGTGCTGGTCTGGGACCTCGACCCGCAGAGTGCCGCCTCCTGGTACCTGCAGACCGAGGCGGCCGCCGATCGCCCGGTGAAGAAGCTGCTCAAGCCCAAGGGGCTGGCCGCTGCGGTGCGGCCCACCATCCACGGCAACCTCTGGGTGCTGCCGGCCTTCCCGGGCCAGCAGGCGATCGAGCATCACCTCGCCGACAAGAAGGATGCCGGCTACCGGCTGGCCAAGCTGATCGACCCGCTCGCCGAGCAGTTCGAGGAGATCTGGATCGACGCGCCGCCCGGACTGTCGCTGCTCGCCGACAACATCCTGCGCGCTGCCGACATGGTGCTGGTGCCGATGGTGCCCACGCACCTGTCCGAGCGGACCTGGTTCCAGCTCAAGGGCCACCTGCGCGATCGCGGCATTCATCCCGAGCAACTGTGCACCTTTCTGAGCATGGTCGATCGCCGCCGCACGCTGCACCGCGAGTTCGCCGAGCGCCATCGCCACGACATGCCCGAGCTGCTCGAGACGCAGATTCCCTACGCCTCGGTGATCGAGCAGATGGGCGACGACCAGCAGCCTTCCGTCTACCGCGAGCCGCGTCATCCCGCCAACCGGGCCTACGCCTCCCTGTGGGAGGAGATCGACGGCCTGTTCGCCTGAACGCTGACCGCTCGACGTTTCGCGCTACGTTGTGGGAGCGGGCCCTGCCCGCGAAGGCCGCGGCAGCGGCCATCCTGACTTCAGGCTGTGGCCGGCCCCTGGCCCGCTGCATGGGCCAGCCGGATGGCAGGGCTCGCGCGTGCCGTGCGATTCGCGGGCAAGGCCCGCTCCCACCGTAATGCCCTGCCTGTCTTGCTCTTCACCGGCGCAACGCCCGCGCCG
>NZ_JBKGYT010000055.1:0-11665 GCF_046545975.1 Guyparkeria sp. | reverse complement strand
TCGTTGTCGGGGTCGGTATAATCCCTCGCCATGCGCAACATCATCCTCATCGGCCCCATGGGAGCCGGCAAGACCACCATCGGCCGGCTACTGGCCAACCGCCTGGGCTGGACGTTCGCCGATTCGGATCGCGAAATCGAGAAGCGCACCGGGGCCTCGATTCCGCTCATCTTCGAGATCGAGGGGGAATCCGGCTTCCGCCAGCGCGAACACGACATGCTCGCCGATCTCACCGCCGGGGAAGGCGTCGTGCTGGCAACGGGCGGGGGGGCGATACTGCGCCCCGAAAACCGCGCGCTATTGCGGAACAACGGCTGGGTGGTCTATCTGTATACACCCGTGGAGCGCCAGTTCGAACGCACGCAGCACGACACGCAACGCCCGCTCCTGCAAAAGGGCGATCGGCGAGCCACACTGGAACGATTGATGACCGAGCGGGATCCGCTCTACCGGGAAACCGCCCACCTCGTCATCGAGACCGGTGGCCAGGCGCCGCGCACCATGGCCGAACGTATACTGGCCGCCTGGCGCCAGGTTGACGGAGACCCCCCGAAGCGACGTTGATGTACCATGTCGACCACTCGACTGCGGCCCGCAGACCAGGATCACTCCGTGAACGGACTGGCCCCATCCAGCCCCCAGCCAAGCAGGCATACCACCCATGAGTGAATCGCCAACTTCCGCACGCCAGCGAACCGAACAGCCCACCCAGGTCAATGTCGACCTGGGCGAGCGGAGCTACCCGATCTTCATCGATGCGGGACTGATCGACAGTGACACGCTCGCGCCGTTCATCCCCTCGGGACGGGCGGTGATCGTCAGCAACACCACGGTCGCCCCGCTCTACGCCGCACGTCTCACCAGCGCGCTGGAAGCGGCGGGCAAGCAGGTGGACCTGCTCGCGCTGCCCGACGGGGAGCAGTACAAGAATCTCGAGACCCTCGAGCAGATCTACGACTTCCTGATGGAAAAGCAGGTGGATCGCAAGACCACCCTGATCGCGCTGGGCGGTGGGGTCATCGGCGATATCACCGGCTTCGCTGCGGCCAGCTTCCAGCGGGGGGTGCCTTTCATCCAGGTGCCCACCACCCTGCTCGCGCAGGTCGACAGCTCGGTCGGCGGCAAGACGGGCATCAACCACCCGCGCGGCAAGAACATGATCGGCGCGTTCTACCAGCCTCGCTGCGTGCTCGCGGACACCGACACCCTGAACACACTGCCCGACCGCGAACTCTCGGCCGGACTGGCCGAAGTGATCAAGTACGGGCTGCTCTGGGACGAGGACTTCCTCGACTGGATCGAGGCGCACATCGACGCCCTGCGTCAACGCGACCCGGCCGCACTGACCGAGGCGATCCGGCAATCCTGCCTGATCAAGGCGGAGATCGTCCGGCAGGACGAGCGAGAGGGGGGCATCCGCGCCCTGCTGAACCTGGGCCACACCTTCGGTCATGCCATCGAGGCCGGCATGGGTTACGGCCGCTGGCTGCACGGCGAGGCCATCGGGGCCGGCATGTGCATGGCCGCCGAACTGTCCCGCCGGCTCGGCTTGATCGATCCATCGGCTTGCCAGCGGATCGAACGGATCGTCAGCGCCGCCGGCCTGCCCACCCGCTCACCCGCCGAACTCTCGCCCCTCCGCCTGCGTGAACTGATGAGCAGCGACAAGAAGGTCGAGAACGGCCGACTACGGCTCGTGCTGCTCGGGCGGCTTGGCCAGGCACGGCTGATCGACAATGTCCCCGAAGACGAGATCATGGCCGCTATCCGGGCCACCCATGCCGGCAACTGACCCACCGGCGAGATCGCAAGGAAAAGGAATCTGACATGAGCAACGCGACGGAACACGCTCTCGAACAGGCCGAACGGATCGTTCAGTATTCGAAGTACTCCGACCGCTTCCTGGTCGTCGAAGGCGACTACGCCGCCGAGCGCCGCGCCTTCGTCAAGCTGGTGAGCCAGAAGCTCCCGCCGCAGGTCCGGCCGGTCGTGGTGCGAGCGGATGGCGCCGGCGACCTCGCCACGGTCATCGAACGCCTGGGCACGACCCTGCAGTTATCAGCCGGCATCGAGACGCCCGAGCAACTGGTCACGGCAACCACGGCGGCACTGGGGGACCAGGAACGCCTGCTGCTCGTCGTCGAGAACGCCGAACAGTGGCTCGATTCGGACGCGGCGGACTCGCTCTACGAGCTGATCGACCAGGCGCACGAACTGGCCCGCGAACGCCTCCTGTTCATGCTGGTGGGCGACACCGGCCTGTGCACGCGCATCGAGACGGCACAGCCACTGGCCGCGATCATCGCGGACCTCCATTGCATCCGACTGCTGGGCACCCCGCCGGCCGACGACCCCTCGTCCGTCGCACCCGTCTCGGACCCGACACCCGATGAAGCGGCCGCGACCGCCCCCGCGACGACGGCGGAGGCCCGGGCAAGCGGGCCCCGACCAACCGGCGTCCGCCCGGCGTGGCGCGGCGCGTCACTCTGGACACACCCGCCCTTCCTGATCGCCGCCGCGATCAGCGTGGCGGTGATCACCATCGGCATCTTCGCCCTGATGAGCCGCTCCACTTCCCCGACCAGCCCTGACGACGTGGCACTGACGCTCGACCGGGAATCCGGCCAACCCGACGGCGAACGGCAAGCGTCCGCCGACGACGGGGCCGATCCGGCCACACCATCTCCCGAGAGCGACGGCACACCGCGTCATGTTCCGTTCCCCGAGGCCGACAGCGAACCGGAGACGCCGACAACCGACACGCCCGCGACAACCGAGGAAGCCTCCTCGACCGCCGACCGTGACGACGACGCCCGCACGGCCGACGAGACGGCAACCACCTCGGCCGATGAATCCACCCGCCCGGAGCAACCGGAAACTGCAACCAACGATGACGAGGCCACGGAGACTCAGACGACTTCCGACTCGGCCGTCGACAACGACTGGTTCGCGGACCAGCCCCGGGCGCGGGCGACCATCCAGCTTGCCGCCTTCGGTTCCCTCGACGGGGCGCGCGACATGATCCGCAGCCGTTCGGGGGACGCACTCCCCGCCGGCGACTGGCGGATCTACACCCAGCGTATCGACGACCGGACGCTCTACACCGTCACCTATGGCGACTTTGCCTCGGTCGAGCGGGCCCGCCACGCCATGGAATCCCTCCCCGAGGACCTCAGGGCGGTCGATCCCTACCCCCGCTCCGTCGGCGACATCCAGGATCGTCTCGTCGACTGAGCGAGTCGTCCCCTCGGCGGTTCCATTTGCCTGATGCCCGCAGGACCGGTAAAATTCCGCCCCATTTTGCCCAAATCCCGCGGACGCGGGCACACACGAATTATCGGTCGGCACCCCTGGCAACAGCTGGCAACCAGCGCCCTGCCGGGCCGCCAGGCCGGGCTCGCAAGCCCGGCCGAGCCGGAAGAATCCACGAGGTTGCGAAAGTCATGAGCCAAGCCCCCACTGACGGTCTGTACCACCCGAGCTTCGAGAAGGAAAACTGCGGCTTCGGCCTGATCGCCCACATGGACGACCAGGCCAGCCATGGTCTGGTATCGACCGCCATCGGGGCACTGGCGCGCATGACCCACCGCGGCGGCATTTCCGCCGACGGCAAGTCGGGCGACGGCTGCGGTCTGCTGCTGAAGAAGCCCGACGGCTTCTTCCGCAAGGCCGCAAGCGATCTGGGGCTGGAACTGCCGGAGGTCTACGCCGTCGGCGTGGTCTTCTTCTCGCGTGACGAGGCCCGCCGCGAGCGCGCCCGCGAGGCGCTGATGGGCGCGATTGCCGAACAGGGGCTGAACCTCGCCGGCTGGCGCAACGTGCCGGTCGACCCGTCGGTACTCGGCCAGATGTCGGCGGAAAAGCGCCCGGAGATCGAGCACCTGTTCGTCACCCCGGCCGATGGCATGAACGAGGCGCAGTTCAACGCCGCGCTGTTCGTCGCCCGGCGCGATGCGGAAAACCTGATCCACGACGATCCGGACTTCTACATTCCCTCGCTGGCCAGCCAGGTCATCTCCTACAAGGGCCTCTTGATGCCCGAGGACCTGCCGCGCTTCTACAAGGATCTCAACGACCCGGCACTCGAGTCCTCCCAGGCGGTATTCCACCAGCGGTTCTCGACCAACACCTTCCCGGAATGGAAGCTGGCCCAGCCGTTCCGCTATCTGGCCCACAACGGCGAGATCAACACCATCCGCGGCAACCGCAACTGGGCGCTGGCCCGCGCGGCCAAGTTCTCCTCGCCGCTGATCCCGGACATGAACCGCATCCAGCCGCTGGTCAACACCACCGGCTCGGACTCCTCGTCGATGGACAACATGCTCGAGGTGCTGATCACCGGCGGGCTGGACATGATCCACGCCATGCGCCTGATCGTGCCGCCGGCCTGGCAGAACGTCGAGCACATGGACCCGGACCTGCGCGCCTTCTACGAATTCAACTCGCTGCATATGGAACCCTGGGACGGCCCGGCCGGCATCGTCATGACCGACGGCCGCTTCGTCGCCTGCGCCATGGACCGAAACGGCCTGCGCCCGGCGCGCTGGGTGATCACCAAGGACCGCCACATCACGCTCGCCTCCGAGATCGGCGTCTGGGACTACGCGCCCGAAGACGTGGTGCAGAAGGGCCGCGTCCGCCCGGGCCAGATGGTGGCCGTCGACACCCAGAGCGGCGACCTGCTCCTGCCGCCGGAGATCGACGAGCGCCTCAAGGGTCGCAAGCCCTATCGCCAGTGGCTGCGCGAGCAGTCGGTACGCCTGAAGCACTCGGTGGCCGACGAGGAGGTCCTGTCGGTCACGCCGATGGACGACGACGCGGTCCGCACCTACGAGAAGGCCTTCCTGCTGACCTTCGAGGAACGTGACCAGATCATCCGCGTGCTGGCGGAGAACGGCCAGGAGGCCATCGGCTCGATGGGCGACGACACCCCCATGGCCGTGCTCTCGCAGACCCAGCGATCGCTGTTCGACTACTTCCGCCAGCAGTTCGCCCAGGTCACCAACCCGCCGATCGACCCGCTGCGCGAGGCGGTGGTCATGTCGCTCGAGACGCTGATCGGCCGCGAGCGCAACGTCTTCGAGGAGACCCCGGAGCACGCCCATCGCGTGCAGCTGGAGAGCCCGATCCTCACCCCGGCCCGCTTCGAGGCCCTGACGAAACTGGCCGACAAGGAGTTCTCCTCGCAGCGCATTGAGCTCAACTACGAGCCGAGTGAAGGCCTGGAGGCGGCCATCCGCCGCATCACCGACGAGGCCGTCGCGGCGATCAAGGGCGAGCACACCGTGCTGGTGCTCTCCGACCGGAACATCGCGGCCGACCGCCTGCCGGTTCATGCCCTGCTGGCCACCGGCGCGGTCCACCACCGCCTGATCCGCGAGGGGCTCCGTACCGACGCGAACATCGTCGTCGAGACGGCCACGGCCCGCGACCCGCACCAGAACGCCGTGCTGATCGGCTACGGCGCGACGGCCGTGTTCCCGTACCTCGCCTTCGAGACGATCAACGACATGCGTCGCCGCAAGCAGGTCGACGTCAAGCAGGCCGACCGCCTTGCCAGCAACTACGTCAAGGGCATCAACAAGGGCCTGAAGAAGATCCTGTCGAAGATGGGCATCTCCTCGATCGCGAGCTACCGGGGCGCCCAGCTGTTCGAGATCATCGGCCTGGCCGACGAGGTCGTGGATCTCTGCTTCAAGGACACCACCAGCCGCGTGGCCGGTGCCCGCTTCGTCGATCTCGAGGCCGACCAGAAGATCCTGATCAAGGAAGCCTTCACCAAGCGCAAGCTGCCGCGCCAGGGCGGTCTGCTCAAGTACATCGACGGCGGCGAGTACCACGCCTACAACCCGGACGTGGTGCAGACCCTGCAACGGGCCGTCGACAACGACGACTACCAGGCCTGGGAAGAGTACGCGGCCTACGTCAACGAGCGCCCGGTGGCCGCCTTCCGCGACATGTTCCATCTCAAGGAAGGCACCACCCCGATCGACATCGACGAGGTCGAATCGATCGAGTCGATCGTTTCGCGCTTCGACTCGGCCGGCATGAGCCTCGGCGCGCTGTCCCCGGAGGCCCACGAGACCATCGCCGAGGCCATGAACCGCCTCGGTGCACGCTCGAACTCCGGCGAAGGGGGCGAGGACCCGGCGCGCTACGGCACGGCGAAGATGAGCAAGATCAAGCAGATCGCGTCCGGTCGCTTCGGCGTCACGCCGCACTACCTGGTCAACGCCGAGGTGCTGCAGATCAAGGTCGCTCAGGGCGCGAAGCCCGGTGAGGGCGGCCAGTTGCCGGGCCACAAGGTCGACGAGACCATCGGCAAGCTGCGCTTTGCCCGCCCGGGCGTGGCGCTGATCTCGCCGCCGCCGCACCACGACATCTACTCGATCGAGGATCTCGCCCAGCTGATCTTCGACCTCAAGCAGACCAACCCCGAGGCGCTGGTCTCGGTCAAGCTGGTCTCCGAGCCGGGCGTGGGTACCGTCGCCGCGGGCGTGGCCAAGGCCTACGCCGACCTGATCACCATCTCCGGCTACGACGGCGGCACCGGCGCGAGCCCGCTGACCTCGGTCAAGTACGCCGGCAGCCCCTGGGAACTGGGCCTGACCGAGGCGCACCAGACCCTGCGTGCCAACGACCTGCGCGACAAGGTCCGCCTGCAGACCGACGGCGGGCTGAAGACCGGGCTGGACGTGGTCAAGGCCGCGATCCTGGGCGCCGAGAGCTTCGGCTTCGGCACCGGCCCGATGATCGCCATCGGCTGCAAGTACCTGCGCATCTGTCACCTGAACAACTGCGCGACCGGCGTGGCCACGCAGAACAAGGTCCTGCGCCTGGAACACTTCAAGGGCAACGTCGACAAGCTGGTCAACTATTTCCGCTTCGTCGCCGAGGAAACCCGTCGCCTGATGGCAAGCCTGGGCGTGCGCTCCATCGAGGAGCTGATCGGCCGGACCGACCTCTTCGAGCCGCGCACGCCGGTCACCGACAAGCAGCGCCACCTCGACCTGTCGAAGATCCTCTCGGATGCCGGCATGGTCTCGGACGCGCCCAAGTGCTGCGTCGCGCCGCACAACGACCCGCACGACAAGGGCCTGCTGGCCGAGAAGATCGTGAAAGAGGTCATGCCGGCGATCGAGGGCAAGACCGGCGGCGAGTACAGCTACCCGATCCGCAACACCGACCGCTCGATCGGCGCGCGCGTCTCGGGCGAGATCGCCCGCCGGCACGGCAACCAGGGGATGGCCGAGCATCCGATCAAGCTCACGTTCACCGGCATTGCCGGGCAGAGCTTCGGCGTGTTCAACGCCGGCGGCCTGCACCTCGAGCTCGAGGGTGACGCCAACGACTACGTCGGCAAGGGCATGGCCGGTGGCGAGATCGTCATCTACCCGCCGAAGGGCAGCTCGTTTGCCACGCACGATACGCCGATCATCGGCAACACCTGCCTGTACGGCGCGACCGGCGGACGGCTGTTCGCCGCGGGCCAGGCGGGCGAGCGCTTCGGGGTGCGCAACTCGGGCGCCCAAGCGGTGGTCGAGGGCTGCGGTGACCACGGCTGCGAGTACATGACCGGCGGGGTGATGACCATCCTGGGCTCCACCGGCATCAACTTCGGCGCCGGCATGACCGGCGGGTTCGCCTATGTCCTCGACGAGGCGAAGGACTTCGTCGACCGCTACAACCACGAGCTGATCGACATCCACCGCCTGCAGGCCGCGGAGCTCGAGCCGCACCGCCAGCACCTGCGCTCGATTCTCGAGGAACATGCCAAACGCACCGACAGTGCCCGGGCGAAGGCGATTCTCGAGGACTTCGACGCGTTCCTGTCGAAGTTCTGGCTGGTCAAGCCCAAGGCGATGGAGATCGGCGACCTGCTGGACCTCCTCGAAAACGCGGCGTAAGCGAATGCGCGGGCCCCAACCGGCTCGAAGCATCGTCAATCCGGGACCGACTGCCCTCCCCGGGGTGGTCGGTCTCGTCGTTTTCGACCGCGGAGGATCGTCATGAGCCGTATCCCCGAAGCCTTCGTCGAGGAAGTCGTCGGCCGATCGGACATCGTCGAGGTCATCGGCGAGCGGGTGCCGCTGAAGAAGAAGGGCAAGGAGTTCGCTGCCTGCTGCCCCTTCCACCAGGAGAAGACCCCCTCCTTCTACGTGAGCCCCGAGAAGCAGTTCTACCACTGCTTCGGCTGCGGGGCGCACGGGAACGTGGTGGGCTTCCTGATGGAATACGACCACCTGGACTTCCCCACCGCGATCGAGACGCTCGCCGGCCGGCTGGGCCTGGAGATCCCGCGCGAGAAGGGCGATCAGGAAAAGCTCGACCGCATCGGGCGCCTGCGCCAGGTCACCGCCCTGGCGAGCGACTGGTTCCGCGCGAACCTCCGGCGGCACCCCGAGGCGATCGACTTCCTCAAGCACCGTGGCCTGACCGGCGAGACGGCGGCGCGCTTCGCCCTGGGCTTCGCCCCGACGGGCAATCACATCGAGCAGGCGCTGGCCGGCAAGGCGCAGCCGGACGAGCTGGTGGCCACGGGCCTGCTGATCCAGCGCGACGATGGCGATCGCTACGACCGCTTCCGCGGCCGGGTGATGTTCCCCATCCGCGATCCTCGCGGGCACGTGATCGGCTTCGGCGGCCGGGTGATCGGTCCCGGCGAGCCCAAGTACCTCAACTCACCGGAGACCGAGCTCTTCCACAAGGGCTACGGCGTCTATGGACTGTACGAGTCGCGCCGGGTCAACCAGCGCCCCGACCAGCTGATCGTGGTCGAGGGCTACATGGACGTGATCCTGCTGGCGCAGAACGGCGTGCACCATGCCGTGGCCACGCTGGGGACCGCCACCACCGCCGAACAGCTCGGCCTGCTGTATCGACAGACCGATCGGCTGGTGTTCTGCTTCGACGGGGATGCCGCCGGTCGTCGTGCTGCCGTCAAGGCCCTGGAAGTCGCCCTGCCCCTGATGCACGACGGTCGCGACCTGCGTTTTGCCTTCCTCCCGGAGGGGGAAGATCCCGACAGCTTCGTGCGTGCCCAGGGACAGACCGGCTTCAACCGGTTCCTGGAACACGGTTCGGTCGGCTTCGACCGCTTCCTCACCCTGCACCTGGACGAGTCCATCCCCGGGGACGACACCGCGGCGCGGGCGCGCAAGAACAAGGAAGCCCACCGGCTGATCAACACCATGCCGCAAGGCACGCTCAGGCGCCTCACGGCCCGCCAGGTCGATCGCCACCACGGGCTGTTCGGCCGGCCCTTCCGCGAGGAGCAGGCCCGCCCGGGTCCGATCGCCGCACGGCGCCCGCCACCGGCCCGCTCCGAGGATCACATCCTGCTGAGGCTGCTCCTGGAGCACCCCGCGCTGGTCGAACGGGTGCGACCGGCCGACGTCTGGCATGGCGGCCGCCCCCCGGCGGTGATCGAACGGCTGCTCGCCGACGCGCTCGAGGAGCCGGACCGCCAGGCCGCGGCGGAGCAGCGCATCGTCGGCATTGAAAACCTCGAGATCGCCACCACCATGCTCGAAGACATCCTGGAAAAGCGCCGTCAGCGCGAGGCCCTGGCCGAGCGGAAACGCCGCCAGCGTTCCGGGCTGACCGGCGACGAGCAGGGCGGCCGGTCAGTCTAGGACCGGTCGGTTCACGGACCTCGCGGGGGGCATGCCATCACGCGACCGTGCTGTCGGCCGGTCGCGGACATGCCCACGGCGGAAGTGCCGGGAGCGACTTGCGGGCCATGTCCCGATGGACGAATTGCCCTCCAGACGTTATAATTTCATGTTCCCCAAAGGGAAAGCCCGGGCAGGCTGCCTGTCCGCCGGACCTTCCCGCGCGAGGCCCATACGTCTCCTCGCGCCGCCTGAAAAAGAGACGCCTGGCCGACCGGCCGCGTCCTCGACCCGCCTACCCGCGGCACGACTTTCAGGCGTTTTCACCGAATTGCCGGAGCAGGTTTCACGCCGATGCAGCAAGACCAACAAACCAGCATCAAGCAGTTGATCGCCCTTGGCAACGATCAGGGTTACCTGACGTATGCCGAGATCAACGACCATCTGCCCGAATCCCTGGTCGATGCCGAACAGATCGAAGTGATCATCAGCATGATCCAGGACATGGGCATCCAGGTATCCGAGGCCCCGCCGGACAAGGATGACCTGGGCCTGTCGGACGAGTCGCGCGTGTCGACCGACGACGATGCCACCGAGGAGGCCGTCGCCGTGCTCGCCTCGCAGGTGGACGCCGAGTTCGGCCGCACCACCGACCCGGTACGCATGTACATGCGCGAAATGGGCACCGTCGACCTGCTCAACCGCGAGGGCGAGATCGAGATCGCCAAGCGCATCGAGGAAGGCCTGCGCGAGGTCACCATCGCGATGGCGGCCTTCCCTCCCACCCTCGACACCCTGCTCGCCCAGTACAAGCGGGTCGAGGCCGAGGAGGTCAAGCTCGCCGACGTGGTCGTGGGCTTCCACGTGCTCGATGACGAGGAAGGCACCAGCGGCGGCGCCTCGGCCAGCAGCGACACGGACAAGACCGACGACGAGGAAGAGGCCACCGACAACGGGATCGACCCGGAGGCCGTTCGCGCCATCATCATGGAGCTCAAGGATCTGCACGAGCAGCGGCACGCCCTGATCACCAAGACGCGCAAGGCGAAGACCGACGCCCAGAAGATCGCGGCGCTGAACGAACGGATCGCCGGCGAGCTGATCAAGCTCAAGCTCAACCCCAACTTCAACGAGAAGCTGGTGGCCCAGGTGCGCGAGGCGATCAAGCGCGTGCGCCTGCTGGAGAAGCAGATCCTGCAGCAGGCCGTCGACAAGGGCGGCATCAAGCGCGAGGACTTCATCCACGCGTTCCGTGGCCACGAGACCAGCAACGACTGGATCAAGGAAGTCACCGGCGGCAAGCCGAGCGCGAAGTTCGCCGCGGTGCAGCCGGAGATCGAGCGGCTGGCCAAGCGCCTGGCGACGGTCGAGCGCGACAGCCTGCTGTCCGTGAGCGAGATCCGCGACGTCCACCGCAAGGTGACGCTGGGCGAAGGCAAGGCCCGCCGGGCGAAGAAGGAGATGATCGAGGCCAACCTGCGTCTGGTCATCTCGATCGCCAAGAAGTACACCAACCGCGGCCTGCAGTTCCTCGACCTGATCCAGGAAGGCAACATCGGCCTGATGAAGGCGGTCGACAAGTTCGAATACCGCCGCGGCTACAAGTTCTCGACCTACGCCACCTGGTGGATCCGCCAGGCGATCACCCGCTCGATCGCCGACCAGGCACGCACGATCCGCATCCCGGTGCACATGATCGAGACGATCAACAAGCTCAACCGCATCAGCCGCCAGATGCTCCAGGAAATGGGCCGCGAGGCCACCCCCGAGGAACTGGCCGAGCGCATGGACCTGCCCGAGGACAAGGTCCGCCGGGTGATGAAGATCTCCAAGGAGCCCATCTCCATGGAGACGCCCATCGGCGAGGACGACGATTCGAGCCTGGGCGACTTCATCGAGGACCAGGGCGCGGTCTCGCCGCTGGATTCGGCCACCAACGCCTCGCTGTCCGAGATCGTGCGCGAGATCCTCTCGACGCTGACCCCGCGCGAGGCCAAGGTGCTGATGATGCGCTTCGGTATCGGCATGAACACCGACCACACCCTCGAGGA
>NZ_JBKGYT010000054.1:0-12015 GCF_046545975.1 Guyparkeria sp. | reverse complement strand
CGCGTGGCGGGCCGAGGCGTTGCGACTCGCCGAGTCCTGCCGCTTCTCGCTCGACGAACTCTCCTACGAGTACCCGCTCGACGACATTCCCGACGGGGTGACCGGCGCCGAGCAGTTGCGCCGCCTGACCTTCGAGGGCGCGGCGACCCGCTGGCCGAACGGCATCCCCGAACGTGTGGCCGCCCAGATCGAGCGCGAGCTTGCCATCATCGAGGAGATGGCCTTCGAGCCGTATTTCCTCACCGTGCACGACATCGTGCGCTTCGCCCGCTCGCGCGGCATTCTCTGCCAGGGGCGGGGTTCGGCGGCCAACTCGGCGGTGTGCTTCGCGCTCGGCATCACCGCGGTGAACCCGGCCGAATCCTCGATGCTGTTCGAGCGCTTCATCTCGAAAGAGCGCGCCGAGCCGCCGGACATCGACGTCGACTTCGAGCACCACCGCCGCGAGGAGGTGATGCAGTACATCTACCGCCGCTACGGCCGCGACCGGGCCGCGCTGGCGGCCACCGTGATCCGCTACCGGCGCCGCTCGGCGCTGCGCGACGCCGCCCGGGCGCTGGGCGTGGGCGAGGACGTGACCGAGCGCGTCAACGAACAGCTCGCCTGGTGGGACCGCGAGGTGGACGCCGACAAGCTCCGTGCCGCCGGCATCGACGGCAACCTGCGCCAGATCCGCTGGTGGCTGGCCATCGCCCGCCAACTGATCGGCATGCCACGGCATCTCTCCCAGCACGTCGGCGGGTTCGTCATCGCCCGCGGGCCGCTGGCGGATCTCGTGCCGGTGGAGAACGCCTCGATGGCCGACCGCACCGTGATCCAGTGGGACAAGGACGACCTGGATGCCGTGGGGTTGATGAAGATCGACGTGCTGGCCCTGGGCATGCTTTCCGCGGTGCGCCGGGCGATGGAGCTGGTCAATCACCACCGCCCGCGTGACCGGGAACTGGCGCTGTGGTCGATCCCGCGCGAGGACCCGGCGACCTTCGAGATGATCAGCCAGGCGGACACCGTCGGCGTGTTCCAGATCGAGTCGCGCGCGCAGATGAGCATGCTGCCGCGCCTGCAGCCCCGCTCGTTCTACGATCTCGTGATCGAGATCGCCATCGTCCGTCCCGGCCCGATCCAGGGCGAGATGGTCCATCCCTACCTCAAGCGCCGCCAGGGGCTCGAGCGCGAGGAGTATCCCAACGAGGCGATCCGGCGGGTGCTGGGTCGCACCCTGGGGGTGCCGATCTTCCAGGAGCAGGTGATCGAGCTGGCCATGGTCGCCGCGGGTTTCTCGGCCGGCGAGGCCGACCAGTTGCGCCGGGCGCTGGGGGCGTGGCGCAAGCGCGGCACGCTCGAGGACTTTCGCAAGAAGCTTTACGACGGCATGACCGCGCGCGGCTTCGCGCCCGAGTTCGCCGACCGCGTCTACCGGCAGATCCTCGGTTTCGGCGAGTACGGCTTCCCCGAGTCGCACTCGGCGAGCTTCGCGGTGATCGCCTACGCCTCGGCCTGGCTGAAATGCCACGAGCCGGTGGCCTTCTACTGCGCGCTCTTGAACAGCCAGCCGATGGGATTCTACGGCCCGTCGCAACTGGTGCAGGACGCCCGCCGCCACGGCGTGACGGTGCGGCCGCCCTGCGTGGTGGCCAGTGGGGCCGAGAGCACGCTCGAGTCACTGGGGGAGAAGGGCGGCGCGGTCGAGACCCATGCGCTGCGCCTGGGACTGGGGCGCATCCACGGGCTGTCCGGGTCCGGCATCGAGCGCCTGCTGGCCGCTCGCGACGCGATGGCCTTTCGCGACGTGGCCGACTGCGTGCGCCGTGCGCGCCTGGATGCCCGCGATCGTCGCGCGCTGGCGCATGCCGGCGCCTTCTCGGCACTGGAGGCCAACCGCTACGCGGCGCACTGGTCGGCAAGCGGCATCCCCGCGGCCATAGACCTCGAGGCCGGGCTGCCGGCCGATCACATGGTGGCCGAACCGTCGGTCGAGCTGCCCGCCCCGAACCGGGCCGAGACCATCGTCGCCGACTACCAACGCCTGGGGCTGTCGCTCAACGGCCATCCGCTGGCCCTGCTGCGCGAGCGGTTGCGGCGATTGCGCCTGCGTCGCAGCGACGAGCTGAAAACCCGCCACGACGGCGCGCATACCCGCTACTGCGGGCTGGTGACCATGCGCCAGCGCCCCGGCACGGCCAAGGGCACGGTGTTCCTGACGCTCGAGGACGAGGCCGGCACGGTCAACGTGATCGTCTGGCCGGACCGGGTGGCCGAGTACCGGCAGGTGGTGGTCAATGCCCGCCTGCTGGAGGTGCGCGGCCAGTGGCAGCAGCGCGACGGGGTCGCGCATCTCGTCGCGCGGATGCTGGTCGATCACAGCGACTGGCTGGGCGCGTTGCCGACCCGCTCGCGGGACTTTCATTGAGATGCCCCGCGACCATCCGGCGGGGCCGGCGGGAGCCTGTCACCGTTCTGTCACGTAAACCGCAATGCGAAACGTTTGCATTTTCATGAGCGTGCGATATCATTCGGCTGTCGGTGGCACGGCTGCAAGTCAACCACCCCACCCGAACGGAATTCTCGGCTTGTGCCGGAAACTTTCCGTTCGGCTGCCGGTCGCATGCCGTGGCTGGCAATGATGTTCAGTCGTGAGTTTCCTTCGACTCCTCCTGCGGTGAGTTTGCGGGCAGGCTTGACCCCCTTCCGGGTCGGCCTGCCCATTTTTTTGTCTGCGATCGGATCCACCGCGGTCATCCGCGCGGCAACCTCTCGTCCGAGCGGCTAGACTGTGCCCGACAAGGAACGGCGTCGCGAGTCGCGCCATGCCAGTGCTTCCATGGCGGCTCGAATCGTTCGCCGGCCTCGGTGACAACCAACAATCCCAGAGGAAATGACCACCATGACCAAGACACTCAAGCAGTTGGGTGGCCTGTTGCTGCTGGCCGCCTTTGCCGGTGGGGCTGCCCAGGCAGCCGATCGCGTCGAACTGGAACACGACGACCTCACCCTGGTCGGCCACATGGAGACCGCGCCGGGCAGCACCATCGAGGACGGCGTGGTGCTCATGGTCCATGGCACGCTGGCACATGGCCAGATGGAGATCATGCAGAGCATGCAGGGCCTGTTGGCCGAGGCCGGGTACAACTCGCTGTCGATCAACCTGAGCCTCGGCCAGGACGCGCGCGAGGGCATGTACGACTGCGACAGCACCCATCGCCACAAGCACGAGGATGCCGTCGACGAAATGGTTGCCTGGGTCGACTGGCTCAAGGAGGAGGGTGCCGAGCGCCTGGCCGTGTTGGGCCACTCCCGTGGCGGCAACCAGGTGGCGCGCTATCTCGCCGACCAGGTCGACCCGATGGTGGAGAAGGCCGTTCTGCTGGCACCGCAGACCTGGTCGGAGGGCTACAGCGAGAAGGATTACCAGTCGAACTACGACACCGAACTCGCCCCGTTGCTGGAGAAGGCCGAGGCACTGGTCGAGGAGGGCCGTGGTGACGAGATCATGGAGATGGACTTCATCTACTGCCCGGATACCAAGGCCGCCGCAGAGAGCGTGGTCAGCTACTACCGCGAGGATCCGCGCATGGACACGCCCACCGTGCTGGGCGAGACCTCGATCGAGACGCTGGTCGTCGTGGCCGGTGCCGACGAGACGGTCACGGACCTCGAGGAGAAGATGGCCGACCGGGTCGATGACGAGCACATCGAGATGACGGTCGTGCCCGACGCGGACCACATGTTCCGCGATCTCTACCTCTACGATGCGGCCGACGCGGCCACCGACTTCATCGGCTGGAAGTGATCCGCTAGGCCATTCGGCAAGGGAAGGTCTGCACGAATCCGACCTGCAGGGCCCGACCGGCATCCGCCGCTCGGGCCCGTCTTTATTGGGCGGTGCCGCGCCCGCGACGGGCCGGACCGAGATCGGCTTTCCTTTCGATCCTGCCGGTGGGTTGTCGGGCTTCGGGCCCGGACCTGCCCGGGGGGCGCGTCAGCCGACGTCGCGCAGGCACTCCCGCACCCGCTCGCGCAGGACGGGGACGACCTCGCGCTCGAACCAGGGGTTGTTCTTCAGCCAGCGGTTGTTGCGCGGACTGGGATGGGGGAGGGGGAAGTGTGCCGGGGCGAAGTCGCGCCAGGCGGCGACCAGATCGGTGACGCGCTGGCCCCCGCCCAGGCCCAGGTGCCAGGCCAGGGCGTAGCGGCCGATGACGACGGTGGTCTCGACCCGGGGCATCGCCGAGAGCAGTGGCCGGCGCCAGGTGGCGGCGCACTCCGGGCGGGGCGGGAGATCGCCGCCCTTGCCCGTGCCGGGGTAGCAGAATCCCATGGGCACGATGGCGATGGCCGGGTGGTGGTAGAAGGTCTCGCGATCGATTCCCAGCCAGTCCCGCAGCCGGTCGCCGGAGGGGTCGTTGAACGGCAGGCCGGTCTCGTGCACGCGACGACCGGGCGCCTGCGCGGCGATCAGCAGCCGGGCCTCGGGGCGGGCGATGAACACGGGGCGGGGGCCGAGCGGCAGGTACGGCTCGCAGATGCGGCAGGCGCGGATTTCGGCCTCCAGCGCATTGAGCTCTATCGGGTTCTCAGGCGTCATCCAGTGCCTTCAGGTGCGCGAGGATCGAGTCTTCCAGTGCCTCGAGGTGATAGCCGCCCTCCAGCAGGGAGACCACCGGCACGTGGGCACCGACCGCCGCGATGGTCTCGCGGGTGATCCAGGCGAAGTCGTCGGCCACGAGTTCCAGCCCACCCAGCGGGTCGTGCTTGTGGGCGTCGAAGCCGGCGGAGAACAGCAGCAACTGCGGAGCGAACGTGGCGAGACGGTCGAACCAGCCGGCCTTGTCGATGGCCTCGCGAAAGGCTGCGCCGTCGGACAGGTTCTTCAGCGGGGCTGGCAGGCAGTTTTCCGCCAGCGGCGGAATGCCGGAGTAGGGGTAATAGGGGTGCCGGAAGCTCGAGCAGAAGAGCACGGGCTTCGAATCGGCGACGATCGCCTCGGTGCCGTCGCCGTGGTGCACGTCGAAGTCCACGATCGCGACCCGCTCGATCCCCCGCCGCCGGATGGCGTGGTAGGCCGCGATGGCGATGTTGTTGAAGATGCAGAAGCCGGCCGGTCGGCAGGGCCCGGCATGGTGGCCGGGCGGGCGGGTCGCGCAGAAGGCGCGTCGTTCCGGGCCTTCCAGCACGCGGTCGACCGCCGCCATGGCGCCCCCGGCCGCCCGCCGGCTGGCATCCAGCGTGTGGGGGTTCATGGCCGTGTCGCCGTCGACCCGCAGGAAGCCCTCGCTGGGTGCCTGGTCGAATATCGCCCGGACGTAGCGTGGATCATGCGCCAGTTCGTAGTCGGCCTGCTCCGCCGCCGGCGCCTGGATGCGTCGGTAGCGGTCTGCCGGCAGCCGCCCGATGGCGGCATCCGCGGCATCGAGCCGCTCGGGGCGCTCGGGGTGGGAAGCGAACACGTCGGGCGCGTTTTCGTGCCGGCGGCAGTCCGGGTGGCTGTAGATGAGCAGGGTCATGGATGCGCTCCCGTACCTGATGGCTGGTTACCGCTCAGATGTCGGCATCCCGCCTGAGCACCGTCATCACGTCCCGGCGGGATTCGCGCAGGACGTGCTGGGCGACGCTGCCGAGCATCAGGTGGCGGACGCCGGTGGCGCCCTGGGTGCCGCAGACCGTCAGGTCGGCACGTACGTCGGCCGCAACGTCCACCACCACGGTGCCGGGGTGTCCGGCGATCACCCGGTAGTCCGGCTCGTTGTCGCTGGTGACGCCGGTCGCCGCCGCGAACTCCCGCAGCCGGTCGGCGAGCGCCTCCTCCTGTTCGCGACGGATCCGTTCGTAGGTGTCCGCGTCGATGTAGGTCTCGAACCAGGTCTCGTAGGCATGCACCAGCGTGAACTGTGCTCGCGGCGCCCAGGCCAGGGCGTTTTCCAGGGCCGCCTGGCTGGGGGCGGAGAAGTCGACCGCCACGACTACCTTCTGGTAGCTGTGGCTGGGTTCGGACTTGGCGACCACCACCGGGACGGTACTCTCGCGCACGATCTTCTCGGCGGTGGTGCCGAGAAACCAGTCGCGAACGGCGTGGCGGCCGTGTGCACCGATGACGACCAGTGCGCAGTCGCGACTGTCGGCCATCTCGGCCACCACCTCGGCGGTCCTCCCCAGACGGGCGTGCGCCTCGATCTCCGGTGCCTTCACCCCCAGCGTGCCGGCGGCTCGTCGGGCCTGGTCCTTTAGCCTGGCCATCGACTCGCGCAGCAGATCGCGGCGCAACTCGTCGGGATCGAGATCGCCGTTTTTCACCACCCACCACAGGGGTTCTTCCTGGATGACGTTCAGCGCGATCAGGGGCGTGTCCGTCGCCAGGCCCAGTTGGATGGCGCGGGTCATCGCCAGATCGCTGTTCTCCGACAGGTCGCTGGCGATCAGTATGGGGCGGGGCTTGGACATGAGGCTTCCTCGATCCGTCTTGGCTTTGTGGTGAAGATATCACTAGGATGTTAGCCGATCGCATTCGCAGCGTCCGCGCTCCCGCGGTAGGAGAGCCATCGCTTGACCGACCTCCGCATTTTCTGGGAAACCTTCCTGCACGCTGGGCGGAACCTGCTGCCGATCGTGCTGGTGGTAGCGGTCTTCCAGTTGTTCGTCCTGCAGGCGGTGCCCGAGGGGATCGGCGGCATCGTGCTGGGTCTGGCGATCGTCGTGGTGGGCGTGGCGCTGTTTCTACAGGGGCTGGAGATGGGGATCTTTCCCATCGGCAAGAGCCTGTCGAATGCCTTCGCCCGGCGCGGGTCGCTGCCGCTGCTGCTGGCCTTCGGTTTTGTCTTCGGCTTCGCCGCGGTGGCCGCCGAGCCGGCGCTGATCGCCGTGGCGGAACAGGCCCAGGCGATCAGCAACGGTCACATCGACGCCTTCACGTTGCGCATGATCATCGCCGTGTCGGTGGGGCTGGTGGTGGCCCTGGGCGTCATGCGCACACTGCTGGGCCTCCCACTGCACTGGTTCATGATCGGCGGCTACATCCTCGTGGTCACCGTGACCTGGTTCGCCCCGCCCGAGATCGTCGGGCTGGCCTACGACTCCGGTGGGGTGACCACCAACATCGTCACCGTGCCGCTGATCGCCGCGCTGGGCATGGGGCTGGCCGCCTCGATCAGCGGGCGCAGCGTGCTCTCCGACGGCTTCGGGCTGGTGGCACTGGCGGTGATGGTGCCGATGATTACCGTGCAGGCCTACGGCATCTACGTCTTCGAGATCCTCGGGGTGGACCCCTCGGTCGAGGCCGAGGGCTTCGACGCCCAGGCCGGCGGCGGTAAGGCGGCCCTCGGCTTATGGCCGATCGTCGGCGGGCTGCTGGCCACCGTGCGCGACGTGCTGCCGATCATCATTGCGGTGCTGTTCTTCCAGCTGGTCATCCTGCGCCAGCGCATCCCGCACGTCAGGCGAGTAATCGTCGGCTTTCTGCTGGTGATCCTCGGGCTGTACGCCTTCGTGCTGGGGCTGAAGCTGGGGCTGTTTCCCATCGGCGAGCGCATGGCCGAACAGCTCATCGACCGGGACAACGTCGTCTTCCTCTACCTGTTCGCCTTCGCCATCGGTTTTGCCACCACGATGGCCGAGCCGGCGCTGATCGCCATCGGGGACCAGGCCGAACAGGCCGCCCGCGGCGAGATCCGAGCCAGCGTCATTCGCATGCTGGTGGCACTGGGCGTGGCGATCGGCATCACCATCGGGGTGCATCGCATCATCGCCGGAGATTCGATTCACTACTACGTGATGGGCGGCTATTTCCTGGTGATCGTGCTCACGCTGATCGCCCCGCGCTACATCATTGCCCTGGCCTATGACCTGGGCGGGGTGACCACGTCAGAGGTGACGGTGCCGCTGGTCACCGCGCTGGGCATCGGCCTGGCCACGCAGATAGAAGGACGCAATGTCCTGATCGACGGCTTCGGGCTGATCGCCTTTGCCTCGATATTTCCCATCGTGACGGTGCTTGCCTACGCCACGGTGGCCGATCTTGCCTACCGGATCCGGGCGCGCCGCCAGGCGTCCGACGAATCGACTGGAGAAGGAGTGGAACCATGAAGTTTTCGGTTTTGGTCGCCATGCTCGCCGAGGACATGGAAGAGAAGGCCATCGACGTGGCCAAGAAGGCCGGCGCGGGCGGGGTCACCCTGCTCAATGCCCGCGGCATCGGCGCCGAGGAGAAGAAGACCTTCTTCGGCCTGACCTACGAGGGCAGCCAGTCGGTCTTGCTGTTCGTCCTCGAGCGGTCGCTGTCACTCAAGGTGATGAAGGCACTGACACGCGAGCTCCAGCTCAAGGAGCATTCCAAGGGCGTCGTGTTCACGGTGCCACTCGAGCACATCGCCGGTATCGAGACCGGTCAGGTTCAACGATTCCAGGAGAGCGTGAAAGATGACATCTGAACAGACACCCCGCCTGGTCGGGGACATCATGGTCACCGGCGTGGCCACTGTCTCGCCGATGGCCAGCCTGCGCGAGGCACTGCGCGAGATGCGCCGCTGCAAGGTGAAGTCGCTGGTGGTCGAGAAGGCCCACCCGCATGACGCCTACGGCATCCTCACCTACACCTCGATGCTCAAGACCATCGTCGCCGAGGAAGGTGACATCGACCTGGCCAACGTCTACGACGTGATGAGCAAGCCGGCCATCTCGGTGCCCGAGGGCATGGAGGTCAAGTACGCCGCCCGCCTGATGGTGTCCCAGGGCATCCGCCGGGTGATCGTGCTGCGCAACGACGAACTGGTCGGCATCGTCACCATGAGCGACATCGTCGGTTCGATCCTGGAACTGGCCGACACCTGAGCCGCTACTGGCGGAACTTCAGGCCCACCTGGGTGATGGTCGGGCCGTCCATCTCTCGCACGGTCAGACTGACCCGGTCGAGGTCGACCGAGTCGCCCACCACCGGCGGGTTGCGCAGCAGCGCCTTGATCGCCTCGTCGAGGGTCGCTTCGCGCAGTTCCTCGGGCGGCTGGATGCCGTAGACGGCCGCGAGGTCCTCCACCTTCGCCCCGCCGCGCAGGGAAAAGGCGCCGAAGAAGGTCTGCTCGGCCAGCGCCGTGGTCTTGCGGCGCTCCCCGGAAAAGAATCGGTTGAGGTCCTTGATCATGTCCTCGGGGATGATGGTCAGCACGATGTCGCCGGCCTGGAAGCTGAACCCCGGTTCGGGCTTTCGCAGTGCGAGGTTGCGCACCACGCCGGCAATGGTCACCGACTCGCCGTAGGGCATCCGTTCCGGCCCGGCACCGTCGGCGTCCGTGTGCCGACCGACGACGAACTGCACCATCTCCAGCCGCGGCTCGATCGGCAGGTTCAGGTCCGCCCGCTGCCGGGGTTCGGCCGCCGGCGGCAACTCGACCTTCAGAAGCCGGGCGGCCAGCGGCACCGTACTGCCCTGGATCAAGAGCGAGGTGATCACCACGACGTAGGCAATCTCGAAGAACCGTTCGGCATCGGGGATGCCGTAGATCATGGGGAACAGTGCCAGCACGATCGGCACCGCACCGCGCAGACCCACCCAGGCGATGAAGGTCGTCTCCCGCCAGTTGAAGCGGAACGGCCACAGTCCGATGGCGATGGCGACCGGACGGGCGACCAGCAGCAGGGCGAAGGCCAGGATCAGCGCCGGCACGATGTTGTCCATTACCGCGCTCGGCGTGACCAGCAGCCCGAGGATCAGGAACATCCCTGCCTGCGCCAGCCAGGCCAGGCCGTCCATGATGCGCAGGACGTGGAAGGTGCCACGGTTTCGCGCCGTACCGATCACCAGCCCGGTGAGGTACACGCCGAGAAAGCCGCTGCCGCCCAGCTCGTTGATGATGGCGAAGGACAGCAGCCCGCCCGAGGCGATCAGCAGCGCGTACAGCCCCTCGGCCAGCTCGATGCGTCGCAGGGTTTCGCGAAGGGCGAAGCCGAAGGCCACGCCCAGCACCGCGCCGATGCCGAACTGCTGTACCAGGAACAGCAGGATCCAGGGATCGGCCAGCGACTGTCCGGTCGAGATCACTTCCAGCAGGGTGATGGTGAGGAAGATCGCCGTCGGGTCGTTGATGCCCGACTCGATCTCCAGCGTCGAGCCGACCCGCTCGTTCAGCCGCGTGCCGCTGCCCTTGAGGAGAGAGAACACCGCCGCGGCGTCCGTCGAGCCGACGATCGCCCCCATCAGGAGTCCGTAGTGCCAGTCGAAGCCCATCAGCCAGGTGGCCAGGGCTCCCATGGCGCCCGCGGTGATCATCACCCCGACCGTCGCCAGCGACAACGCGGGCTTCAGGGCCACGCGGAAGGTGCGGATATGCGTGCGCAGGCCGCCATCGAGCAGGATGATCGCCAGCGCGATGTTGCCGATGAGAAAGGCGGTCTGGAAGTCGTCGAACACCAGCCCGCCGACACCGTCCTGGCCGGCGAGCATGCCGACCCCGAGGAAGATCAGCAGGAGCGGGAAACCAAAGCGCGACGAGGCCATGCCGGCGATGATGCTGGAGAACAGCAGCAGGGCGCCGATCAGGATAAACGTGTTGGTCGCGTCCATATCATCCGTGTCGTGCGTGGGGCGGGCCTCCTTCCACTATACGCGAGCGACAGGCGTCTCGTGCCGCGAGAGCAGCGGATGGCCGGGTACACGCGGTTTTCCGCCGCCGGGCCGTCCCGTCGGCGGTCGCGGGAATCCCTGCGTACCGCTCAGGTGGCCTGCGCCAGCATGCCCGGCGCCGCGGGCGGAAATGCCCGGGACGGCGTTCTGGAAGGGATTGCCGGGGCGGGCAGGGGATGGCGGGCGTCGATTTCCCGCCGCACGGCCGCCTGTTCGGGCAGCAGGGGCAGATGACCGCTGGACAGCATTTCCAGGGCGTCGGCCAGTCCCAGCCGGTCCAGGTGTTCCCGGGGATTCTCGAGGAATGTCTCCAGGTCGAGACCGGTGCCGGACAGCCGGCAGGCGCGGAATACGTTGGCCCAGAACTCGATCACTTCATCGGCGTAGGTATGCATGCTCGCTTCCCTCTCGGTTGAATGCCTACAAACAAGGCATGTCCAGATAGTATGCATACAAACCGGACATGTCAACAAAGTCGCGTAAAAATAATTGACATAACCTCCCAGCAGCGGAGAATGGGCGCCATGAAACCATCCGATACCGCGACGACCGAGACCGTCGACGCTCTGAAATGGGAACTGCGCCAGCGGCTGAAGCTGCTGGAATGCACCCTGCTGCTCACCGGCTGGGTGCGCACCGGGGCCCTGACCGAGAGCTTCGGCATCAGCCGGGCGCAGGCCTCCAAGGACTTCGCCGTCTACCAGGCCCTGCGCCCGGATAACCTCGTCTACAACAAGTCCCGCAAGTACTACGAGCCGGCCGGCGACTTCCGTCCCCTGCTGCTGTCGGGCAAGACCTCGGAAATGCTGGATGTGCTGGCGGCCATGCGAGGCGTCGACAGCCCCGTCGTCGCGCTGGCGGCGGGCGGGCCGAGCGTGGAGGTACTGCGACCGATGGAGCGCGAGCTGGACCTGGCCGTGTTCCGTGCGGTGAGTGCAGCGGCCAGCAACGGCTACCGGGTGGTTGTCACCTACCAGTCCATGACCCGTGCCGAGCCGCTGGAAGTCGTGCTATCGCCGCACACGCTGGTCTACAGCGGTTTCCGCTGGCATGCGCGCGCGTTCAGTGAACATCACGGGGAGTACCGCGACTTCGTGCTGGCACGCATGCGGACGGCCGCCCCGCTACCGGAGGAGCCGGGTGTGTCCGGGGACGACGACAGGGACTGGCACGAGCACGTCGTGCTGGAGGTGGGCGTGCACCCGGAACTGCCCGAGCCGCAGCGGACCGTGATCGCCGCCGATTACGGCATGATCGACGGACGAATTCGCTACCCGCTGCGCCGCGCGATGGTGCCGTACTTCCTGCGGCTGATGCAGATCGAGCCCGAGCGGGAACATCCCGACCCGAAGGTCCAGCAGATCCGGCTGCTCAATGCCGACGAGATCCGGCCGCTTGCCTGGGACTGA
>NZ_JBKGYT010000053.1:0-12032 GCF_046545975.1 Guyparkeria sp. | reverse complement strand
GGCGCTCGACGTCGCCCGCGTCGGTGATCCGCAGCAGGGTGAGCCAGCGGTTGCCGACCAGGTGCTGCAGGGTCTCGTTGCCGGCAATGATCCGGTCGATCGCCTCGGCCGGTGCCTCGACGAAGGCCGACAGGCGCAGCGGCTCGTGGCGCCAGTTCTCGCCGTCGTGAAGCGACTGCATCGACAGGCCCACCCGCAGGTCGCCGCCGTTGCCCTCGAGAACCCCGACCAGCCCGCCGACGACGTTGTGCAGCACCTTGTTGCCCGACCCCTGGCGCTCGTTGTCCACGGTGGAACCGTAGTACTGCAGGTTGATCCAGCTGGCCACCACCAGCGGCGCGGTCAGGATCAGCTCGAGCACGCCGAAGCCCTCGTCCTGGCGCCAGTCGTAGTCGTGCAGGAACGACCGGCCGGCGAGATCCAGGCCGCGGGTGCGTTCGCGTGGTGCGGCGATGAAGGCGGCGTTGCCGGCCAGGCCCCACTCCGGGCGCACCTCGGACCAGTCCCGACCACGGTGGGTGACCGCCTTGCGCGCGGCCTCGCGATCGGCCGGGCTGTCGGACAGATCTTCGCGCAGCGTGACCAGCCGCTCCAGGCGGGTGAGATCACCGGCCTGGACCAGCGCCTGGCGCAACTCGTCGAGCTTTGCCGGGTCGACCGCCCCCTCGTCGAGGTCGAGCAGGTCGACCTCGTCGGTGGTGGTGTCGTGCAGCGCGGCGACAAAGCGCGTGTCCGCGGGGATCTCGATGCCGCGCTCAATCAGCCCCGCGCGGATCGCCGGGTCGTTGAGCAGGTCGGCGGCCACCCGGGCGCTGACCTCGCCGGTCTGCCCGGCGCAGGCGCCGCAGTCCAGTCCCGCGCGGTGCGGGTTGTTGGTCGTGGTGCTGCCGTGGCCGGCCAGCAGCACGATCGGGGCGATCTCCCCGGTCAGGCCCAACCCGCGCAGAATGCCCTCGGCCATGCCCACGCGCGCCTCGAGGTCGCCCTCGGCGGACAGCGACGGGTGGATCCGCGCGCGCTCCTCGTCGGTCAGCCCGGCCTGGTCCGGCGGCGGGGCCGGGGTGTGCCAGCCGAGCGTGTCGCCGATCAGCTTCGGGATGTAGGTCAGCCCGGCCGACTCGACGAAGGTGAAGCAGGAGGCCGCCGAGAGCTTGAACTGCTTCCACGACAGGCCATTGCCGATGCGCTGTTCACGTCGCTCGGCGAGTGCCCGGCCCGCCTCGTCACCGCCCTCGACGCGGTCGGCAACCGTCACGCCGGGGTTGAGCAGCACCGGCGTGTGCGTGCGGCACTGCGACTCGCCCAGGCGGCTGTAGGCCAGCGGCACGCCGAAGAAGCCGGCAAAGCCGATGGTCTGCGCGCCGGGAAAGCTCGTCTCGAGGTGGCGACGGAAGACCTCCGAGCGCACGTCGATGCAGAACGCCGCCTGCATCGGCGGGCGGGCCGTGTCCGCACGGTGCTCCCCGTTGGTCGCCCGGAAGTGCCGGATCACCGGGCTGCGGAAGGCGATCTCCGTGGCCGTGAGCATGACCTCGTCGATGACCGCCTCGTTCTCGGCGGTGGCGATCGCCTCGTGGTGGCGCTCGATCTCGCGCTGCCAGTCGCGCCGGATCGCGGCACTGTCGGTGGACTTGAGCGCGAGCGCCTCCCAGACCAGGCGCACGGCCAGCAGGTCGGTCAGCTCCTCGCTGGTCCCCCCATTGAGCTCGGCGTTCCACAGGCGGTAGCGGCAGTAGGACGCCCAGCCGTTGATCGACTTGAGCGCGGCGAACAGGTAGTCGGCGTGCACCGACTCGGGCAGCCGCAGGGTCTCGATCGCCCAGGCGATCGCTTCGATCGGGTCGCTGGGTACCTCGCGCAGGTAGCGGCGAGCCTGGCCCAGCCCGGCCGCCTGGGCGCTGCGATCGATCAGCGTGTACTCCCGCCAGGCACGATAGAGCGACTCGCTCTCGTCGGGCGCACTCCAGATGGCCTGGCCGCGGTCGAAATGGGCGGCGAGAAAGTGGCTGATCTGGTCGACGACGAAGATCGAGATCGGCGCCGCGCCGGGGCGGTCGAGCTTCTCGACCAGCATGGGCACCGGGGTACTCGTCGTGCGGGGGGATTCGAGGGCGCTGATGACCGTATCGACGGCCACCGGGTTGCCGAGCTGCTCGACGGCGCGCTCGATGTGCTCGCGGGTCAGACGCCCGTCGCGCCACCGGGCCGCATACCAGTCGTGGTCCATGAAGGTGCGTTCGCCCGCGATCGCGCCGAGGTAGCCGCTGGCCCGGCTGAACGACTGATCGATCAGGCCGAGATAGGGGTTGACCGCGACGAACGAGTCCAGCGGCCAGAGCGGGGCGATCTTGCGACCGGCGGCGTCCGCCAGTTGGCGAACCCGCTCGAGATCGAGGCGTTCGGGCGGCTGGGCCGCCTGGGCGTTCTGGTGTCGTGCTTGCGTTGCCTGCGTCATGGCAGTGTCCTCCCGGTGTCGACCGGCGCTCAAGGAGTCGGAATCAGGATTGGGTGGTGGCCTGCGCTCGCGCCTTGATGGCGCCGTGGCGTGACCGGTGTTGCCCCACCTTGTCGGGCCAGAGGCGATGCGCGGCGCGTTCGACCAGCAGGTCGACATAGAGCCCGTTGTAGAGATGCACGAACAGTCCCTTGCGGCCCGAGCCGTTGAAGTGTTCGCGCCCCGGCCCCTGCAGCCAGGCAAGGAACAGGAAGCTGATCGTGGTCAGCGCCAGCATCAGGCCGTAGGCCGGCGTCAGGGCGTCCGGAATCGCCGCGACGGTCGGGCCGAACAGGGTCACGAACGCCTCGTGCAGGGCGAAGTAGACCGCGGCCATGATCGCGGCCAGCCCCGCGGCACGGGCGATGCCGGCAGCCCCCGGGGCAACCATGATCGCCTTGAGCACCAGTTGGGCCACCGCCAGGGCGACGATCGCGACCAGGGCGATCAGCGCCGGCTCGTGGCTCACCGACAGCCCCAGCACGGCGGCCAGTGCCGCGGTCAGTGCGAGGCTTGCGGCGATCGACACCGCCCAGGTGCCGAAGCCTACCCGGCGGCGCGCGGCCGGCTTGGGCTGACGCAGCTGGTCGGGAATGCTGCCGGCGGCGAGGAAGGCATGCGCCTTGTAGAGCGAGTGGCCGACGAGGTGCAGCAGCGCCAGGGCGAACAGGCCCAGGCCCAACTCGAGCAGCATGAAGCCGAGCTGGCCGGTGGTGGACCAGGCCAGCGAGGACTTCACCGCCGTCTGCGTGAGCATCACCAGCGAGGCGATCACCAGCGTGACCAGCCCCATGATGGCGAGCAGGAACAGTGCGCTGCCCTGAATGGCGAGGAACTCGCTGGTGCGCAGCACGATGATCGCCCCGCTGTAGACGATGCCCGCGTGCATCAGCGCCGAGACCGGGGTGGGCGCCTCCATCACTTGCAGGAGCCAGCCGTGGAACGGGAACTGGGCGCTCTTGAGGATCGCGGCGAGCACGATCAGGAACGCCGCGGCGTGCATGCCGAACGGCATGCCGTCCTGGGCGTGGGCCCACTCGGCGATCGCGTCGAACTGCAGGCTGCCGACCTGGTGACCGATCAGGACGGTGGCGCCGACCAGGCAGGCATCGGCACTGCGGCTGAACAGGGATTTCTTGTGCGTGGCCATGACCGCGCGCGGGCGGTCCGGGTAGAACAGCAACAGCTTGTGCAGGGAAAAGCCGGTCAGGATGATCGCCAGCGCGAACAGCGCGAGGTTGGCGGCGATCACGACCAGCAGGAAGAAGCCGGCGGTCAGCGCGAGCAGGCGGAAGAAGCGGGCCTGCCGGGGGTCGCCGTCCAGGTACTTCTCGCTGTAGCGGGCGATCAGGGTGACGACGAATGCCACGAGGACCGCCAGGACCAGGGTGAGCTGGTCGACCTGCACCGAGAGTGCGAGCGCGCCGATGCCGCCCGGCAGGGGGAGCGCGGCCGCCGTGAGATGGTGCTGGCTGCCCGCCAGGTAGGCCAGCACGGCCGCAATGGCGAGAGCAAGGGCGCCGATTGCCGCCCAACGCACCCGCTGGCGATAACGGCGGGCCACTTCGACGCCCCCGGACGTGGACGGCAATGCCGCCACCAGCAGGAGTAGCGGCATGAGCAGGAGCAAGGCTCCGGCGATCGGCCAGGTGGTTTGCATGTCCATGGTTGGTCCCCCTCCGGTGACGCGGGTTGACCGGAACCGCGATGCCGCGGTCCCGTCAGCAAGAGGCAAGGTAGTGATGGCGGCTGGCCGGAACCAATACGAATTACCGAAGGCACCCATTGACATTAGTCTATGCAACCGGGGAAAAGCCCTGATCTGATGAAACCGAGGGCGCCGGGAACCGGCTCCATGGTCGCCGTGGCGACGTTTGACCGCGTCATGGGCCGGATTCGATGGAAGAAGGCGTACCCCTCCATGAATAGATTCGGATCTATGCGAGGGCGTGGAAATTCCAATGCATGCCTTGCCGGTTGGCGTTGCATCGGTCGCCGGCATCTGGCGCGAAATGCAAAGAGATATCGATATCCATTGGTCAGTCGCATAGAATTTGCTCTATGCAACAAGGGTGGAACGGAGAACGACATGCCGGATGACGGACGACAGGCCGAGGCGCGCTACCTGCTCAGGCATGCGACATTGAGGCAGATCGAGATCGTGGAGGCGGTCGCCCGCCTGGGCAGCTTCACGCGGGCGGCCGAGGAACTGTTCCTGACCCAGCCGACCGTGTCCGCGCAGGTGAAAAGCCTCTCGGAAACGGTGGGCATGCCGCTGTTCGAGCAGATCGGCCGCAAGATCTTCCTCACCGACGCCGGCAACCTGGTCGCCCGCGGCTGCCGCGACGTGATCGACGCGCTGTCGAACCTCGAGATGTCGCTCAACGACCTAAAGGGACTGAAGAAGGGTCGGCTGCGCCTGTCGGTGATCACCACCGCCAAGTACTTCGCCCCGCTGGCGATGGGGGATTTCGCCAAGCAGTACCCCGACATCGAGATGGAACTGAAGGTCTCCAACCGCGACACGCTGCTCAAGCGCATCGAGGACAACCTGTCGGATCTCTACATCATCGGCCACGTGCCCGACAGCGGGATCGATCTCGAGCTGATCCCCTTCGCGCCCAACCCGCTGGTGGTGATCGCCCACCGGGACCACCCGCTGGCGCGCGAGCGCAATATCCCCATCGAGCGCATCGCCGAGGAGCCGTTCATCATGCGCGAGCCGGGTTCCGGCATCCGGCACAAGGTCGAGGAACACTTCGCCCAGCACGGGCTCAAGCTCCGGCAACGCCTGGTGCTGGAAGGCAACGAGTCGATCAAGCACGCCGTGGTCGGCCAACTGGGCATCTCGGTGGTCTCCGAGCATGCGCTCAACCTCGAGAGCGAGGCCGGTCCGCTGGTCAAGCTCGACGTCGAGGGATTCCCGCTGGAGCGCTACTGGAACATCGTCTACCCTCGCGGCAAGGCGCTTTCCGTCATCGCCCGCGAGTTTCTCGCCTTTCTCAAGGAGCACGGCGGGGACTACCTCAGGATCGGCTGAACCGTGGCGGCTGGCCGAGGGCGGAAACCATATGGCAGCCATAAGGGATCGCAATGCTTCCCGGCACTTGCTGATGGTAGACTCGCGAATTCCCGAGGTTACCTGATACTTCAACGGCGCTTCGCCAAGGCCCGCCCCGCATGATCGAACTCCGGACATACGTCTTCATCGACTCGCTTCAGCCCCAGGTGGCTGAGTACATGGCGACGGTGTCCCAGGGTTTCCTGCCGATTCCGGGTGACGCCTGCCTGTGGGTGGAAGTCTCGCCGGGCATGGCCGTCCACCGCCTGACCGACATCGCGCTCAAGTCATCCCGGGTCCGACTGGCCCAGCAGGTGGTCGAGCGCGCCTTCGGCTCGATGGTCATCCACCACCGGGTCCAGAGCGACGTGGTCCAGGCCGGCGAGACCATTCTCGACTACCTGCGCCAGGAGCAGACCGCCAGGCAGCCGTGCGAGATCGCCTGGCAGGAGATCATCACCGGCATGACGCCGGACCACACGGTCCTGATCAACCGCCAGAACCGTCGCGGCAACATGATCCTGCCCGACCAGGCCATGTTCATCCTTGAGGTCGAACCGGCCGGCTACATCGTCTACGCGGCCAACCAGGCCGAGAAGGCCGCCAACATCTCGCTGATCGACGTGCGCGCCGTGGGCAAGTACGGGCGCCTGACCATCGCCGGCCGCGAGGGCGACGTCGAAGAGGCCGCCCGCGCCGCCATCGCCGCGGTCAAGAACCCGGCGTACACCTAGGAGCGTATCGCGCCATGCATCGCTGCGACCTGCTCGACCAACTCGCCCGCTACCGGACACGCCACCTGGACGAGGCGGCCTTCGTCCAGCGCGCGCGGCAGTTCGTCGCCGCCCACCCGGACACCTTCTACCGAGACCATCTGCCGGCGCACGTCTCGGCCTCCACCTGGGTGGTCAACCCGGCCCGCACCGCGGTGCTGCTGATGCACCACCGCAAGCTCGATTGCTGGCTCCAGCCCGGCGGGCATGCCGACGGCGCCACCGACATGCGTGCGGTGGCCCTCAAGGAGTGCGCCGAGGAGACGGGTGTCGCCCCCGAGCACATCCGGCTGGTCGGCGAGGGGATCTTCGACGTCGACATCCACTCCACCCAGGAGCCCCACCCGGACGCCCAGCCCCACGAGCACATCGACATCCGCTACCTCGTCGAGATCGACGACCGCCTCCCCGTGCCCGGCAACGAGGAATCCTTCGCCCTGCGCTGGATCCCCCTGCCCCTGGTCGCGCGCTACAACAACAGCCGCTCCACCCTGCGCATGGTCGACAAGACCCGGCGCATGCGCTGAGCGGCCCGGCGCCCGCCTTCAATCCGCCGCGCCTCGGCCGGCATTCGGCACCTGAACGCAAAAACGGCGCGGTGGAAGCCGCGCCGTCTCGTCATGGGCCCGTCGCCCACCGTGCCACGGCTCAGCCCGAGCTGCCGGGAAACTCGCCGAGGATCAGGAACTCCACCAGCGCCTGCTGGGTATACATGCGGGCCTCGGCCTCGTCCCAGACCACGCTGCTCGGCCCGTCGATGACGCTGGCCGACACTTCCTCGCCCCGGTGGGCCGGCAGGCAGTGCATGAACAGCGCATCGCCCTTCGCCCGGGCCATGATCTCGTCGTTGATCTGGTAGTTCTGGAAGTCGCGCAGCCGGCGCAGGCGCTCCTCCTCCTGCCCCATCGAGGCCCAGACGTCGGTGACCACGAGATCCGCGCCCTCGACCGCCGCATCGGCGCTCTCGACCAGGCGCACGTGATCGCCGGCCGCCTCGACCACCTCGGTCGCCGGCTCGTAGCCGCTCGGCGCGGCCACGGTCAGCTCGAAGCCGAACACCCGGGCGGCGTTGATGTACGAATGGCACATGTTGAAGCCGTCACCGACCCAGGCGACCCGCTTGCCGGCGATCGAGCCGCGATGGCGCTGGTAGGTGTACACGTCGGCCAGCAACTGGCAGGGGTGATTGAGGTCGGTCAGCGCGTTGATCACCGGCACGCGGCTGTTGGCGGCGAAGGTCTCGACCATGCCGTGGTCGTTGGCGCGGATCATGATCGCGTCGACCATCCGCGACATGACGCGCGCAGAATCCTCGATCGGCTCGCCGCGGCCGAGCTGCGTGTCGCGCGGCGACAGGAAGATCGCCGAGCCGCCGAGCTGGGCCATGCCCGACTCGAACGACAGGCGCGTCCGGGTGGAGGCCTTCTCGAAGATCATGCCCAGCACGCGCCGCTCGAGCGTGCCGGGACGCTCGCCGCGTTCGCGGGCGGCCTGGATCTGGCCGGCGCGCTCGAACAGGGCGCGATACTCGTCGGTGGTGAGATCGAACAGGCTGAGGAAGTGACGTGTCGACATGGGTCTCGCTTTCCATTGGCGGCCGGGCCCGGCAGGGCCGTGGCCGGTTTTATTCGGCGGGCTCGGTCGTGTCGAGCCAGTTTCGAACCAGTGCGACGAGGCGATCGGCGATCAGGTCGGCCTGCGAGGCACTCAGGATCAACGGCGGCAACAGGCGGATCACCGACCCGGCCGTCACGTTGATGAGCAGGTTCTCGGACAGGGCCCGGCCCACCAGCTCCCCGCAGGGGCGGTCGAGCTCGATGCCCACCATCAGGCCGCGGCCGCGCACGTCGCGGCAGGCCGGCAGGTCGGCCAGTCCCGCCGAGATGCGCTCGACCAGCTGACGGCCCAGCGACTCGGCCCGCGCGACCAGGCCGTCGCGCTCGATCACGTCGAGCACGGTGCAGGCGACCCGGCACACCAGCGGGTTGCCGCCGAAGGTCGAGCCGTGGCTGCCCGGCCCGAACAGCTCGGTCGCCCGGCCCGCGGTCAGGCAGGCACCGATGGGCACGCCGTTGCCCAGCCCCTTGGCCAGGGTCATCACGTCCGGGAGCACATCCTCGTGCTGGAACCCGAACCAGCGACCGGTGCGGCCGATGCCGGTCTGCACCTCGTCGACCATCATCAGCCAGTCGTGCCGGTCGCAGATCTCGCGCACGGCGGCGAGATAGCCCTCGGGGGCCGGACGGACGCCGCCCTCGCCCTGCACCGGTTCGAGCAGGACGGCGACGATCTCCTCGTCGGCAGCCGCCCGCCTCAGGGCCTCGGCATCACCGAACGGCAGGCGGACGAAGCCGTCGAGCAACGGCTCGAAGCCCTTCTGGATGGCGGCGTTGCCGGTGGCGGCGAGCGCGGCCAGGGTGCGGCCGTGGAAGCTGTGCTCCATCACCGCGATCTTCGGGTTGGCGACCTCGCGGCGGCGACCGTGCAGGCGGGCGAGCTTGATGGCCGCCTCGTTGGCCTCCGTGCCGGAATTGGCGAAGAACACCTTCTCCATGCCCGACAGCGCGGCGAGCCGCTCGCCGAGGCGCTCCTGCCAGGGAATGCCGTAGAGGTTCGAGGTATGGATGAGCGTCTTGGCCTGGTCGCAGATCGCCTCGGCGATGTCCGGCTGGGCATGACCGAGGCCGGTCACCGCGATGCCGCTGATGGCATCGAGATACTGCATGCCGGCCTCGTCCCACAGGTAGGGGCCTTCCCCCCGGACGAAACACACCGGCTGGCGATTGTAGGTTGGCAACAGAAACTCGCTCACGGCAATCCTCGACGATCCCATTCCGACGTTTGGAATGTGTCAAAACCAAAAAGCGCGCTCCCCTGCCGACGAGCGCGTCTATTCGTATCATTGATTTCGTGCCGGGGCCGAACGATGCGGACCCCGTCCGGCCAGCAGGCCGGGAATGCAAGCGCTTGAGCTTAGCACGTTTTCCGCCCGCCCCGTAGTCCCGGGCGGGAGATCCCTGCCGTGCTAGTCTTGCGCTGTTTTCCAACCCCTTCAAAACCCGGGTTCGCACCGACCATGACCGCCGACCGCCCGCACCTCCAGATCCTCGCCCCCCGCTGGCTCGTCCCCGTCGCCCCGCAAGACGTCGTGCTCGAGGAGCATGCGGTGGTGGTCCGCGACGGCGAGATCGAGGCGATCCTCCCCCGCGACCAGGCGCGCGCCCGCCTCGGTGCCGGGGACTGGATCGACCTGCCCGAGCACGCGCTCATCCCGGGTCTGGTCAACGGACATACCCACGCGGCGATGAGCCTGATGCGCGGCATGGCCGACGACCTGCCGCTGATAACCTGGCTCGAGAATCACATCTGGCCGGTAGAGGGGCAGATGCTGGGCATGGATTTCGTCCGCGACGGCAGCATGCTCGCGATGCTGGAGATGATCCGGGGCGGCACGACGTGTCTGGCCGACATGTACTTCTTCCCCGAGGCCGCCATCGAGGCGGTCGTCGAGTCCGGGATGCGCGGGGTGTTCGGCATCGTGGTGATCGACGCCCCCAACCCCTGGTCCGCCGACCCCGAGGAGGCGCTGGCCAAGGGCATCGACCTGATCGACACCTGGCGCCGCCACCCGCGCGTCGACTTCGCCCTGGCCCCGCACGCGCCCTACACCGTCGGCGATGCGGCGCTGACCCGGGTCCGCACCATCGGCGACCAGCTCGACCTGCCGATACACATGCACGTCCACGAGACGGCCCACGAGGTCGATCAGGCCGTCGCCGAGACCGGGGAGCGCCCACTCGCCCGCCTCGATCGCCTCGGCCTGCTCAACGAGCACCTGGTCGCCGTGCACATGACGCAGCTGACGGACGCGGAGATTGAGCGCCTGGTGCAGACGGGCACCCACGTACTGCACTCGCCGCAGTCGAACCTCAAGCTCGCCTCCGGCTTCTGCCCGGTGGCCCGCCTGCTGGAGGCCGGGGTGAACGTCGGGCTGGGCACGGACGGGGCGGCGAGCAACAACGACCTGGACATGTTCGACGAGATGCGCACCGCCGCGCTGGTCGGCAAGTACGTTCACGGCGATGCCTCGGCGGTCACCGCCCACCAGGCGCTGCACATGGCCACCCTCGGCGGGGCCCGGGCCTTCGGGCTCGACGACCGCGTCGGCTCGATCGAGCCCGGCAAGCGCGCCGACCTGGTGGCCGTCAACCTCGACGAGCCGGAGACCCAGCCGGTCTTCGACCCGGTATCCACCCTGATCTACAGCGCCTCGCGCCGGCAGGTGAGCGACGTCTGGATCGACGGCAAGGCGCTGCTTCGCCACGGCCGGTTGCGCCACCTGGATGCCCGGGCCATCATCGAGCGAGCGAAGGCCTGGCGCGCCCCGATCCTAGAGATCAGGAACGCCCTTTAATGGAGTTCCCAACCGCCATGTCACCGAAGAACCGCTCCACGACATCGCAGGACACCACGGCCTCCAGCGCCTCGCCCGAGGAACTGGCGCACTTCAACCAGCTTGCCCGGCAATGGTGGGACAGCGACGGTCCGTTCGCCTCGCTGCACGCCATCAACCCGCTGCGCATGGCCTTCATCGAAGAGCACAGCGACCCGGGCGACCAGGCGGTGCTGGACGTCGGCTGCGGGGGCGGGATTCTCGCCGAGTCACTGGCGCGCAGCGGGGCGAAGGTCACGGCGCTGGATCTCGCCGAGGACGTGATCGAGGTGGCCCGCGAGCACGCCCCGGAGTACCTGGACATCGACTACCGCGTCGCGGACGTGACCCGCTTCGCCCCGGAGCACGACGGGGAGTTCGACGTGGTCACCTGCATGGAGATGCTCGAGCACGTCGACGAGCCGCAGTCGATCATCGACGCGCTGGCCACGGCGGTGCGACCCGGGGGTCACGTCTTCCTGTCCACGCTCAACCGCAACGCCAAGTCCTGGCTGCTCGGCATCGTGGCCGCCGAGTACGTCCTGGGCATGGTGCCGAAGGGCACGCACGACCATGGGCACTTCATCCGGCCCGGAGAGCTGGCGCGCATGGGCCGCCGGGCCGGCTTGCGCCCGATCGCCTCGACGGGCATCGTCTACAACCCGCTGACCCGGGAGTTCTCGCTCAACGACCGGGATCTCGACGTCAACTACCTGATGGCCTTCGTCAAGGAATCCTGATGCCATTGACCGTGCCGAAAGCCATTCTGTTCGACCTCGACGGCACCCTGCTCGACACGGCGCCGGACATGGCCGCGTCACTCAACCGCCTGCGCGTGGAGGAAGGACTCGAGCCGATGCCGCCCGCTCAGATCCGTCCCCACGTCTCGAACGGCGCGCGCGGCCTGCTGGCCATCGGGCTGGACATCACGCCCGACCACGAGGCCTACCAGGCGCTGCGCGATCGCTTCCTGGCCCTGTACGCGGAGAACCTCGCGGTCCACACGCGGCTGTTCCCGGGCCTGGACCGGCTGGTGGAGGAACTCGATGCCCGCCTACTGCCCTGGGGCGTGGTGACCAACAAGCCCGGGGGGCTCACACGCCGGCTCCTCGAGGCACTGGCCCTGCGGCCGGCGGTCGTGGTGTGCGGCGACGACCTCAACCGCGCCAAGCCGCATCCCGACCCGCTGCTGTACGCCGCCGGCAAGCTGCGACTGGCGCCGGACAGCATCTGGTACATCGGCGACCACGAGCGTGACATCGTCGCCGGGAA
>NZ_JBKGYT010000052.1:0-12861 GCF_046545975.1 Guyparkeria sp. | reverse complement strand
CAAGCCCGGGGTTTTGTCGTTTCGGGTCGACCGGTTGCGACCGGCCGACGGGTCGGGGATCAGCTCGCGCGCGGTACGCGGACGTCCTCGACCAGCTCTTGGATCTCCGCCGGCGGCGGCGTGGTCATCTTGGCGACGATGATCGCGACGATGAAGTTCACGGCCGCGCCGATGGCACCGAACGAGGTGGGGTTGATCCCGAACAGCCAGTTGTCCGCATCGTCCGGCAGCGGATTGGTGTCCGGGATGAAGAACCAGCCCTTGTACCAGAAGATGTACAGCAGCGTGACGGTCAGACCGGCCAGCATGCCGGCGATCGCGCCCTGCTTGTTCATCCGCTTGGAGAAGATGCCCATCATCAGTGCCGGGAACAGCGAACTGGCCGCCAGGCCGAAGGCCAGTGCCACCACCTGGGCGGCGAAGCCGGGCGGGTTGAGGCCCAGGTAGCCGGCAATGATGATCGCGACGGTCATCGAGATTCGCCCGGCCATCAACTCGTTCTTCTCGGAGATGTTCGGCATGAACACGCCCTTGAGAAGATCGTGCGAGATCGCCGAGGAGATCGCCAGCAACAGGCCGGCGGCGGTCGACAGGGCGGCCGCGATACCACCGGCGGCGATCAGGGCGATGACCCAGTTCGGCAGGTTGGCGATTTCCGGGTTGGCCAGGACCATGATGTCACGGTCGACGGTCAGCTCGTTGCCTTCCCAGCCGTATTCTTCCTCGGCCTTGGCCGCGAACTCTTCGTTGTCGTCGTTGTAGTACTGGATGCGGCCGTCGTCGTTCTTGTCCTCGAACTTGAGCAGGCCGGTAGTCTCCCAACTCTTCATCCAGTCCGGTCGCTCCTCGTAGACCAGGTTGCCGTCCTCGGCCCCGATCTGGTCGGTGTCCTGCACGGTCTTCAACGTGTTCCACATCGCCATCGCGCCGACGGCCGGAGCGGTGGTGTAGAGGATAGCGATGAACAGCAGGGTCCAGCCGGCGGACTTGCGCGCGTCACGCACGCGCGGGACGGTGAAGAAGCGCACCAGGACGTGCGGCAGCCCGGCGGTACCGATCATCAGCGCCAGCGTCAGCAGGAAGGTGTTCAGCAGGTCCGGCGTGTCGGTGTACTCGGCAAAGCCCAGATCGACCAGCACCATGTCGAGCTTCTGCAGCAGGTACTGCTCGGAGCCGTCCGTGACGGTTCCGCCGGTGCCGATCTGCGGCAGGAAGTTACCGGTCAGCTGCAGGGAGATGAAGATCGCCGGGACGGTGTAGGCGAAGATCATGATCACGTACTGCGCGATCTGCGTGTAGGTGATCCCCTTCATGCCGCCGAGTACCGCGTAGACGAAGACGATGGCCATGCCCGCGAACAGGCCGACCTCGACCGAGGTCTCGAGGAAGCGGGAGAAAGCCACGCCGACACCCTTCATCTGCCCGATGACGTAGGTCAGGGAAATGACCAGCAGGGCGATGACCGCCACCACGCGCGCGGTGTTGGAGTAGAACCGGTCACCGATGAACTCGGGCACCGTGAACTTGCCGAACTTGCGGAGGTACGGAGCCAGCAGCATGGCCAGCAGGACGTAGCCGCCCGTCCAGCCCATCAGGTAGGCGGAAGCGGAGTAGCCGTTGAAGGCGATCAGGCCGGCCATCGAGATGAACGAGGCGGCCGACATCCAGTCGGCGGCGGTCGCCATGCCGTTGGCGATCGGGTTGATGCCCTTGCCGGCGACGTAGAACTCGCTGGTCGTGCCGGCCCGCGCGATGATCGCGAGGATGAAGTAAAGCAGGAAGGTGGCACCTACCACCAGGTAGATCAGTGTCTGCAGTTCCATGTGTGTCAGGCTCCCGGGTTCTTAGTCTTCGGCGACGCCGAATTTCTTGTCGATGGCGTTCATGCGCCAGGCGTAGAAGAAGATCAGCACCACGAAGGTGAAGATCGAGCCTTGCTGCGCGAACCAGAAGCCCAGCGGATACCCGCCCAGCGAGACCTGATTGAGCACGTCGACCAGCAGGATGCCGAAGACGTAGGAAACCAGGAACCAGACGGCCAGACAGCCGAACAGCACCCTCAGATTGGCGCGCCAGTAATCGGCGCGATTGGAACTTTGCTCCATAAGTGGCTCCTCGAGTTATCGATTCGGTGGGTTCCGAACGTGTTGTCTTCCTTCCTCGACCGGTTTTCCCGGCGCCCGTCCTGCAGGCCCGGTTCCCGGCGCACCGTAAGCCTACTGGAACAGCGGGCCGAATGGGAACCTTTTGCCGGAGGCTGGGGCAGTCCGGTATCGGCCCGGGTCAGAGCTGGTAGGCGATCGCTAGGTGCTGCTGAAGCTTGCGGGCGATGCGGAATGCCTCCTTGAGCAGGCGCTGGGTCAGTCCGTCGAGGCCGTCGGGGTCGATCAGGTTGTCCGGGCTTTCGCCGCGGCCGATCTGCTCGTACTGGTGTCGCAGCCGCAGGCGCTGGATGAAGTCGTAGGCGGCCTTGAGATCCTCGGCCGGCAGGGCGCGTTGGGGGACCAGCGCCAGGCGCTGGTCGGTGCGCGTGACGGCAGCGCCCTGTGCCAGCGCCTCGATGCGCGCGGCGTCCACGAAGGGGGTGGCACCGTCGGTCTTGATGTCGATGCCGCGCTGACCCTGCCGGCTGCGGGTGCGGAAACCGCCGAACAGTGTCAGCGGCGGCTGCAGTCGCAGCGCGTTGGCCGCCAGTTGCCGCCGGAAGCGACTGTTCTTTCTCGCCGGCTCGCGCCAGCTGCCGGCCCATCGGTCGAACAGCGACTCGTCGCCCGCCAGGGCACGGGCGTCGAAGAAGATGGTCGCGTTGAGCAGGTGTTCCGGCGTGCCCTGGTCGATCCAGCCGCGGAAGCGCTGTGACCACTCCTCGACCGACAGGCACAAATCCGGGTTGCCGGCCATGATGTTGCCCGGGCACAGCGGGTAGCCGAGTTCGTCGAGGGCCTCGTTGATGTGACGGGCCAGCGGCAGCAGGTGGCGGCGCGTCTCGGCGGGATCGCTCGTGCCGTCGAACACCAGGCCGTTGTCCTGGTCGGTCGCCAGCGTCTGCTCGGAGCGGGCCTCGCTGCCGAAGGTGAGCCAGCACCAGCGCAGGTCGTCGGGCAGGGGGGCGTCCTCGAACGTCAGGGTGATCACGCGGTGGGCGATGGCGTCGTTGATGCCGCTGACGATGCGGCTGATCGGTGCGAAGCCGGAGCCCGAATCGAGCAGGGCGCCGACGATGCCCGGTACCTCCTGACGGATGGCCGCGAGTGCCTCGATGCCGTCGGCCCGACGGATGCGCTGGTGCATCAGGCCCGGCGTCATCGCGTTGACGCGGTACAGGCTCGCCTCGTCGAGGACGCCCAGCGGTACCGGGCGGTCGCCGTCGGTGACCAGCAGGTGATGAAAGCCGTGTTCGGCCAGAGTGACGGCGGCTTCGAGCAGCGAGGTGTCCGCGTCGACGGTGACCGGGTCGCGGGTGGCGATGTCGGCCAGCATGGCGTCCGGGTCCTGCGCCCGAACGATCCCGCGGAAGGCCAGGTCCCGCAGGGTGGCGATGCCCCAGCCGCCGTCCAGTTCCACGAGGATGGCCTCACTGCCGGAGGTCTCGAGGCGCCCGGCGGCCTCGGCCAGCGGGGTGTCGCCGTCGAGGTGCAGCGGGTTGGTCTCCAGCCGCTGGCGGATGGGCGTGGCCGGGTCGAGCATCGCCCCCTGTCCGGCCATGCCGGTTTCCCGTCCGCCGCCAGCGGGCTGCGGTGGGCGGCTGAGCAGGTGGCCGATGCGGCGGTTGCAGAAGTCGGCGAAGTCCTCGCTCTCCCGGCGAAGGCGTTGGAAGGCCGCCGCCGGGAGGACCACGACCTCGCCATCCTCCGCGGCGACCTGGCGGGTGCCGACGGCGCGCTTTTCCATCAGCGCCCCCAGCGGGAAGCTGTCGCCGCGCCCCAGCGACCACACGGGCTCTCCGTCCGAGTCACCCGCCAGGCCGTCGACCCGCCCGGACAGCAGCACGAAGAACGACTCGGGCGGGCCCATGCGCGGTTCGAGCAATACCTCGCCGCGCTCGAGCCGGCGGATGCGGGCCTCGGGCATCGCGCGGCCCAGTACCGCGGGATCGATCCGGTCGAAGGGAGCGATGCGCCGCAATGCCTCGAGTGCGTCCCGGGCTTCCTCCGTCAGGTCGTCGCGTCGTGAATCGCCCATGCTCGCTTCATCCTCTGTTCACGCCGGCTATGCTCGGCCCCGGGGTGCGGGAAGGCATCACCCCTATCCCGCGAGTGATTGATCGAAAACGTTACACCACCATAGCGGAGGATTTGCCATGAGGGGAGTGAAGGCCGGCCGGCTGCTGGCGCCGGTGTTGCTGACGTCTGCGATGCTCGCTCACGCCGGGGAGGGTGCAGACGGCGCCGGCGACGTGGTGGCCGTCGAGCGCATCGGGATGGGGCTCGCGGCAGACCTCGCGGAGAAGGCCGTGAGCGTTTGCACCGATCGGGGCTATGCCGTCACGGCGGTGGTGGTCGACCCGTCGGGCGATCCGCAGGTGATGATGCGGGCCACCCGCGCGCCGCGTTTCACCCGGCAGATCGCCACGGACAAGGCCCGTGCCGTCATTCTGTCCGGCGTGGACTCCGGCGCGTTCCGCGAGGCTCGCGACGATATCCGCATGGAGATGAACCACGTCGACGGCGTCCTGGTGCTCGACGGCGCGGTGAAGATCGAATCCGGCGGGGCGACCATCGGCGCGCTGGGGATCAGCGGGGCGCCCGGGGGCGACAAGGACGCCGCCTGCGCGCGCGAGGCGCTGGACGCCTTCTACGAGCGGCTCGAATTGCGCTGAGAACGGCCGGGCATGCTGAGGGTGCGTGTTCAGCCCGGCGTCGGTTCGTGCCGATCGATGGGGCAGGGGTAGCGTCCCTGCTCGATCTGGATGGTGGCGTGGCGGATCGCGAACCGTTCCAGCAGTTCCTCCTGCAGCTCCCCCAAGAAGGCATCGGGATCCGCAGGCGGATCGGGCATCACCAGATGCACGCTCAGGGCCGTCTCGCGGGTCGACAGGGCCCAGACATGCAGGTGGTGCTGACTCGCCACCCCGGGCTGCTCCTCCAGGAATCGGGCGACATCGTCCAGGTCGATGGATTCCGGGACACCGTGCAGCACCAGTTGCAGGGAGCGCCACACGAGCCCGGCGGCCGGCACCAGGATCACCAGGCTCACCACCATGCCGAGGATGGGGTCGATCCGGGCGATACCGGTCAGCAGCACGAGCAGCCCCGAGATGGCGACAGCCACCGAGACGGCGGCGTCGGCGGCCATGTGCAGGAAGGCGCCGCGCAGGTTGAGATCGTCCTTCTGCCCGGACAGCAGCAGCCAGGCGGTCGCGGTGTTGACCAGCACGCCGGCCAGGGCGACCCCGATCACGACCATGCCGTGCACGGCCGGCGGGTCGGCCAGGCGCATGCCCGCCTCCCAGAGAATCCACAGCGAGACCAGCAGCAGGGTGATGCCGTTGACCAGCGCGGCAAGGATGGTGCTGCTGCCCAGTCCGTAGCTGAAACGGGAGCTGGCCAGTCGGCGGGTCAGCCGGTTGGCGCCCCAGGCGAGTACCAATCCCAGCACGTCGCCGAGGTTGTGCGCCGCGTCGGCCAGCAGCGCCATCGACTGGCCGAGGATGCCGGCCACGGCCTCGACGATGACGAAGCCGAGATTGAGGGCAATGCCGATCCCCAGCGCTCGTCCGGCGCGGTCAATCGCATCGGGAACATGGTCGTGGGCGTGCATGCCGTTCCCTGCTCAGTGCAGCAGGCCGAACATCTTGCGGCGGTACTGGCGGGTCAGGGGATGGTCGCTGCCCAGCATCTCGAACAGGTCGATCATGCCCCGGCGGCCGGCGTCGTCGTTCCATTCACGGTCGCGCAGCATCATCTGGTAGTACTGCTCGAGCGCGCCCTCGACGTCGTTGCGGATGGCGAGCTTGGCAGCCAGCGCCTCGCGGGCCTCGAGGTCCTTCGGGTCCGCCTCGATCCGGGCGCGGAGCTCGTCCTCGGGCGGGCCGGACTGCGCCGAGCGGGCCATGCCGATGCGCGCCTTGAACTCGCGCACGTCATCGCGGGTCGCCGCGTCCACCGGCAGGGCCTCGAGGATCTCCCAGGCCTGGTCGAGGTCACCCTGCTCGGCGATGAGGTCGGCGATGTCGAGCAGCACCTCGACGTTGCCCGGCTCCTGCTGGTTGGCCTGGCGGAGCAGGTCCATCGCCTGGTCGAGTGCGCCGGCCGCGCGCACCTGTTGTGCCTCGCGGCGGAGCTTGTCGATTTCCGAGAGCACGTGCCGGCCGACGAACTCGCGGATCTGGCCTTCCGGCAGGGCGCCCTGGAACTGGTCGACGGGACGGCCGCCGACGAACAGCATCACCGTGGGCAGGCTACGCACGCCGACCTGCGCGGCAAGTTCCTGCTCCTCCTCGGTATTCACCTTGGCGAGCTTCACCTGGCCGTCCATCTCCTCGACCACCTGGGTGAGCACCGGCATCAGCTGGCGGCAGGGCCCGCACCATTCGGCCCAGAAGTCGACCAGCACGGGCGTCTCCCGGGAGGCGTCGATCACCTTCTCGGCGAACTCGGGGGTGGAAACGGAAAAGACGTTCTCGCTCTCGCTCATGGTCTGGCTGTCCTCGATCGATTGACGGTATCGCTGGCCCGGCCATTTCATCAAGCAGCCGGGCCGGGTGAGTCTCGGAATGTGACCGGACGCGGCGCCGATATGGCGGCGCGGCGCGTCCATTTCAAGGGCAACCTTGGCGGGTGCGTGTACACTTTCTGCTGATCCCCGCGTGCGGACGCAGTCGCGTCCGCGTCGTCCCACTCCATGTAACCGTTGATTATGGCTGAAAGATCCGACTATACCGCCGGCTCGATCGAGGTGCTCACCGGGCTTGATCCGGTCAGGAAGCGCCCGGGCATGTACACCGATACCACCCGGCCCAACCACCTGGCCCAGGAGGTGATCGACAACAGCGTCGACGAGGCGATCAGTGGCCACGCGAGCCGGATCGACGTCACGGTGTATGCCGACGGCGCGCTGACGGTGGTCGACGACGGGCGTGGCATGCCCGTGGACGTCCATCCCGAGCATGGCGTCTCCGGGGTGGAGCTGATCCTCACGCGCCTGCACGCCGGCGGCAAGTTCTCGGACAAGTCCTACCAGTTTTCCGGCGGCCTGCACGGCGTGGGCGTGTCGGTGGTCAACGCGCTTTCCGACCGGCTGGTCGTGGATATCAAGCGTGACGGCAAGCTGCACCGGATCGAGTTCGCCCACGGCGAGGTCACCCGCCCGCTGGAGGTGATCGACACGGTCGGCAAGCGAAACACCGGCACGAAGCTGACCTTCTGGCCGGATACCAGTTACTTCGACCAGCCGCGGATGAACATGGCCCGGCTGCGGCACGTGCTGCGCGCCAAGGCGGTGCTCTGCCCGGGCCTGACGGTCAGCCTGACCGACGAGGCCAGCGGCGAGAGCGAACAGTGGTGCTACGCCGACGGCCTGCGCGACTACCTGCTCGAGAGCGTTGCCGACCAGGAGGTGCTTCCCGCCGAGGGGTTCGTCGGCCACATGAAGGCACCCGACGGCGGGCGCGCGCAGGAGGTCTCCTGGGCGGTCGTCTGGGCCACGGAACCCGGCGAGGGGCTCACCGAGAGCTACGTCAACCTGATCCCCACCCTGCAGGGCGGCACCCACGTCAACGGCCTGCGCCAGGGGCTGACCGAGGCGATCCGCGAGTTCTGCGAGTTCCGCAGCCTCTTGCCCCGCGGCGTGCGCCTCTCGCCGGAGGACGTCTTCGACCGGGTGCGCTTCGTGCTCTCCGCCAAGCTGCACGACCCGCAGTTCGCCGGACAGACCAAGGAGCGCCTGTCCTCGCGCGAGTCGGCCAGCTTCATCGGCGGCGTGGTCAAGGACGCGCTCTCGCTGTATCTCAACCAGCATCCCGATATCGGCGAGCGGATCGCCCAGATCGCGATCGAGTCGGCGCAGAGCCGCATCAGGAGCGAGAAGAAGGTCGCCCGCAAGCGCGTGACCAGCGGCCCGGCCCTGCCCGGGAAGCTGGCCGACTGTGCCTCCACCGACCTCTCTCGCACCGAGCTGTTCCTCGTGGAGGGCGACTCGGCCGGCGGCTCGGCCAAGCAGGCCCGTGAACGCGACTTCCAGGCGATCATGCCCCTGCGCGGCAAGATCCTGAACACCTGGGAGACCGACCCCGGCCAGGTGCTCGCCAGCCAGGAAGTGCACGACATCGCCGTGGCACTGGGCCTCGAGCCGGGCTCGAACGATCTCTCCAAGCTGCGCTACGGCAAGGTCTGCATCCTCGCCGACGCGGATTCCGACGGGCTGCACATCGCCACGTTGCTCTCGGCCCTGTTCCTGCGTCACTTCCCCGCGCTGGTGGACGCCGGGCATGTCTTCGTCGCCATGCCGCCGCTGTACCGGGTCGACATCGGCAAGGAGACCTTCTACGCCCTGGACGAGGCCGAGCGTGACGGGCTGATCGATCGCCTCCAGGCCGAGGGGCGGCGTGGCAAGATCCACGTGACGCGCTTCAAGGGGCTGGGCGAGATGAACCCGGTCCAGTTGCGCGAATCGACCCTCGCCCCGGCCACGCGCCGGCTGGTGCAACTCAAGGTGGAGGGCGACGACACCATCGAGGTATTCGACATGCTGCTGGCCAAGAAGCGCGCCGCCGACCGGCGCGCCTGGCTGGAACGCAACGGCGATCTCGCCGAGGTGGTATAGCAGCCATGGCGGACTGGCCGGCCCGGGGGTGCCTCATCCGGCGCAGCCTGCTCGCCGGGTGGCTGCTCGTCGCTCCCGCCGGCGCTCATGCCGCCCCGAACCTCCAGCTCACCGGGCTGGAAGAGGTCGACCTGATCACCAACGTCGGCCTGTCGGTTCCCCGGGTGACCTTCTCCTGCAACGCCAGCACCGCGCAGATCCGGCGCTATGTGGATGCCGCGGCCCGCGCCGCCGAAGAGGCGCTGCAGGCCCATGGCTACTTCAATGCGCGCATCGAGGGACGCATCGATGTGCGCGACGATTGTCGCGACCCGGCGCTGCATGTCGAGAAAGGGCCCGTCACCACGGTCCGGTCGGTGGAGATCGACCTGGCCGACAGCATCGAGTCGATCGAGTCGGTCCGCAGCTTCGTCGAGGAGAACCGCCCCGAGGTCGGTGCACCGCTCGACCAGGCGGCCTACGATGCCCTGCGCGACGGGCTGCTCACCCGCGTGCAGCGCCTCGGCTACCTCGATGCCCGCTTCTCCCGCCACGAGATCCGGGTCGATCCCGCGGAACAGGCCGCCGACATCGCCCTGGCGCTCGATGCCGGGTCCCGCTACCGCTTCGGCGAGCTGGACATCGAGCAGACGGTCCTGAACCCCGAACTGGCGCGAAAAATGGCGGGCGTGGAGCGGGGCGCGCCGTATACCAGCCGCAACCTGCTGTCGATCAACCAGAACTTGAGTGGCACCGAGTACTTCGACTCGGTCTCGGTCCGGCCCGACCTGGACCGGCGGGAGGATCTCGACGTGCCGGTGGATGTCGTCGCCCGCCGGAGTCCGCGCACCTCCTGGGAGCTGCGCGGCGGCTACGCGACCGACGTCGGTCCGCGGGTGGGCGCGAGCGTCAAGCGTCGCTACGTCAACAAGCGGGGACATCGCTGGGCCGCGCGTACCCAGCTGTCCGCCATCGAGCAGCGGCTGGACACCAGCTACAGCATCCCCCGTTCGGCGGATCCGCTTCGCGAGCGCTACGACATCTACGCCCGGATCACGCGGCACGACAACAACTCGATCGTGACCACCGAGGCGGCGAGCGGGGTGCAGTGGGTGCGCGAGACGGACCGCTGGACGCGGTCGCTGTTCACGGAATACCTGCTCGACCGCACGCGCTACGGCGACAATCCGGCCGAGTCCAACGGCTTTGCCATCGTCGGCGGCCGGCTGGGCTACGACGGGCTGGACGATCCCCTGTTCCCGACCCGGGGCGTGGTGTTCGACGTCTCGCTGCAAGGGGCGGCCGAGCCGGTGTTATCCGCCGCGAACTTCGTTCGCGCCCGGGGCCTGGCCGGCGGTTACTATCCCCTGGGACGCTGGATCTTCGCCGGCCGGGCGGAGGCCGGCATGATCAGCACCGACGACTTCGACTCGATCCCTCGTACCCTGCGCTTCTTCACCGGCGGGGACCGCTCCGTGCGCGGCTACGACTACGAATCGCTCTCGCCGCGTGACGAGGAGGGCACCCGTACCGGGGGCAAGTATCTCCTCGCCGGCAGCCTCGAGGCCATGTATCCCGTGGTCGGCGACGACTGGTACCTGGCCGGCTTCGTCGATACCGGCAATGCCTACACCGACCCGGAGGCCGATCTGAAGACCGGTGCGGGGGTCGGGGTGCGCTGGCGCTCGCCGGTGGGCATGGTGCGGCTGGACGTCGCCCAGCCGCTCGACGGCTCGGGTGGCCTGCCGCGCCTGCACCTCGGCCTGGGAGCGGCGTTCTGATGCTCGGTCGTGCCCTGATCGCCGCTCTGGTCTGGTTGCGACGACTGGTCCTGTTCGGCGGCTGGCTGGCACTGACGGTGCTCATGCTGGCCGCCGTGGCGCTGTGGTGGCTCACGAGCACGCCGTCCGGCGCCAAGTGGTCGTTCGACCAGGCGGAACAGCGCCTGTCCGCGTTGACGGTCGAGGACGTCGAGGGCACGCCCTGGCGCGGATTGCGGCTCGAGGGGCTGGCCTGGCAGCCGCAGGAAGGCGCGGCCGTCGAGGCGGCCGAACTGCGGCTCGAGATCGACCCGGGCGCGCTCTGGCGCGGGCAGCTGCGGCTGGCGGACCTGTTTATCCGGGACGTGCTCGTCGACCTGCCGCCGGCCGGGGAGGAGGCGGCGGAGGGGCCGGGCGACGGGTTCGACCCGGATGACCTGCCCCTGCCGCCCTGGCTGGTCGAGGTCGAATCCCTGCGTGCCGAGTCGGTCGTGATTCGCCAGGGCGAGCGGGACACGCGTGTCCAGACCGCGCAGTTCGCCGCCCTGCTGGATGCCCGGGTCGATCGCCCCCGCCTCGAACTCGATCTCGCCGAGCTCGCGCTCGAGATGCCGGATGCCGTGCGGCTGGATGGCCGGGGCGAGATCGCCGTCGAGCTGGCCGGGTCGATGCCGGCGATCGGCAGGATCGAGCTTCTGATGGATCACCCCGTCGGCTGGCTGTCGGGCCATGTCGACGTCGACGGGGAGGCGCTCGCGGCGCTCGTTCTGCGCCCGACGCTGGACTGGATCGGCGCCGACGGCCAGCCGGCCGCCGTCTGCGGAGCGATGACGCTGGAGGGCACGGACCTGGCCATCTCGAACCTCGTCATCGATGCGCTCGGGGGACGACTGGCGCTCGACGGCGCGGCGCAGCTGGCGGCCGACTGGTCGCTTCGTCTCGCGGGGCGGGGCGAGTCTGTCGATCCCGCGTGGTTTACCCCCGGGTTGCCGGGAGATCTCGATTTTGGTGTCTCGATCGACGTGTCGCGCGCCGACGGATGGCTGCCCGTCGCCGGGCGGTTGGCGATCGACCGGCTCGACGGCGAGCTGGCGGGAGAGCGGCTTGAGGCGATCGACATCGAGGGCGACCTTGCCTCGGACCTGGTCACGCTCGGGGTCGATGGCCGCGCCGGGGGAGGCGATCTGCGGCTCGACGCCCGGCTCGATGCCGAGCGTGCCTTCGAGGCCGACTGGCGGATCGAAGCGCTGCCGGTCGCCGCGGCGCTGCTCGACGGGCAGCGGCCCGCACTGGTCTTCGCCAGCGACGGCCGGGTCCACGGGCGTCTGCCGGACTGGGGGGAGCCGCTGTCGGCAGCGGACTGGCTGGCGCAGAGCCGGGTCGAACTGGAGGCCCTGCGGGCGGTGCTGGCCGAATCAGGCGTCGAGGGTGAGCCGCGTCGCCTGCAGCTCGACGCGCAGGGCCGCCTGGCCGACGGCGAGGCCGCCCTGTCACGGGGCGAGCTGAGCATGCCGGGGGCGCGGCTCGAGGCCGGCGGACGACTGGCGACAGCCGCCGAACTCGACGACTGGCTGATCGACGACGGCCGGCTGCAACTGTCGGTGCCGGATCTCGGCGCGCTGCCCTGGGACATGGTCGAGCGCGTGGCGGGCGTGGACCTCTCCGCTCTCGGGACGGACGTCGCCCACGGAGCGATCGATGCCGATGTCGACCTGGTCGGTCCGTTGCTCGACCCGCACGGGCGGCTGCAACTGACGGCCCGTTCCCTGGTGCTTGCCGGGCATTCGCTCGGTGAACTGGCCGTCGATGGCCGAATCGGGGGGGATGAGGCGAACGATGACCTGCGGCTGTCGCTCGAGGCGGCGGATCTGCGCGCCGTCGGTGCCGAGGAGAGACTGATCGACCGCCTGTCCATCCGGGCCGACGGCACGCCCGAGGCCCACCGTTTGCGGATGGACGCCGATGCGATGGTCGGGCTCCGACTGGCCGCCGACGGGGGCTGGGACGGTGCGCAGTGGCGGGGACGGCTGGATCGCCTCGATCTCTCCCGCCCCGACGTGGGTGACTGGGCGCTGGCCGAGCCGGCGACCCTGACCATCGATGCGCAACGTCAGCGACTGGAAACCTTCTGCCTGCGGCCGGTCAGTGCCGGGATGCCGGCGTCCGAGACCGGGCGGTTGTGCCTGGACGCGGATCGCGACCCCGAGACGGTGAATGCCCGTGCCAGCGGGGACCTGTCGCTCATGGCGCTCTGGCAGCAGTGGCCGGGGGCGGACCCGGAAACCCTCGAGTTGCCGGGCCGGCTGCAGGTCGATGGCACGGCCCGCCTTGCCGCCGGCGTGCCGAGCGCCGACATCGG
>NZ_JBKGYT010000051.1:0-13168 GCF_046545975.1 Guyparkeria sp. | reverse complement strand
TGAACCCCGGGGCGGGATTCGTGCGCATGGCGCTGGTCGCCGAGATCGATGATTGCGTCGAGGCGGCGGAGCGGATTCGGGCGATGCTTTCCTGAGAACCGGCACCCCGAGAGCCTTCTGCGAATTAAGCGGCGAGGAGTTTTCGCACGCCGGTTGGCCAAGGCACAAGGGGGCGCGACCCTTCGATCAAGCCGAGTAGACGACGTCGGAACAGCAGTTCACTTTGAGATTTGAATCATGCCCCCTGATGGTTGGGAACCAGATCCCCTTGCGTCCTGCCTCGCGGCCGGTGGATGGCTCGGGGTCGGAGCGACAGGGACGTCGCTCCGAGGCTCGCCGTGACAGGAAGTCACGTCGAGCCGGCCCCGAAGGCAGCCGCCGGTCGCGAGGCTTCGAGTGCGGACGAAGTCCGTACTCGAAGGCCCGCAGGGCCAGGACGCCGGGGTGCCCTTCTTTTCGCCTCTTTTCTTGGGCAAGCAAGAAAAGAGGCTCGCACGCCCGGCACCCGGGCTCGCTAAGAATCCGTCCGCGAAACCGGCGTGCGAAAACCCTGACGGTCGTTTACGAACAACCCACCCTCCGCGAGACCAACGCCATCAACGATCTGTTGTTACAATAACCGTCAGTTGATTACCCCGTTTCCCGGCCGACCCCAAGAGGTCGGCCGCTCGTTTTTGCAAACATTTTCAGGAGCATCCGATGGACACCTCTTCCATTCGCGACATCATCGAATCGGCCTTCGAGCGCCGTGCCGAGATCAACCCGTCCAACGCCCCGGCCGACGTGGTCGAGGCGGTCGAGACCGCGCTGGCCGGCCTCGACGACGGTTCGCTGCGCGTCGCCGAGCGGCGCGGCGTGGGTGACTGGCAGGTCAACGAGTGGCTCAAGAAGGCCGTGCTGCTCTCGTTCCGCCTGCGCAACAACGAGGTGGTCTCCGGCGGTGACGTGAACTACTTCGACAAGGTGCCGACCAAGTTCGCCGACTGGGACCAGGCACGCTTCGAGGCTGCCGGCATGCGCGTGGTGCCCAACGCCGTCGCCCGTCGTGGTAGCTTCATCGCGAAGAACACCGTGCTGATGCCTTCCTATACCAACATCGGCGCCTACGTCGACGAGGGCACCATGGTCGACACCTGGGCGACCGTCGGCTCCTGCGCCCAGATCGGCAAGAACGTGCACCTGTCCGGCGGCGTCGGCATCGGCGGCGTGCTCGAGCCGCTGCAGGCCGCGCCGACCATCATCGAGGACAACTGCTTCATCGGCGCGCGCTCCGAGGTGGTCGAGGGCGTGATCGTCGAGGAAGGCTCGGTGATCTCGATGGGCGTGTACATCGGCCAGTCGACCAAGATCTACGACCGCGAGACCGGCGAGATCCACTTCGGCCGCGTACCGGCCGGCTCGGTGGTCGTCTCTGGCAACCTGCCGTCCAAGGACGGCAAGTACAGCCTGTACTGCGCGGTGATCGTCAAGAAGGTCGACGAGAAGACCCGCTCCAAGGTCGGTATCAACGAGCTGCTGCGCGACGTGTGACCCGACACCTGCCGGTGGCGGACTCCCCGCCTGCACACACGAAGAAGGCCCGAAGGGATCCTCTCCCTTCGGGCCTTTTCACGTCCCGGGTTCAGCCCTGGCGACGCCCCACGCCGTGGGTGACGAAACCGGGACCCTTGTGCCCCGGCCCCTCGTCGAGGAGCACCTTGCCCTCGGCCAGGATCAGCCAGTCCAGCCCGGAGAGATCCTGGGAGAGGTCGCTGGCCCGAACCAGCATGTCGGCGCGCTTCGGCCCGCCGCTCTGGTAGGCGAGCTGGCGGGGATGGAACAGCTCGACGATCAGCAATCCCCCCGGGCGCAGGGCCGCGGCGGCACGTCGATAGACCACGCGACGGGCCGCCGGCTCGAAGTGCAGGTAGATCAGCACCACGGCATCGAATTCGTCCTCCTGCCAGTCCCACTCGGTCAGGTCGGCGCAGTGGACACTCAGGGTCACGTCACGCTTGTCGGCGAGCTGTCGTGCCTTGTCACAGCCCACGGCAGAGTAGTCGATGCTGGTGACCTCGAAGCCCTGCTCGGCCAGCCAGACGCCGTTGCGTCCCTCGCCGTCCCCGAGCACCAGCACACGCGCGCCCTGCGGCAGCCGGTAGACCTGGCTCAGCAGGAACTCGTTGGGATGCGTGCCGTAGAGAAAGTCGACCTGCCCGTACTTATCGTTCCAGAATTCCGACATCGTTCGGCTCGTGCCCGTGTTTGCCCAAAGGGCGTCAGTCTAAACCATTCCGGCCGGAGCCATCGGCCGCTGTTCCGGCCGGCCTGCCTTCGTGCAGGATGGCCCGTTGTGCCGGGAAGATCACGCGGAACCGGCTCCCCTGGCCCGGCGTGCTCTCGATCTTCAGCCGGGCACCGTGGCGCAGTGCCACATGCTTGACGATGGCCAGCCCCAGGCCGGTCCCCCCGCGCGAGCGCGAACGGCCCACGTCGATGCGGTAGAAACGTTCCGTGAGCCTCGGGATGTGGCGGGCCTCGATGCCGATGCCGCTGTCCGTGACCTCGAAGACCGGCCGCCCCTTCGGGTCGAGCGACCAGCCGACGGCGACACGCCCGCCGGCCGGGGTGTATTTCACGGCGTTGAACACGAGGTTGGAGAAGGCGGACTGCAGTTCCCTGGGCACGCCGCGCAGACGCAGGTCGACATCGATGTCGGACTCGATCCGGTGCCCCTCCTCCCCGGAAAGCAGCCGGGCATCCGCGAGGATGGGCCGGACCAGGGCGGCCACGTCGACCGACTCGAACATCTCCTCGTCGGGCTCCGATGTCTCGAGCCGGGACAGGAGCAGCAGATCCTCGACGATGCGCCTCATGCGGTCGGACTGCTGGTGCATGTTCGACAGGATTCGGTGCATCTGCGGATCCATCTGCTCGTCGGTGTCGAGCAGCGTTTCGACGTAGCCGGCCAGCACGGTCAGCGGCGTGCGCAGCTCGTGCGAGACGTTGGCCACGAAGTCCTGGCGCACCCCCTGCAGTCGATGCAGGGCCGTGATGTCCCGCCCGATCAGGAGGAAGCGGTCCGAGCCGTAGGGCTCGATCCGCAGGCTGACCGCCCGGGTCTCGTCTCCCGGCGCCCGGATCTCGAGCGGGGCCTGCTCGGCCCCGTGGTCCAGCCAGTCGACGAACGCCGGGGCGCGCAGCAGGTTGTCGATGCGCAGGCCCTGGTCCGTGGAATTCAGCCCCAGCATCTCGCCGGCCGCATCGTTGAGCCACTCGATCTCCCGGTCCTCGGTCAGCACGACCATCGCGTCGGGCACCGACATCGCCGAGCGGTGGTAGCGCTTGAGCAGACGGACGAGGCGACGCTGTCGCCGGTGCCAGGACCGCCGCAGGCGGCGCTGCCGGGCCTGGACCAGGCCGGGCACCCCCCAGATCCGCTTCCGGGTCCAGGCGATCGGCAGGCTGCGAGCCAGGTAGGCGATCCGCAGCAGCAGGGAACCCGCGTACAGCAGGCCAGCCAGCCCCGTGGCCCAGCCCCAGGCGCCTCCCACGCCGGCCCCCGTCATCCAGAGGCCGAACATCGCCCCGGCCAGGAGGGACCCGGCCAGCAGCAGGAACTCCTCCCGCCATGCGCGTGCCCGTTCCCGTGCCCGACGCACCTGGCGGGCACGCCGGCGGCGCGTGGCGAGATCGGGCTCGCCGGGGCGGCCTGCAGTCAGGGCTGGGACATCGTCGGGTTCGGTCATGTCACCTCGTTCGGCCGGATCGGGCGTCCGCCCGGGGGTCAATGGGCAGACATCCGGTACCCGACCCCGCGGACGGTCTGGATCAATCCATCATACCCGCTGGGGGCCAGCGCCTTGCGCAACCGCAGGATGTGGACGTCGACGGTACGGTCCTCGACGTAGGCATTCTGTCCCCAGACCCGGTCGAGGAGTTGCGTCCGGGAGAAGACCCGGTCCGGGTGGCGCATGAAGAAGGCCAGCAGGCGGAACTCGGTCGGGCCCATCTCCACCGGTTCGTCGGCGGCGGTGACGCGATAGCTTTCCTGGTCGAGCTTGAGACCGGCGATGTCCAGCACCGGGCTCTCGGTCTCCGGCGAGGTGCGTCGTAGCACCGCCTTGATGCGCGCGAGCAGCTCGCGGGGCGAGAACGGCTTGGTGACGTAGTCGTCCGCACCCGCCTCCAGGCCGCTTACCTTGTCCTCTTCCTCGCCGCGGGCGGTCAGCATGACGATCGGCACGTCGCGGGTCAGTTCGTCGCGCTTCAGGCGCCGGGCGAACTCGATGCCGCTGGCACCGGGAAGCATCCAGTCGAGCAGCACGAGGTCGGGCAACTTCTCCGCGATCCGCTCGTAGGCCTCGACGATGTCACCCGCCTCGACGAGTTCATAGCCCGCCCGGCCCAGCGCAAAGGCCACCATCTCCCGGATCGGTTTCTCGTCCTCGACAATCAGTATGGTCTTCTGCATCTGTCACTCCCGGCCGATGGCCGGCCTTCGCGGTTGGTTCATGCGCAGGCATTAGACGGCAGCGCGATGACAGCAACATGACAAGATGACAGCATGGTTTGCCTGCGAAAGACAGGCCGCTTGCGTCATAATCGTGAGGACACCGACTGAATCATCGCCCGGGAGCAACACGCCCATGAACAAAGCCGACCCCGATATCGTCGCCCTCGACGTCGCCAGGGCCCTGGCCGAGGACGTCGGCAGCGGCGATGTCTCCGCCCAGCTCGTTCCCGCCGACCAGAAAGCCCACGCCCGGATCGTCAGCCGCGAGGCCGGTGTCCTTTCGGGCAGCGAATGGGCGGATGCCGCCTTCCGCCGGGTCTCACCCGCCGTACGCGTCGAGTGGGCCGTGGACGACGGCGATGCGTTTTTCCCCGAGCAGAGTTTGTGCCTGATCAGCGGCCCGGCCCGGCCCATGCTCACCGCCGAGCGCGTCGCCCTGAACTTCCTGCAGGCCCTGAGTGCCACCGCCACCGTGACGCGCCGGTACGTCGATGCCGTGAAGGGCACCGGCGCGGTGATCCTGGATACGCGCAAGACCCTGCCCGGCCTGCGCTACGCGCAGAAGAAGGCGGTCGTGGACGGCGGTGGCATGAACCACCGCATGGGACTGCACGACATGGTGATGCTCAAGGAAAACCACATCCAGGCCGCCGGGTCGATCACCGAGGCGGTACGTGCCGCCGGGGTGATCGCCCGCGGCCTGCCGCTAGAAGTGGAGGTGGAGAACCTGGAACAGATGGAGGAGGCGCTTGCCGCCGGGGTCGAGCGCCTCCTGCTGGACAATTTCGACCCGCCGCTGCTCAGGGAGGCCGTGCGCCTGAACGCGGGGCGGGCGAAGCTCGAATCATCGGGCAACGTGACCCTGGAGACGATCCGGGAGGTCGCCGAGACGGGCGTGGACTACATCTCCATCGGCGCGCTGACCAAGCACGTGCGGGCCGTCGACCTGTCGATGCGGTTCATCGACTGAAGCTGCGCCGGGCCAGGGGGGCGGTCCGGCTCACTCGAAGTCGTAGTACTTCTGGTTCAGCCAGGCCGTGACCGCGTCGACTTCCTCGTCGAACCACGGGGCATTGAAATTGTTGGCGCAGCCCTGAACCATGGTGCGCAGGCTCTCGTAGCTGTCCATCTTGCCGGCCTCGGCCCGGTCCCGGAACCAGTCCTCGTCGTGCGGAACCGTGTGGCACTCGACGCAGTTGTCGGCAAACAGCTCCTTGCCCCAGGAGATGTCGGGCTCCTCGGCCTGCACGGGGACGGCGAAGGCCAGCCCGGCAGCGAGGCCCAGGCAGAGTCCCAGCGTCCGGCTCGGTTTTGGTGTCTCGGCAGATGTGATCCCGTTCTGCATGGCAATCTCGCTCCTTTTCTGCTGGAATTTCGGACCCTTGGCGCGGGACCCGACCTTCTGGAGTGTAGGCCGGCGTCACTGATACGAAAATCAATTTTTCCTATTCGGAACAACATAAATCTCTTATAAGGGCTATTCGATGATCACCGTCTACGGCATCAGGAACTGCGACACCGTCCGGAAGGCCCGGGCCTGGCTGGACGAACGGGGGCTTGAGTATCGCTTCCACGACTACAGGAAGGACGGCGTGCCCGGCGAGCAACTGGACACGTGGCTCGACCGGTTCGGCTGGGAGACGGTGATCAACCGGCGCGGCACGACATGGCGGCGCCTGCCCGAGGCACAGAGGGCGTCCATGGATACCGCCGGGGCGCGAGCGGCGGCCCAGGCAAACCCCAGCCTGATCCGGCGCCCGATCGTCGAACACGACGGCGGCACGCTGATCGGCTTCGACGCGGAGGAATGGCAGGAGGCCCTGGCATGACGGACGCCACCATCGACCTGGCCCGCGACCTGATTCGCCGGGCATCGATCACCCCCGACGACCGGGGCTGCCAGCCCCTGATCGCCGGGCGCATCGCCCCGTTGGGGTTCGCCATCCAGGCGTTGCGCTTCGAGGAAGTCGACAACCTCTGGGCCGTCCACGGCGAGTCCGGGCCGCTGTTCGTCTTCGCCGGACACACCGACGTGGTGCCGACCGGTGACGAACGCCAGTGGAGCCACCCGCCCTTCGGCGCCGAGATCCACGACGGCAAGCTGTTCGGCCGGGGTGCTGCGGACATGAAGGGCTCGGTCGCGGCCTTCGTCACGGCGGTGGAACGCTTCCTCGCCCGTCACCCCGCGCCGTCCTTCCGGCTGGGGTTCCTGATCACCAGCGACGAGGAAGGCCCGGCGCAGCATGGCACCAAGCGGGTCATGCAGTGGCTGCGCGAGAAGGGCATCCGGATCGACTGGTGCCTGGTGGGCGAACCCTCGAGTCGCAAGCGGCTGGCCGACGAGTACAAGATCGGCCGTCGCGGCTCGATCACCGCCAACCTGGTCATCGAAGGCAGGCAGGGGCACGTGGCCTACCCGCACCTGGCGGACAACCCGGTCCACCGCGCCGCGCCGTTCCTCGCCGAGCTGGTCGCGATCGAGTGGGACGAGGGCAACGACCATTTCCCGCCCTCGACGCTGCAGATCGCCAACATCCACGCCGGCACCGGGGCCAACAACGTCATTCCCGGCACCCTCGAGGTGCAGTTCAACCTGCGCTTCAACACGGAAACCTCGGTGGAGACGATCAAGGCCACCATCGAGGAACGCCTCCGGCGGCACGGCCTGTCCTACCGGGTCGACTGGCATCTCTCCGGCGAGCCATTCCTCACCCGCGACGACGGGCCGATGGTCAATGCCGTCGAAAACGCCGTCGAGGGCGTCATCGGTACACGTCCGAGCCCGTCGACCGCCGGCGGCACCTCCGACGGTCGCTTCATCGCTCCCACTGGGGCACAGGTGATCGAACTCGGCCCGCTCAACGCCACCATCCACCAGATCGACGAACACGTCGCCGTCAACGACCTGACGACGCTGTCGTCGATATACGAGCGGCTGCTGGAGGAACTGGAGCGGGAAGCGAAGGGCTGAACGGCGCCGCCTTCGCGGGAAGGAACCGGAGGCGCCGAGGGGGCGCCCGGTACCGGTCAGATCAGGACGAGATTGTCCCGATGGACCAGCTCGTTCTCCTCGCGGTAGCCGATGAGCTCGGCAATCTCGCCGCTGGAACGGCCGACCAGGCGGACGGCATCCGCACTGGGGTAGTTGACCAGTCCCCGCGCGAATTCCCGGCCGTCCGGGCCGGCGATGGAAACCAGCTCGCCGCGGGCGAACTCGCCGGAGACGCCCGTCACCCCGGCCGGCAGCAGCGAACGCCCCTGCTCGACCACCGCGCGAACGGCCCCGGCATCCACCTCGAGACGCCCGCGCACCCGCAGGTGACCGGCCAGCCACTGCTTGCGCGCGGCGAGGCGGTTGGTGGCGGGACGGAAGTAGGTGCCCAGCGACTCGCCCGCGGCCAGGCGGCTGAGCACGTCCGCCTCGCTGCCGGCCGTGACGATGGTGGCCGCACCGGAGCGCGCGGCGCGCTTGGCCGCCAGCACCTTGGTGTACATGCCGCCTCGCCCGAGGCGGCCGCCCTCGGGCGAGGCCATGGATTCCAGTGCCGGATCGCCGGCCTCGACCTCGTCGAGCAGCCGGGCGGCGGGGTTCTTGCGCGGGTCGGCGTCGAACAGGCCTGGCTGGTCGGTGAGGATCACGAGCACGTCGGCCTCGACCAGGTTGGCGACCAGCGCGGCCAGGGTGTCGTTGTCGCCGAAGCGGATCTCGTCGGTGACGACGGTGTCGTTCTCGTTGACCACCGGCACCACGCCCAGGTCGAGCAGGGTCCGCAGCGTGCTGCGGGCGTTGAGGTAGCGCGAGCGGTCGACCAGGTCCTCGTGGGTCAGCAGGATCTGCGCCGAGTGGGCATCGTGCCGGGCCAGTCCCTCGGCGTAGGCCTCCACCAGCCCCATCTGGCCGACGGCCGCGGCGGCCTGGAGCTTCGGCAGGGACTCGGGCCGCTCGGTCCATCCCAGCCTCGCCATGCCTTCGGCCACCGCCCCCGAGGTGACGATCACCACCTCGCGCCCCTCGGCTCGCAGCTCACCGATCTGCCGCGCCCAGGAGGCGATGGCAGCACGGTCGAGACCGCGGCCGTCGCCTGTGACCATCGCCGAGCCGATCTTCACCACCCAGCGCTGGTGACTCCTCACCTGCTCTCGCACGCCTAGTCCTCCGTGTGCGGCGCGGACGACCGGGCCGCCTCCTGTCGCTCGCGGGCCCACTCGGACTCGAGGTGCTCGAGGATCGCCCAGACCAGCGGCTGCGTGCCGGTCTTGTCGAGCGCACTGATGGCGAACACCGGGCCCGTCAGTCCGAGTTCGTCCTTGAAGCGCTGCTCGAGTGCCTCGATGTTGGCCTCGCGCTCGTCCTCCGGCCAGACATCGATCTTGTTGAGAACCAGCCAGCGCGGTCGGGCGGCCAGCGTCTCGTCGTACTTCTCGAGCTCGGCCTCGATCGCCGCGACGCTTTCGACCGGATCGACCTCGTCGTAGGGCGCCACGTCGACGACGTGCAGCAGCAGGTTGGTGCGCGCCAGATGCTTGAGGAAGCGGATCCCCAGCCCGGCGCCCTCGGCCGCGCCCTCGATCAGCCCCGGGATGTCGGCCACCACGAAGCTGCGGTGCGGCTCCGGCGCGACCACGCCCAGGTTCGGATACAGGGTGGTGAACGGGTAGTTGGCCACCTTGGGGCGGGCGTGCGAGATGGCGCGGATGAGTGTCGACTTGCCGGCGTTCGGCTGGCCAAGCAGGCCGACGTCGGCGAGCACCCGCAGCTCGAGGCGCAGGCGGCGCTCGTCGCCGGGCGTACCGTCGGTCTTCTGCCGTGGGGCCCGGTTTACCGAGCTCTTGAAGCGGGTGTTGCCCAGCCCGTGCCAGCCGCCCTTGGCCACCAGCAGCTCGGCGCCGGCCTCGACCACCTCGCCGATGGTCTCGCCGGTGTCCTCGTCGTAGACCACGGTGCCCAGCGGCACGTGCACATGCAGGTCGTGGCCCTTCTTGCCGGTCATGTTGCGCCCGGCGCCGTTCCGGCCGCGCTCGGCCTCGTAGTGGCGCTGGAAACGGAAGTCGGCCAGCGTGTTGAGGTTCTGGTCGCCAACCAGGTACACGGACCCGCCGTCGCCGCCATCGCCGCCGTCCGGCCCGCCGTAGGGCACGTACTTCTCGCGGCGAAAGCTCACCACGCCATTGCCGCCGTCGCCGGCCTTGACCTTGATGGTGGCTTCATCGACAAACTTCACGACAGGATCCCCGCACGTTCCACCCACTCATGGGCAGGTCACAAACACGAAAGCCCCGCACGTGGGCGGGGCTCTGACGATGGTCGCCGGTCAGCCGAACCGACCGCCGACCCGCACCGTGCCGGATCAGGCCGGCTCGATGCTGACGAAACGGCGGCTCTTCGGACCCTTGGTCTCGAACTTCACCTGGCCGTCGGTCAGGGCGAACAGGGTGTAGTCACGGCCGACGCCCACGTTGGAACCGGCGTGGAACTTGGTGCCACGCTGGCGAACGATGATGCTGCCCGCGGAGACGGCTTCGCCGCCGAAACGCTTCACGCCGAGGCGCTTGCTTTCACTGTCGCGACCGTTTCGGGTAGAGCCTGCTGCTTTTTTATGTGCCATGTTTCAACTCCCAGCTGTCGGGACCGCCGGCGCGCTCTTAGGCGCTGATGCCGGTGATCTTGAGTTCGGTGTAGGCCTGACGGTGGCCCTGACGCTTCATGTGGTGCTTGCGGCGGCGGAACTTGATGATCTCCACCTTCTTGCCGCGGCCCTGGCCGACGATCTCGGCGGTGACGCTCGCCCCATCGACGGTCGGCGTGCCCACCTTGATGTCCGAGCCGTCGCCGACCATCAAAACCTGATCCAGCGTAACGGTGTTGCCTGTCTCGCCCGAAAGCTTCTCGACACGCACCTTGCTGCCTTGCTCGACGCGGTACTGCTTACCGCCGGTAACGACCACTGCGTACATGCTGTAAAACCCGAATATTCTGCGTAATGGAGCCGACGGTGCCCCGCACCATCGGCAAGTGATTTCTCGAAGGCGCGCAAGTCTAGCGACCGGCGCCCCGTTCGTCAAGGGCTTATGCCTCGACCTCGGCCGCGTCGATGATCTGCAGCCCGGCCTGCTGCTGCATGGCCTCGTACTCGTCCTCGAAGAAGAACTTCTCCTCGCCGAAGGCCGGCGTGAGCTCGTTCAGCCACGTGGAGGTCTCGTCGTACTTCGCGAAGAACGGTCGCTGGACCCAGTCCGGGTCGCGCCCCTGGATGAAGCGCAGCACGAACACCTTCTCGCCCTGGATCTCGGCCACGCCCTGGATCTCGACCTTGCCCGGCCCGGCCGACATGGACGGCCCGCGCGCGGTCCGCGCGAGCCCGGAGACGCGCTTCATGGCATCGCGGTAGATGCGGTGCGCCTCGGCCAGCGGCACCTCGAAGCGATACTTCGCGCCGGTGTCGCGCTCGACGAACATGTAGTACGGGATCATCCCCAGCCGTACCTGCTCGCGCCACATGCGCGCCCAGACGTCACCCGAATCGTTGATGTGCTTGATCAGCGGGCTCTGGGTGCGGATCTCGGCGCCGGTGGCCCGGATACGCCGGACCGCCTCGCGGAAGACGGGGTTCTCCATCTCCTGCCAGTGGTTGATGTGCGCCATCACGGCCACGTGCTTGCCGGACGCGACCAGGCGCTCGAACAGCGACAGCAGGTCATCGGCATCCGCGTCGGTGACGAAGCGGTACGGCCAGAACGACAGCGCCTTGGTGCCGATACGCACGGTCTGCACGTGTTCGAGACGCGGATCGAGCAGCCCCTCGAGATACGGCGCGAGGTGCTTGGTCTTCATCACCATCGGGTCGCCGCCGGTCATCAGGAGATCGGACAGGTCGGGACGCTCGACCAGGTAGTCGAGCAGCTGACCCGCCTCCTTGGAGGCGATCTTGAGGTCCTTGTCGCCGACGAACTGCGCCCAGCGGAAGCAGAACGTGCAGTAGCTGTGGCAGGTCTGCCCCTGGGTGGGGAAGAACAGCGCGGTCTCGCGGTACTTGTGCTGGACGCCCTCGACGATCTCGCCGTTGACCTCGGGGAGGTTCATCTCCATCTGCCCGGCCGGGTGCGGGTTGAGCTGGTGGCGCAGCTTCCAGGCCAGCGCGGTGATCTCCTCCTTGGGCGCCTCGCGGCGGTGCAGCTCGGCCATCTGCTCGAACATTTCCGGGCTGAGCATGTCGCGCTGCGGGAAGGTGAGCGCGAAGATCGGGTCTTCCGGGGCCCGGTCCCAGTCGATCAGGTTCTCGATGACGTGATTGTTGACGCGGAACGGCAACACGCTCGCGACCACCTTCATCTCGAACAGCGCCTCTTCGCCCAGTCGCTTGAGCGGCTCGATCTTGTCCAGGTGGCGCTCGGTGAAGACCTGGAACTTGGGCGCCTCGAAGGGGGCCGTGTCGGGAATCTTGCGTTTGGCAACAGTCGTCATAAAACCTCGTCTGGTGCGCATGGGGTCCCGGCCGGAGCGACCGAATTGGGGGCGAATTCTAGCCCATTTCCTGATAAAAACAACCGCTTATGCGCGGCAACTCCCCGGCGGAGGTCCGAAAGGGGGTCAGGGTCGCCAATCGGGCCGGGTTCCGGGAGAATGCCGGCTCCCCGAAACACCGACGAGACCCATGCCCGATTATCGCCATCTGATCGTGGCCCTTGCCGCCACCCTGACGACCCTCGCCGTGGCCCACCTGGCGCACTGGATCACCCCCACCGGCATGCTGGCCGGCGCCGTCCTGCTGGGTGCCGCCTGGCTGACGTCCCACCTGCGGCGGGTGGCCCTGACCCTCGCCCTGTTCGCCTTCGGACTGGGCGTGGTGCTTACGCTGCACCTCTGGCCCGGGTTCGCCAACCCCGCCATCTGGCAGGGACGGATGTTCTGCAGCGGCTGCCTGCCGCACAGCCTGTACCTGCCCATCGACCAGGCCCTGCTCGTGGCCGCCTGGCTGCCGCTGCTCGCGGGGATCGTTCGGCGCGGCAGCCTGCCGCCGATGCTCATCGGTGCCGCGGCCACCATCGCGGCCAGCGCCACCCTCGGGCTGTGGCTGGGGGTGTTCCGCTGGCAACCGAGCTGGCCGGGCATGGCGCTGCTGTGGTTCGCCGGGGTGAACCTGGTGATCGTCGCCGCCGAGGAGGTGCTGTTCCGCGGCCTGCTCCAGCGGCACATCCTTCACCGGCTCGGCGCCGTCCACGCCTGGTGGCTCACGGCTCTGTTCTTCGGTCTGGCCCACCTGCCCTTCGGCGCGGAGTTCGCCGCCGTGGCCACCGTCGCCGGGCTGGGTTACGGCTATGTGGCCTGGCAGAGCGGTTCGCTGTGGCCGGCGATCGGCCTGCACTGGGCGGTCAACCTGCTGCACTTCTCGCTGTTCAGCTACCCTCTGCTGGCATAGGAGGAATACGGCACCCCCGCTCGTCCGAGGAAGGTCTGCACGCATACCCAACCTCTCTGCGGCCCGCCCTGCGGGGCTTGCCGGCATGTCTGCCCTCGGTGTTACCGATCCTCGCCGGGCAATGGGCCCGCCTTCGAATCGGCGCCTTGATGGCGAACAAGCCGGTAAGCCAGAGGGGTTGGCTATTCGTGCAGCCCTTCCCTAAGCTCCACGGAGCCACCCCGGCAAAGACCGCGGAGATGCCACCATGCCATTG
>NZ_JBKGYT010000050.1:0-13583 GCF_046545975.1 Guyparkeria sp. | reverse complement strand
GAGCAGGGGATTGAAAATCCCCGTGTCGGGGGTTCGATTCCCTCTCTGGCCACCACGACATCACCAGGGCCCAGCCGGCGACGGCTGGGCCCTTTTCGTTTGCGGGCCGAATGCATGCGCAAGATCATCCACATCGACATGGATGCCTTTTACGCCTCGGTGGAGCAGCGCGACAACCCCGACCTGCGCGGCCGCCCGGTGATCGTCGGCGGCGACCCGGGCGGACGCGGGGTGGTGGCCGCGGCTAGCTACGAGGCGCGCCGGTTCGGTGTCCGTTCGGCGATGCCGGCGGCCCGCGCGGCACGAGCCTGCCCCGAGGCGGTCTTCCTGCGGCCCCGGTTTTCCGCCTATCGCGCGGTGTCCCGCGAGATCCACGCCGTCTTTCGCCACTACACTGATCGCATCGAGCCCCTGTCGCTCGACGAGGCCTACCTCGACGTCAGCGACAGCGAGCGCGGCCGGGGTTCGGCCACGCTCATGGCCCGCGAGATCAAGGCCGAAATCCTGGCCCGGACCGGGCTGGTGGCCTCGGCCGGGGTTTCCTACAACAAGTTTCTCGCCAAGCTCGCCTCCGACTTCGACAAGCCCGACGGGCTGCACGTCATCCGGCCTGAGGAGGCGCAGGCCTTCATCGACGAGCTGCCGGTCGGCGCCTTCCACGGGGTAGGGCCGGCCACCGAGCGGCGCATGCTGGCCCACGGCATCGAGACCGGTCGCGACCTGCGTGGCGTCGAGCGGCATCTCCTGGTCGAGTGGTTCGGCCGGGCGGGCATGCACTATCACGACATCGCCCGGGGGATTGATCACCGTCCGGTGCGCTCCCACCGGGTGCGCAAGTCCCTCGGCCACGAGACCACCTTCCCGCGCGACCTGCATCACCGCGGCGAGGGGGTGGAGGCATTGCGCGCATTGGCCGGCCGAGTGGCCGACGACCTGGCGGGGAAAGATCTGCTGGCCCAGACGGTCACGCTCAAGGTCAAGTACGCGGATTTCGAGCTGATCACCCGACGTCGGACGTTCTCCCGTCCGCTCGGGAGCGCCGACGCCCTGTTCGAGGCCGTGGTCGCGCTGGTGGACCTGACCGAGATCGGCGCCCGCCCCCTGCGACTGCTCGGGGTCACGGTCTCGGGACTGCAGGAGAGGCCCGAGAGCGACGAGCCGCAACTGCCCCTGGGCTGGTAGGCGACCGGGCAGGGCATGGCCGTGACGTCTATCATCGCCTCGCCAGCGATCTGTCGGAGTTCCTGAATGTCGTTCGAAGTCGGCCTGCTGACGGTCTTCATCGCCGCCCTGATCACCGCCCTGACCACGGGGCTGGGTGCGCTGCCGCTGCTGTTCTCCAGGCGGTTCGACGGGCGCTGGCTGAGTGTCGGGGCGGCGGTGGCGAGTGGCCTGATGCTGGCGGCGAGCCACAGCCTCGTCGACGAGGGGTCGTCCGCGGGTGGCTGGCTGGTGCTGCTGGGCATGGCGTCGGGGCTGCTGCTGGTCGTGCTCGCCGATCGCTGGCTCGACCGGCACGACACGCCGAACGTGGGCGATCTCCAGGGGGCGGATGCGCGCAAGGCGCTGATGATCGTCGGTGTGATGACGGCCCATTCGTTTGCCGAGGGCGTGGGCGTGGGGGTCTCCTACGGTGGCGGCCAGGAGCTCGGCGTCTTCATCACCGTGGCCATCGCCGTGCACAACGTCCCGGAAGGGCTTGCGATCGCGCTGGTGCTCGTGCCCCGTGGGGTGCCGGTCTGGAAAGCGAGCCTCTGGGCGATCTTCTCCAGCCTGCCGCAGCCGCTGATGGCCATCCCGGCCTACCTGTTCGTCACCACCTTCGAGGCCTTCCTGCCGGTCGGCCTGGGGCTGGCGGCCGGGGCGATGATCTGGATGGTGTTCGCCGAGCTGCTCCCTGACGCCAGTCGCCGGCTTTCCGCCGCGTCGGTCGGCACCCTTGTCGTGCTCTCCTTCATGTCGATGTTCGCCTTCCAGCTGGCGATTCACCACTGACCCGGGCCAGGTCGAAAATCGGTTGCCTCGCGATTGAAATCGGGGCGGTTTCCGACCATCCTTGCTATCCGGTACCGGGTTAGCGAGGAAAGGATCATGAGCATTACAAGGAATTTCGGAATCCCCCACGTCGGGCGCGCGGCGCGCGCGGTCATGTTGTCGATGGCTGCGGGCGGTCTGGTGGCCGGCATGTCGGTCCAGGCGGCCGAGCGGCCGGTGGGTGTCAGCCAGAACCTCTACGAGGAGGGCGCGCTGGAGCGCTACCTCGCCGAGGCCGAGAAGGGCGATATCTTCTCGCAGTATGTCCTGGGACACATGTACTCGACCGGCAAGGCGGTCGAGCAGGACTACGAGCAGGGCCTGCGCTGGTACCGCGCGGCCGCGGAGGCTGGCTACGCGCCCAGCCAGTTGGCGCTCGGGTCGATGTACTACGCCGGCCAGGGTGTCGAGGCGGACGCGGCCGAGGCGGCCCGCTGGTTCGAAAAGGCGGCCGAGCGTGGCTACGCCCGGGCACAGGCCAACCTCGCGGCCGTCTATCTTGCCGGCGAGGGCGTGCCGACGGACCACGACAAGGCCCTGCACTGGTACCGCGAGGCCGTGCTCGGTGGTCACAAGGGCTCCCGCTACTACCTGGCGATGATGTACGCCCGCGGCATGGCCATGGATGAACCGGACTACGTGGCCGCTTACGCGCTGCTGGATCCGCTGGTCAAGGAGGGTGACGAGCGCTCCGCCGAGTTGCTCGCCTCGTTCGAGGACGACATGAGCCGGACCGAGCTGGCCGAGGCCCGGGAGTGGATCAAGGGGCCGCAGACCCGAGAACGCATGGTGGCGGCGCTCAAGTAAGGGTTCCCGTCACCGCCGGGCGCCTGACCAAGCGGCACCTCCGTTTCCCGGGGGTGCCGTTTCTCGTTCCAGGGCAGCGGCGATGTCAGGCTAGAGCAGCGGCGATGTCAGGCGGGCGAGGTTCTGCGCCAGTACCCGACCGCGATGCCGGTGTGCCCAGCGGGCGGCGTCCAGGGGGCGGCACTGGTGGCGGTAGGCCTCGACGATGCCGGCGAGCCGCTCGGCGGTGGCGCTCGAGTAGCAGAGCAGGCCGAACTCGGCGTTGATCAGCGACGAGCGCACGTCGAGGTTTGCGCTGCCCACCAGCGACAGCCGGCCGTCGCAGAGCGTGATCTTGCTGTGCAGCAGTCGGGTGGGGTGTCGATGGATGCGTACGCCGGCCTCGAGCAGTTCGTCGAAGTAGGACTCCTGGGCCAGCTGGACCAGCGGGTGGTCCAGTTCCTCGGGGAGCAGCAGGTCGCAGCGCACCCCACGCCGGGCCGCGGTTTTCAGCGCGTCGAGGGTCGAGTCGTCGGGCACGAAGTACGGGGTGACGATCTCCAGCCGTTCCGTGCTCGCGTGGATCAGGCCCAGCAGCAGTCGCTGCAGGACGGGCTCGGGGTATTCGGGCCCGCTGGGCAGGCCGATGCAGGATTCCTCGCCGGCCGGACGCGTGAGCGGGAAATGGGGCTCAACCGCCAGCAGCTCGCCGGTTTCCATGTACCAGTCGCCGGCGAAGACCGCCTGGAGCTCGAGCACCACCGGCCCCTCGATCCGGAGCATGAGGTCCTGGTAGGACAGTCCCTTGCGGAACTCGGGGTGGACCAGGTTCATCGAGCCGGTGTAGCCGGTCCGTCCGTCGATCACCACCAGCTTGCGGTGATTGCGCAGGTCGAAGCGTGCCGCCTTGTGCGGCAGCTTGCTGCGGGGGAAGGCCTGGCCGATCTCGATGCCGTGCCGGCGAAGCCGCAGCAGCTTTCGCATGGTCGCCTTCGAGCCGAAGTCGTCCACTAGCAGGCGCACGGTCACGCCGCGGCCGGCCGCCCGCGCCAGGGCATCGAAGACCGGACGGGTCGCCGAGTCGACTGCGGCGATGTAGAAGGTCAGGTGGATGTGCCCTGTCGCGGCATCGATGTCCCGGACCAACCGGTCTGCGAAGCCTTCCATGGAATCGATCGGTTCGATGTGGTTGCCGTCGAACAGCGGGAAGCGCCGCCAGCAACGCACCATCTGGTCGATGGCGGCGAACCGCTCGGGCAGGTCGCCGCTGCCCTGGGGTTCGGCCTCGCTCAGGCGGGCGGTCACCGGGGCGAGGGTTTCGGTCAGCCGCGCGATCTGCTCGGTGCGATGGCGCGACATCCTCGGTCGGCCGACCAGCAGGTACATCACCAGTCCCACGATCGGCAGGAAGAACAGCAGCAGCAACCACGCTGTGGCCGCGGTCGGCGGCCGCCGCATGGGCACGATGAACAGCGCGGCCAGCCGGATCGTCCATTCGATCAGGAAGTACAGCTGGGTGACGGGGCTCTCGAGGGCGTCCATGGCCGTGTCCTCAGCGCCTCCCCCCGCCCGAGGCGCGCGCCAGCACCCGGTCCATCGCCCGGACGGTGAGCAGCCGCTTGAGGGCCGCGAAGAGATAGGTCGGGACGGTCACCGGGTAGCGGGCCTTCGGCCGGCGGGCCTCCGTGGCATGGATGACCCGCCGGACCACCGCCTCCGGTGGCAGGGTGAAGGGGGCGGCCGGCCCGGGCTTCTTCAGCCGCTCGAGCTGCCGCTCGTAGGCCTCCCGGTGGATCGAGTGCTGCCAGTCGATGTGCTGCTCGAAGGCCCGCTGCGCGTTGGCGCGGAAGCGCGAGGTGATGGGTCCCGGTTCGACCAGCGAGACCTCGATGCCGCTGCCGGCAAGCTCCAGTCGAAGCGTGTCGCTGATGCCCTCGAGCGCGAACTTCGAGGCGACGTACGCGCCACGGAATGCCAGCGCGCTGATGCCCAGCACCGAGCTGTTCTGGATGATCCGGCCGAACCCGGCCGCCCGCATGGCGGGGATCGCGAGGTTGGTCAGCTCGACGGTGCCCAGCAGATTGGTCTCCAGCTGGGCGCGCAGGGTCTCGCGCCCCAGGTCTTCCACAGCGCCGGGCTGGCCGTAGGCGCCGTTGTTGAAGAGCACCTCGATCGACCCTCCGGCCCGTTCCACGGCCTGGTCGAACCCGCTTCGGATCGAGTCCGGGTCGTCCAGGTCCAGCGGCACGGCGGGGATGTGCGCGTGCGGCCAGTCGGCGACGTCGGCGGGGTTGCGCATGCTCGCGACCACGCGATGCCCGCGCTCGGCCAACATCTCGGCGGCACGTCGGCCGATACCCGACGAGCAGCCGGTGATCAGGATGCGTCGGGGAGTCGTTGCGGTGGCGGGCTTGGCCAAGTCGGTCTCCTGCGGCGGGTGTTCAAGGATCCGGAATGCATTGCGCCCGAGTTCACAGGTCTTATACTCGAGGGCGATTCCTGCAGGAACATGAATACCAGAGACGAGGTGAGGTTGCATGGCATTCGAGAATCAGACGGTTGCCCGCGAGGTCGGGGTCGAGCGACTCGAGACCCACAAGGTCATCCGCAACACCTACATGATGTTGTCGCTGACGCTGCTGTTCTCCGCGCTGACCGCGGCCGTGTCCATGGTGATGGCCATGCCCGGCTGGGTCTCGCTGGTGTCGCTCGGCGCGGCGCTGGTGATGGTCTGGTTCGTCCTGCCGCGCACCGCGCATTCGGCGGCCGGGCTGGCGGTGGTGTTCGGCATCACCGGCTTGCTGGGCTTCGGCCTCGGCCCGACCCTCAACTACTACCTGAGTCTCGCCAACGGCGGCCAGATCGTGATGACCGCCCTGGGCGGCACCGGCGCGATCTTCCTCGGCCTGTCGGGCTACGCGCTGGTGTCCCGTCGCGACTTCTCCTTCATGGGCGGCTTCCTGGTGGTCGGCCTGGTGGTGGTGATCGCGGCGATGCTCGGCAATATCTTCCTGCAGATTCCCGCCCTGTCGATGACCATCTCCGCGGCCGTGGTGCTGCTGATGAGCGGCTTCATCCTCTATGACACCGGCCGGATGGTGAACGGCGGCGAGGACAACTACCTGTTGCTGACGGTCAGCCTGTACCTGAACATCTTCAACCTGTTCGTCCACCTGCTCAGCCTGCTGGGCATGAATCAGGGCGACTGACGCCACGCGCATCGACCGGCGGGCCCCTTCGAGGGGCCCGTTTCGTTTTCGGGGGAGACGCCCATGGACCTGTGGATGAAGATCGGCATGGCGGTACTGCTCGGCGCGGTGCTGCTGTTCCTGATCCCGCGCATCAAGCCGATGATGGAGGCGAGCCGCAAGGGCTCCCGCGAAGAGTGGCTGGGACTGGGTCTGATCCTGTTGCTGGTGGCCGGCTTCGTGGCCTTCCTGATGAGCACCATCTGAGTCTCCGGTCTGCCCCGACTCGTCCCGGCGGTGATCCGGGCGTAGAATCCGGGTAGGACACCGCTTTCCCCGCTGGCGCGGGTTCGTGGATCGGGGCGGTGCCAACACAGGAGACCAAGGAGGTCCGGCATGCGACTCATTGCCTATCTGCTCGCGTTGGGGTTGCTGCTCCCGTTCTGGGGGCTGGCGTTACTGGTCTGGGTGGCCTCTCCCGGGTGGTCCGCGTACGCGCTGGAGGCCCTGGCGGCCTGGTCCGCGGTGATGCTGGGCTTTCTCGGCGCCATCCACTGGGGCGTGGTGCTGGCCACCACGCCGGCCGAGCGGGCCCTGCTCGGTGGTGACGTGCGCCACCGGCTGCTGTGGGGTGCGCTGCTGGCCGTGCTGGCCTGGATCGCCGTGCTGCTGCCCTGGAACGTGCTGTCGCTCTCGACGCTGTTCCTGCTGCTGGTGGTCTCCTGGCAGGTCGACCGCCGCTGGCTGAGCAATCTGCCGGTTGGCTGGTCGTACCAGCGATTGCGCCGGCTGTTCACGCTGGCCGCGGCGCTGGCGCTGCTGGTGGCGATCGCCTCCTGGATGCGACCGCTGGTCACCGGGGGCGGGGCATGAGCCACGAGCCGCAGCACGACGAGGTGACCGAGGAGGACGGCAAGCCCGCCCCTCGCCGATTCCTCACGCTGCGCCGCTGGCTGATCGCCGGCATCCTGGTCTGGGCACCCCTCGCGGTGACCTTCTGGGTGGTCAACGCGCTGGTCTCCTTCATGGACCGGAGCATGCTCCTGCTGCCGCGGGCGTACCGGCCGGAGGAACTGCTCGGCTTCCAGATCCCCGGCATGGGGGCCTTCTTCGCCATCGTCATCGTGCTGGTCACCGGGGCTCTGGTCGCCAACATCCTGGGGCGGAGCCTGGTACATGGCTGGGAGCGCCTGCTCAACCGCATCCCGCTGGTGAGCAGCATCTACTCGGCGGTCAAGCAGGTGGTCGAGACCTTCGTCTCGCAGGATTCGCGCTCCTTCCGCCAGGTGGTGCTGGTCGAGTACCCGCGCCGCAACGCCTGGTCGATCGCCTTCGTCTCGGGCGAGCCCATCGGCGAGGTGCAGGACCGTACAGACGAGCACCTGGTGACGGTGTTCGTGCCGACCGCGCCCAATCCGACATCGGGCTTCGTGATCATGGTGCCGCGCTCGGAGCTGATCGAGCTGAACATGACCGTCGAGGAAGGCTTCCGGCTGGTGGTGTCCCTCGGCGTGGTCCTGCCGCTGCGCCGCGACGACAAGGGACGGGTGATGGACCCGGCCGAGCGTGCGGAGGGTTCCGGCGCCCCGCCCGGGCAGCGACTCTCCAGCCGGCCGGAGGAGGATTCCTGAGCGGCGTCCACTCGCGCTCGAAAAATCCCGCCGCTCGGGCTACCATAGCGGGCTTTTCACCAAGACGGGCTGAAGAACAATGCAGATGCGGACACACACCTGCGGACAAGTGGACCAGGCGCTCCTCGACCAGGAGGTGGGGCTGGTCGGCTGGGTCAATCGCCGGCGCGATCACGGCGGCGTGATTTTCGTCGACCTGCGCGACCGTAACGGCCTGGTGCAGGTGGTGTTCGATCCGGACGACCCGGAGATGTTCGCGGTCGCCGAGACCCTGCGCAACGAGTTCGTCATCCAGGTGCGCGGCCGGGTGCGCAACCGTCCCGAGGGCACCGAGAACCCCAACATCCGCTCGGGGCAGATCGAGGTCCTCGGCCTGTCGCTGACCGTGCTCAACCGGGCCGAGCCGCTGCCGTTCCAGCTGGACGACGAGCGGGTCTCCGAGGAGCACCGCCTGCGGTATCGCTACCTCGACCTGCGACGCCCGGAGATGCTCGAGCGCCTGCGCCTGCGCCACCGCATCACCAGTGCCATGCGTCGGTTCCTCGACGATGCCGACTTCATCGACGTCGAGACCCCGGTGCTTACCCGCGCGACCCCCGAGGGCGCGCGGGACTACCTGGTGCCGTCGCGCACCCACCCGGGCGAGTTCTTCGCCCTGCCGCAGTCCCCGCAGCTGTTCAAGCAGTTGCTGATGGTCTCGGGCCTGGAGCGCTACTACCAGATCGTCAAGTGCTTCCGCGACGAGGACCTGCGCGCCGACCGTCAGCCGGAGTTCACCCAGCTCGACATGGAGATGAGCTTCGCCGACGAAGAGACGGTGATGGGCCTGATCGAGAACATGATGCGGCACCTGTTCATCGAGACCGTCGAGGTGGCCTTGCCCGAGCCGCTGCCGCGCCTGACCTGGCATGAGGCCATGCGCCGCTTCGGCTCGGACAAGCCCGACCTGCGCATCCCGCTCGAACTGGTGGACGTGGCGGATCTGGTCAAGGACGTTGACTTCAAGGTCTTCTCCGGTCCGGCCAACGACCCGCGCGGCCGCGTCGCCGCCCTGCACGTGCCGGCCGGCGGCAGGATGCCGCGCAGCCAGATCGACGACTACACCAAGTACGTCTCGATCTTCGGCGCCAAGGGGCTTGCCTACATCAAGGTCAACGACGCGGCCGCCGGGCGCGAGGGCCTGCAGTCGCCGATCCTCAAGTTCCTCACCGACGAGGCGATCGCCGGGATACTGGCGCGCACCAATGCGGCCGATGGCGACCTGATCTTCTTCGGCGCGGACAAGGCCAAGATCGTCAACGAGGCACTGGGTGCGCTGCGGGTGCGCCTGGGGCATGACCTCGACCTGGTCGAGCACGGCTTCAAGGCGCTGTGGGTGGTCGACTTCCCGATGTTCGAGTACGACGAGAAGGATGGTCGCTACTACGCGCTGCACCACCCGTTCACCGCGCCCCACCCGGACGATGCCGACAAGCTCGAGTCCGACCCGGAGAACGTGCGTTCGCGGGCCTACGACTTCGTGCTCAACGGCTACGAACTCGGGGGTGGTTCCGTGCGTATCCACGAGCCGGCGATGCAGCAGCGGGTGTTCGCCCAGCTCGGCATCGACGAGGCGGAGGCCAACGAGAAGTTCGGCTTCCTGCTCGATGCGCTCAAGTACGGCGCGCCGCCGATGGCGGGCGTGGCCTTCGGCCTGGACCGCATCGCCATGCTGATGAGCGGCGCGACCTCCATCCGCGACGTGATCGCCTTCCCCAAGACCCAGTCCGCCGCCTGTCTGCTGACCGATGCCCCGGGGGAGGTCGACCCGACCGCGCTGCGCGAGCTCTCCATTCGCGTGCGCGTCCCGCCCAAGGAAGAGGGTCGAGGGTGATCGGCGGGCCGGCCCTTGAGCGACAAGGCTCCGGCCCCATGAACTACACTCGAGACCCCAGAATCCTGCTTGATGCCCGCCTCCGTCCGGAAGCGGGCAGGTGAGTCCCGGAGGCCCCATGACTGCGACTACCGATTCCGACCGCGCCGCGCGCGAGATCCCCGTTGCCCTCGAGCCCGAGATCGCCCGCATCGCGCTGGCCTCCAAGCCGGCCGCCCCGGTGACCGACGAGGAGCGCGAGGCGCTGCGTGCCGAGATCAAGCAGTTGCTCGACCAGCAGGATGCGGTGCTGGTGGTGCACTACTACGTCGACGAGGACCTGCAGAAGCTCGCCGACGAGACCGGCGGCCGCGTCTCCGACTCGCTCGACATGGCTGCCTTCGGCGCCGAGCATCCGGCGCAGACGCTGGTCGTCTGCGGCGTGCGCTTCATGGGCGAGACCGCCAAGATCCTCAGTCCGGAAAAGCGCGTGCTGATGCCGGAACTGCACGCCGAGTGCTCGCTGGATCTCGGCTGCCCGCCGAAGGAATTCGCCGAGTTCTGCGATGCCCACCCCGATCGCACGGTGGTGGTCTACGCCAACACCTCGGCCGAGGTGAAGGCGCGCGCCGACTGGGTGGTGACCAGCTCCAACGCCCTGGAGATCGTCTCGCATCTTCATGACCGCGGCGAGAAGATCCTGTGGGCGCCCGACAAGCACCTCGGCCGTTACGTGCAGGAGAAGACCGGCGCGGACATGCTGCTCTGGGAGGGATCCTGCGTGGTCCACGACGAGTTCCGCGCCGATGCGCTGGCCGAGCTCAAGGAAAAGCACCCCGAGGCGGCCATCCTCGTCCACCCGGAGTCCCCGGAGGCGGTGGTGAACATGGCCGACCGGGTCGGCTCGACCTCGCAGCTGATCAAGGCGGCCACCGAGCTGCCCAACGAGACCCTGATCGTGGCGACCGACCGGGGCATCTTCCACAAGATGGCCGAGGCCGCGCCGGGCAAGACGCTGATCGAGGCGCCCACCGGCGGGCGTTCGGCGACCTGCGTGTCCTGCGCCCACTGCCCGTGGATGGCCATGAACGGACTGGTCAGCGCCCGGGATGCCCTGAGACACCCCGAGGAGCACGAGATCACGGTCGACCCCGTCATCCGCGAGAAGGCGGTCGAGTCGATCCAGCGGATGCTGGACTTCTCCCAGAGTCGCGGCATCGTCACGCGCGGCAACAACGACGCCTGAACCCTCGCCCTCCCGGTCGACCCGTTGACGGGCCCGCGCCATGCGGGCCCTTTTCGTTGTCGGGACCGGCAACGCATTCCTGCGTGCGTATATGCCTGTTCCTTAACGAAAGATGGTCCGAATATTCGTCGTCGCTTTGATTCAGACAGGTGCTTTGACGATAAGAAAGATTGAGTTCCCTGCTCGGGTATTCGGGACATAAGGTGACCTCCTCGAAACGGTTCAACGAAGAGGGGACAACCATGAAGAAGCTGTTCACGATGCTCGCGCTGGTCATCGCCGCGCCGCTCGCCCTGCAGGCGAACGTGGCCATGGCGGAGACCGAGAAGACCAAGAAGGTGCTCTACCATGTCAACCACGCGGACATGAACACCATCAAGGCCGCCCTGCGGAACATCACCAACCACATCAACTCGCCGTCCGGGCCCGATACCCGGATCGAGGTGGCCGTGCACGGTGGCGGCATGAAGATGCTGACCGAGGCGCGCGAGGATCCGCAGCTGCAGGCGGCCATCGATAACGTCAAGGCGCACGGCGTGGAGATCAAGGTCTGTGAGAACACCCTGCGCGGTATGGGCCTCGACGTGAAGGATGACCTCTACGACACCCGGGAGTCCGACATCGTGCCCTCCGGCGTCGCCCACGTGGCCGACCGCCAGATGGAAGGCTGGGCGTACATCCATCCGTGATCTGATCACCTGACCGTCGGCAGCGTCGCCGATCGTCTCGTGCGGCCCGGGTTTTCACCTGGGCCTTTTTCGTGTCGTCACGACGGCCGCCCGCCTGATCGCGTGAGGGCGGCGATTCGCGCGGCCGCGGAAATAGCGTCTATCATGCGGGCTGATTCTCAGCGAGCATCTTGATGCACGACACGATACTTCTTTCCCTGACCGCGATCGTGGTGCTGGGCATCGCCGCCCAGTGGCTCGCCTGGCGGGTCAAGGTGCCCCCGATCCTGTTCCTGCTGCTGATCGGCATCGCGCTCGGCCCGGTTTTCGGGCTGCTCGAGCCCGACGAGCTCTTCGGTGACCTGCTGTTTCCGATCGTCTCCCTGGCGGTCGGCGTGATCCTGTTCGAGGGCAGCCTCACCCTGCGGTTTCGCGAGATCCAGGGCGTGTCGGCGACCATCATCCGCATGGTCTCCCTGGGGGCGCTGGTCTCCTGGGGCGTGGCCGCCACGGCCGCCCACTGGTTCGTGGGGCTGGACTGGCCGATCGCGTTCCTGTTCGGTGCGCTGGTGGTGGTAACGGGGCCGACCGTCATCGCGCCCCTGCTGCGCATCGTCCGCCCCACCGCGCGGGTGAGCAAGATACTGCGCTGGGAGGGGATCATCATCGATCCCATCGGCGCGCTGCTCGCGGTGCTGGTCTTCGAGTTCATCGTCACCCAGTCGCAGACCGGCGCGGGGTTCGGGGGCGTGCTGCTGCCCTTCCTCGAACTGGTCACCCTCGGCGTGGTGCTGGGTGTGGCCGGGGGCTGGCTGCTGGGCCAGATGCTCTCCCGCCACGTGCTGCCCGACTACCTGATCAACGTGACCGTGCTTGCCTCCGTGCTGGCGGTGTTCACCCTGTCCAACGTGGCGGCCGAGGAGTCGGGGCTGCTGGCGGTGACCGTGATGGGCATCTGGCTGGCCAACATGCGCGGCGTGCCGCTGGACGACATCCTGCACTTCAAGGAGACGCTGAGCATCCTGTTCATCTCCGGGCTGTTCATCCTGCTCGCCGCGCGGATCGACCCGGCCACGCTCAGCCAGGTCGGCTTCGGCGCGCTGCTGGTGCTGGCGGCGATCGTCTTCGTCGCCCAGCCGCTGAAGGTGTGGCTGTCGGCAATCGGCAGCGGGCTGTCGTGGCGGGAGAAGACGATGATCGCCTGGATCGGGCCGCGGGGCATCGTCGCGGCAGCCGTCTCGGGGCTGTTCGCGCTCAAGCTGGTCGACGAGGGCCTCGAGGGGGCCGAGGTGATCGTGCCGCTGACCTTCATCGTCATCGTCGGCACCGTCGTGCTCGCCTCGCTGACCGCGCGCCCGCTGGCCCGTGCGCTGGGCGTCGCCCTGCCGGAGGACCACGGCGTGCTGATCATCGGGGCCAACCGGGTCACCCGGGAGATCGCCAAGGTGCTCAACAAGCACGGCTTCCGGGTCGTGATCGCCGACGGCAACTACAGCGAGATCCGCCAGGTGCGCATGGATGGCCTGGAGACCTACTACGGCAATCCCGTCTCGGAGGCGGCCGACCGCAAGCTCGACCTGGTCGGGATCGGCCAGATGTTCGCCATGTCGGCCCAGCCGGAGATCAACAACCTCGCGGCGGTGCGTTACCGGCACGAGTTCGGCCAGTCGAACGTCTTCGTGCTGCAGACGCCGCAGGAGGCGAGCGGCACGGAGAACCAGCGCATCACCTCGCAGTTCAATGCCCGCGGCCTGTTCCGCGACGGCGTGTCGCTAGGTCACCTGTTCCGGCTGATGGAAGCGGGGGCGGAGATCGTCAGCACCCGGCTGACGGAGAACTTCGGCTACAGCGACTACCAGGCGCACTACCAGGGGCGGGGCGAACTGTTGTTCGGCATCATGCCCAACGGCAATCTCCGGCCGCTGAGCGAGGATCTCGGGCAGCGACCAGGACCGGGCTGGTTGCTGATCGGCCTGTACGAGCCGGCGCCTGACAGTGAACGAGGAGCGAGCTCGCAGAACGGGGCGGGGGCGATCGGGCGCACCGGCGATCGCCTGCCGGGGTGACGGGGCATGCGTTGGGCGGACGGCGAGGAGGGGTGTGACGTCGCTCGTCGTGCGGGCCTGGCTCGTGAAGTGGGGGTCCGGCGATCCCCCGTCAGGTCGCTGGAAATTTTTT
>NZ_JBKGYT010000049.1:0-13627 GCF_046545975.1 Guyparkeria sp. | reverse complement strand
GGTCACGGCCCGGTTGAAGACCGGGCGCTGGCCGGGTACGTGCTCCTTCTGGTCGGCGACGAAGTAGCCGTGGCGCTCGAACTGGTAGATCGACTCGGGCTCGGCGTTCGCCGCCCCGGCCTCGATAAAGGCGGTCAGGGTGTGGATCGAGTCGGGGTTGAGGTCGTCGAGGAAGTCGCGCTCGATCTCCGGCTCGTCGCCCTCGCGCCGCGCCCCCGGCGCCGGGACGTTGAACAGCCGGTCGTACTGGCGGATCTCCGTCTCGATCGCCTCGCGCGCCGAGAGCCAGTGGATGTTGCCCTTGACCTTGCGGGCGTCGGCGCCCGGCGTGCCGGACTTGGTGTCCGGGTCGTACTCGGCGTAGACGCAGGTGACATTGCCCGCCTCGTCCACGTCGTGGCCGACGTGCTTGATGATGAAGCCGTAGCGCAGGCGCACCTCGCCGTCGGGTTTCAGGCGGAAGTACTTCTTCGGCGGGTCGAGGGCGAAGTCGCCGCGCTCGATCCACAGCTCGCGGGTGAGGGTGACCTCGCGCTTGCCCCAGTCCGGCTTCTGCGGGTGGTTGGGGGCGAAACAGGTCTCCTCGTGGTCCTCGGGGAAGTTCACCAGGACGAGCTTCAACGGGTCGAGCACGCCGATGCGGCGCTCGGCCGACTCGTTCAACGTCTCGCGCATGCAGTCCTCGAGCACGCCGTAGTCGATCAGGCTGTCGGACTTGGAGACGCCGATGCGGTCGGTGAACAGCTTGAAGCCCGCCGGGGTGAAGCCGCGGCGGCGCGCGCCCTTGAGCGTCGGCATGCGCGGGTCGTCCCAGCCGTCGACATGCCCGCCCTCGACCAGCTGGATCAGTTTGCGCTTGGACAGCGGCATGTAGGTGAGATTCAGGCGCGAGAACTCGATCTGCTGCGGCAGCGGGCGCTCGAAGAAGGCGAGGTCCGCGAGCTTGTCGATGAACCAGTCGTACAGCGGGCGGTGATCCTCGAACTCCAGCGTGCACAGCGAATGGGTGACCCCCTCGATGGCATCCGACACGCAGTGCGCGTAGTCGTACATCGGGTAGATCGGCCAGTCGTCGCCGGTGCGGTGGTGATGCGCGTGGCGGATACGGTAGATGGCCGGGTCGCGCATGTTGAGGTTCGGCGAGGCCATGTCGATCTTCGCCCGCAGGATGTGCGCGCCGTCCTCGAATTCACCATTGCGCATGCGGGTGAACAGGTCCAGGTTCTCCTCGATGCTGCGCTCGCGGAAGGGGCTGTTCGTGCCCGGCTCGGTGAGCGTGCCGCGGTTGGCGCGCATTTGCTCGGCCGACTGCGAATCGACGTAGGCCAGTCCCGCCTTCACCAGCGCGACCGCCCCCTGGTAGAGCGTCTCGAAGTAGTCGGAGGCGAAGTGCTCGTGGTCGGCATCACGAAAGCCCAGCCACTCGATGTCCTCGCGGATGGCATCGACATAGGCCTGCTCTTCCTTGACCGGGTTGGTGTCGTCGAAGCGCAGGTGGCAGATGCCGTCGTAGTCGCGGGCCAGGCCGAAGTTGAGGAAGATGCTCTTGGCATGCCCGAAGTGCAGGTAGCCGTTGGGCTCCGGCGGGAAGCGCGTGGTCACGCGGCCACCGTAGGTCCCCTTCTCACAGTCGGCATCGATGCGGTTGCGGATGAAGTGGCTGACAGGCTCGTTGGAATCGGACATGGGGGCTCGATTGCGTTGAATGGAAAGCGGGCATTGTACGAAAAATGTGTCCCGAGCACCGCGCTTCCGGGCGAATCCGTCCGCCGACGCCGGCCCGCCCCGTGTCTGGCTCAAGGACGGGATTGCCGCCCGGACGGGGCCTCCCCCGCCGCTCGCCGCCCTGCGTCCGGACCCGCCGCGGGTGCCCACGGCGTCCACGATGCTCGCTAACCCGTTGACCTGGTGAAAATAAACGCGGGAGATGCCCGGTATTACCTACTGAAACACTGAGGCTTTTTGTAAAATTAATGTAAGGCTAATATGATTCATTGGTTTCTTTTTCAGACAGACGGGCTTGGATCATGGAAGGGCACGGTATTCTCGACATCGATCAGGTGTTCCACGAGATCAACGCCGAGCGGCGGCTGGCGGGGCTGCCGCAGGTCGAGCTTTCGGTCATGCGGGTGCGGGTGAACATCCGGCTGTCGGTCGGGGGCTTCGAACGCCTGCCGCCGCACGGACCGGTGGAGGTCGACGAGGAACAGCTGGCGGCCATCGCGCGCGCGATCAGCGAGCTGTTCAACACCGGCTACACCGTCGAGCGCCTGGCGAACTTCGAGCGCATGCTCGACGACGGGGCGGCCGAACCCGCGGCGGCCAGGTCGCCCAAGCACACGGCAAATCAAGCCCCCGCGTCGAGCCCGGACAGACCCGCGGCGGCTAGGCCGGCCTCCGTACCGCCCGTGTCCGCCGAGTCGGAGGACGAGCCCGCCGAACGGCTTTACATGGTCGACTTCTTCACCGCGATCAACCAGGTGCGGCGCCGCGGCCGTCAGTTGCCGATCGAGCCGGCCGTGGTGATCGTGCGCGTGAGCGTGCGGTTCGCCATCCTCCGGCGGCGCCGGCTGAGCTTCGACGAGGCCTGGATCGAGGTCTCCCCGCAGGACGTGGCCGCGCTCGAGGATATCCTTGCCGAGCAGTTCGACGTGCGCCTGGAAGGCGGCATGGGCCCGCTGATCGAGCGTGGCCGGGAACGGGCCCGCCAGGAGCCGCGCAAGCTGTCCTGGGTCGACCGCCTGTTCCGGCGGCGCAACTTCAATTTCCACGTCAACGACATGGTCATGGCGATCACTCGGCAGCGCGCCCAGCTGGGATACCATCCCAAGGCACCCAGCGAGATCCAGCACTACTGCGAGAAGCTGCTCACCGACATGCGCGTGAAGGTGCGGGGCGGGCGGGTCAGGCTGACCGAGGCGGAGATGGACCAGCTGGCCGAATTCCTCCGCGAGGAATACGGGCTGTACTTCGAGGATCTCGATTCGTTCATCGGGATCGGGGCGATCGGCCGGAAATGACCGGACCCGGGGATCCCGGGGTTTCGTGCAGAATCAAAACAGGCAGAAAGGATGGCAAAGCGAGTCATGGGTATCGACGTCGAACCGGACAAGGGACTGGCCCGACTGGGCGGTCTGAGTCACGTATTCCATTGCAATCACTACAACGCCCACCTGCAGATGGCGGTGCAGCTTGGCGAGGGCATCGAGGAGGGCTTCGAACCCAATCGCCTGCTCCAGGACGCCGCCCGCGCGATCGCCGAGCACCTGCGCCGCGAGCGCGGCTACTCGGAGGCGCAGCTGCTCGAGGAGTACACGCTCTGCGGCTTCGGCATCCTGAAGAGGATCGATGACGACACCTTCGAGGCCGAGCGCTCGCACTACGGCGAGTTGACCTACCACCACGGGCGGCCGCAGCCGAGCTGCCTGTTCGACGCCGGCTTCATCAGCGGCATGACCGGCCGCGAGGCGGTCGAGGTGCAGTGCCGCCACGCCGGCGGAAGCACCGACCGCTTCGAGTTGCGCGGATCGGTCGACCCGCTGCCCAGCCCGTTTCGCCACCCGGACCCGCTGGTCGAGCCGCCGGCGCGCTTCGACTTCCCCGAATGCCGCGTGACCGACAGCGGTGTCGACGAGCAGGCCGTGATCGATGCCGTCTCCGGCCTGGAGCTGTTCGGCAAGCCGCCGGAAGAGGGTGGCAACGGGCTGGTCGAGGCCTTTGGCGTCGGGCTGACCTTCCACTACGCCGACTACTACAACTTCATCAGCTACGAGATCTACCGGCGGATGGTGGCCATCGGCGTGCCCTCGGACATGGCCCGCGAGGCCTTCGTCCAGGCCGGCCACGTCTGCGCCTTCAACACGCTGGGCGGCATCATGGAGAGCGAGGCCTGGGACCAGGCCGTCCGGCCCATGTGCCGCGACGTCAGTGACTGGGTGCACGGCATCGTCGCCGTGATCAACGCGCTCGGCTGGGGCACCTGGCGTGTCGAGCGCGTCGAGCCGGGCCGCGAGCTGGTGATCCGCGTGTACAACTCCTACGAGGGGGTCGGCTACCGCCGGCTGTACCCGGCCGACGACAGCGAACGGCAGATGTCGTTCCTCGCCATGGGTGCGGTGCGCGGCATCGCCCACCTGCTGTGGAAGATCGACATCCGCGAGCGCCCGGGGCTCAACGAGGATCTCTACATGAAGACCTTCAACGACCCGAAGGGCTACTGGTCGGTCGAGCAGACCCACGCCATCGGCGCGGGCGATCCCTACGATCGCATCGTGACGCGCGCCCCGGCCTGAGGGAGGGGCGGGCGTTCAGTCCCGGGGACCGGTCCAGAACTCCAGCGTGGCGGTGCCCCGCTTCCTGGGTGATTTCGGCGCGTCCTCGGTTCGCGAGCCGATGTTGATCAGCCCGATCAGCGTCTCGTTCTCGTCCAGCCCGAGCGCGCGCATCACCTGCGGGTCGTAGGCTCGCGGCCCGGTCAGCCAGACCACGCCGAAGCCCAGCGCCTCGGTAGCCAGCACCACCTGGTGGGTGGCGATACCGGCGGAGAGCAGCTGTTCGATTTCGGGGATCTTCTCGTGTCCCGGCTCGGTGCGCGCGATCGCCGCGACGATCAGCGGCGGGCGCAGGGCGCGCTCGCGCTCGCGCTCGCAGGCCGCGTCGGTCGCGTCCGGCACGCGCTGGCGGTAGGCCTCGACGAATACCTCGCCCAAGCGGTCGAGCGCCGGGCCCCGGATGACCAGGAAGCGCCAGGGGTGCAGCCCGCCATGGTCCGGGGCGCTCTCGGCCGCCTGCAGGATCCGCTGCAGGGTCTCGTCGTCGGGAGCCGGGGCGGCAAGGCACTTCGGCGGGGTGGAGCGGCGATCGAACAGTGCCTCGAGAAGGCGTGGGTCTTGATTCATCGGAATTCGGGCCTATGAGTGAACGGGTGACGATTTTCGCGTGTGTTTTGCGCCGCGATCGGCGAGGATATCGCGTGTTTCGGGCCGCCATCCTTGGCTAACCCGGGTTTTTCGTCGATAATCACGCACCATTTCAATCGGCTAGAGGATTTATGGCAAAAGAAGATTACATCGAGATGCAGGGCACCGTGATCGACACCCTGCCGAACACCATGTTCCGGGTGGAACTGGAAAACGGCCACGTCGTGACCGCCCACATTTCCGGGCGCATGCGCAAGAACTACATCCGCATCCTGACCGGCGACAAGGTCACCGTGCAGTTGACCCCCTACGACCTGACCAAGGGTCGCATCTCCTTCCGCTCTCGCTGAACCCCAGGGAAGGCCTGTACGAATCGTAAGCCGCTCGACCGAGCAGGCCGGTTCGTTCCCATCGGTTGATCCGTCTCGCCCTGCCGTTGCCACGGGCGGGTGCGCATGGCTGTGCCCGACGAAAACGGCGCCCCGAATCGAGGCGCCGTTGAACGGGCAGGGTCGACGCGCCTCGTCGCCCGTCAGGCGGTCGAGGACTCCTCGGCCACCGATTCCGAAGCGGGCGTGGTGGTCAGCACCGGTTCGCCATCCTTGAGATCGAACCGCGCCAGCCCGCCATCGGCCAGGTCGCCGAACAGCATCTGCTCGGCCAGCGGGCGCTTGAGCCGGTCCTGGATCAGGCGGGCCATCGGCCGGGCGCCGAGTACGGCGTCGTAACCCTTCTCCCCCAGCCACTGGCGCACGTCCTCGTCGACCTGCATGGTGACGTGGTTGGCCTCGAGTTGCTGCTCGAGTTCCAGCAGCAGCTTGTCGACCACGTTGGCCACCTGCCGGGTGCCGAGCGACTGGAACTGGATGATGGCATCCAGCCGGTTGCGGAACTCGGGCGTGAAGCCGCGCTTGATCGCCTCCATGCCACTCGAGCCGATGTCCTGGGCGACGAACCCCATGGTGTTCTTCGCCATTTCCTCGGCGCCCATGTTGGACGTCATGATCAGGATCACGTGGCGGAAATCGACCGTCCGGCCGTTGGTGTCCGTCAGCGCACCGTTGTCCATCACCTGCAGCAGCACGTTGAACACGTCCGGGTGCGCCTTCTCGATCTCGTCGAGCAGCAGCACCGCGTGCGGATTCTTGTGGATCTTCTCGGTGAGCAGGCCGCCCTCGTCGAAGCCGACGTAGCCCGGCGGGGCGCCGATCAGCCTCGAGACGCTGTGGCGTTCCATGTACTCCGACATGTCGAAGCGCACCAGCTCGATGCCGAGCAGGCGGGCAAGCTGCTTGGATACCTCGGTCTTGCCCACGCCGGTCGGCCCGGCGAAGAGATACGAGCCGATCGGCTTGTTGTCCGGGCGCAGCCCCGAGCGCGCCAGCCGGATGGCCGTGGTGATCTGGTCGATGGCCTCGTCCTGGCCGAACACCACCATCTTGAGGTTGCGGTCGAGGTTCCGTAGCACCTCCCGGTCGGAGGTGGATACGCTGCGCTCGGGAATGCGGGCGATGCGGGCGACCACGCGCTCGATGTCGGCCGCGGTGATGCGGTTGTCTTCCGGCTGCGGATGGAGCAGCCGGTACTGCGCGCCCACCTCGTCGATCACGTCGATCGCCTTGTCCGGGAGGTGGCGATCGTTGATGTGGCGGTTGGAGAGCCGCACCGCCGCCTCGATCGCCTCGTCACTGTAGACCACGCCGTGGTGCTTCTCGTAGCCCTCGCGCAGGCCACGGATGATGTCGATGGTCTCGTCCTCGGACGGCTCGGGCACGTCGATCTTCTGGAAGCGGCGGGTCAGCGCCGCGTCCTTCTCGAAGATGCTGCGGTACTCCTGGTGGGTGGTCGAGCCGATGCAGCGCAGTTCGCCAGAGGCCAGCGCCGGCTTGATCAGGTTGGAGGCATCCATCGAGCCGCCCGAGGCCGAGCCGGCCCCGATCAGGGTATGGATCTCGTCGATGAACAGGATCGCGTCGGGCACCGAGCGGACCTTCTTGAGCACGATCTTCAGGCGCTTCTCGAAGTCGCCGCGGTACTTGGTCCCCGCGACCAGCGCGCCGAGATCCAGTGCGTAGATGGTGGCTTGCGAGAGGACCTCGGGCACCTCGCCGTCGACGATCTTGCGCGCCAGGCCCTCGGCGATGGCCGTCTTGCCCACGCCGGCCTCGCCGACCAGCAGCGGGTTGTTCTTGCGGCGACGGGAAAGGACCTGCTGGACACGCTCGACCTCGGCCGTCCGGCCGATCAGCGGATCGATCTTGCCCTCGGCCGCCTGCTTGTTCAGGTTGACGGCGAAGTTCTCGAAGGCATTCTCGTCGGCGGGCTGTTCCTCGCTGCTTTCCTGGGCCTCGTCACCGACCGACGGCTCCTCGTCGTCGATGCCGCTCTCGTCGGTCTCGGGGCCGTGCGAGATGAAGTTGATCACGTCCAGCCGCGTCACGCCGGCCTTGTGCAGCAGGTGCACGGCATGGGCGTCCTGCTCGCCGAAGATCGCCGCGAGCACGTGCGCGCCGGAGACCTCGTTGCGCTGGGCGGCCTGCACCTGCATCACGGCACGTTGCAGCACGCGCTGGAAGCCCAGCGTCGGCTGGGTCTCGCGCGGGTCGTTCTCCGGGATGCGCGGCGTGGTACGGCGGATATGCGCCTCGAGGTCCATGGCGAGCTGCGAGATGTTGGCGTTGCAACCCTCGAGCACCATGCGCGCGTCGGGGTCCTCGAGCAGCGTGTGCAGCAGGCTCTCGAGGGTGACGAATTCGTAGTTCTGTCGCCGCGCGCGGTCGAACACGCGACTCAATGTGGTTTCGAGGGACTTGCTGAGCACCGATCCACTCCTCCGGTCTGTCTTGGATGGTCCGCACCGTGTTTCACTGCGGGCGCGGATCCGGTGTCTGTCTGACGATCATATGCCTGACCGACAGTCTCTGCACGGCGTGAGGGGAAAACCCGGACAATCCGGGGCGTTTCCTATTCGGCGCGCTCCATGACGCACATCAGCGGGTACTCGTGTTCGCGGGCGATCTGGTTGACCTGGCCGACACGGGTCTCGGCAATCTCGCGCGTGAACTCGCCGCACACGCCCCGGCCGTTGTGATGCACCTCGAGCATGACGACGTTCGCCTGGTCGAAGGTCATGCCGAACAGCTGCATCAGGACCTGCACGACGAAATCCATGGGGGTGAAGTCGTCGTTTAGCAGCAGCACCCGGTACATGGGTGGCTCGTCGCTGAGGATCTGTTCGCTGGCCTCTTCGGCCTCGGCGGGCCGGTGGGTCGTGTGCGGCTGGCCGGCCGTCTCCGGTATGGGACCGGAGAACAGCTCCCGGGGTTCCCCCGCGGGGCCGCTGAACACTGTGGTTTCTGCCTTCATGGTCGACAGTCTAACGCGCCTTGCCTGCCGTCATGGGAGCATCATGGGGACGGCAGGTTGCGAGGACAAGCCCGTGAGTGCCCCGCCGAACTCGGCGGCCGTGGCACCCAGCAGGGATTCGAGCCGGTTGCGGCGCGGGGTCATGTCGATGCTGTCCTCGACGCCGATCCGTTCGCGGATCACGGTATCGACACTGTCGAAGCCGTCGATCAGACCCTTTTCCCGCGCCGTCTCGCCGGTAAAGAACAGGCCGGAGAACAGCTCGGGGTCGTCGGCCAGCCGGTCGCCCCGGCCTTGCTTGACCGCGGCGATGAACTGCTCGTGGATCTCGTCGAGCACGCCGCGCAGGTAGTTCATCTGCTCCGTGTCGGCGGGGCTGAACGGGTCGCCCAGGGCCTTGTTCTCGCCGGCGGTGAGCAGGCGGCGCTCGATGCCCAGCTTCTCCATGGCGTCGACGAAACCGAAGCTGTCCATGCGCACGCCGATCGAGCCGACGATCGAGGAAGGGTTGGCGTGGATCTCGTCGGCCGCCGCGGCGATGAAGTAGCCCCCGGAGGCACTCATGTCCTCGGCCACCGCGTAGATCGGCTTGTCCGGGTACTCGTCCTTCAGGCGCTTGATGGCGTTGTAGATCTCGCTCGACTGCACCGGGCTGCCGCCCGGGGTGTTCATCCGCAGGACGATGCCCTTGATCTTCTCCTTCTCGAAGGCCTTTTCCAGCACCGGGATGATCCGTTGAGCGCTGGTCGGCTCGCCGGCGGCGATCATGCCCGTGATGTCGATGACGGCCGCCACGGGTTCCGTGGGGGAGAGCGGATCGCGGTCGCCGGCCGTGAACAGCAGCGTGACCAGTGTCAGCGACCAGACCACCAGGGCGATGGAGACGAAGCGGAAGAACACCTTCCAGCGCCGGGCGCGGCGCTGCTCGATCAGACCGTGACGGGCCATGTCGAGCAAGGCGTCACGGGCCCAGTCGGCGGGCCTGTCCGGCGCCGATTCCGCCCGCGGGCCCGACGGGTCGTCGCCCACCGGGTCCCGGGGGGTGTAGTCGTTGGCGTGGGGCGGGTCGATGCGCAGGTCTTCCGGTGGTTTCTGCTCGTTCATGCGGGTGGTCCGGGTTGCGATGGATTGGGAGTCAGGCGCTCGTTTTCGTCACCGTGACCGGCTCGTCACGCTCGGCGTCGTGCAGCTGGGCGAGGTGGTCGACGAGCCAGTCGGGACGGGCGGCCGCCAGGCGTTCGCGGGGGTGGGCACCGTGGGTGATGCCGATCGCGTGGGTGCCCGCGGTGCGGCCCATGAGCAGGTCGAAGTCGGTATCGCCCACCATCCAGGCTTCCGCCGGGCGGCTTCCGGTGTAGTCGAGGATGGCCTCGACCATCGCCGGGTGGGGCTTGGACTGGCTTTCCTCGGCCGTCCAGGTGCAGTGAAAGTAGTCGCCGGCCCCGGTTTGCGCAAGCGCGCGGTCGAGCCCGCGGCGCGACTTGCCGGTGGCGATCGCCAGCAGGCATCCGGCCTCGGCCAGCCCCTTGAGCAGGCCCTCGGCGGCGTCGTACAGCGCGACCGGTTCCTCGATGGCGAAGTACTGCCGGTGGTATTCCGTCGCCAAGGCGTCGTGGAACCCGGCGTCGGCCTCGGGCAGGAGTTCCGCGATGGCGTTGGCGAGCGACAGGCCGATGATGCCGCGAATCGCCTCGTCGGGGAGCGGCGGGTGGGACAGCTGCTCGAGCGACCGCTGGAAGGCGGCAACGATCCGGCCGGTCGAATCGGCCAGCGTGCCGTCCCAGTCGAAGATGACCAGTCGCGGCAGTTCGGCCAGGTGCTCGGGCCGGCGGGTATAGTCAGGGATGTCGTTCATGGTTCAGTTTGATCGGGTCGAATGAATCGAATTCAAGGGCAGGCCGGTCGATTCGAGCACGCCGGCCCATTCGCCCGGCGGCTCGCTGGTGACCGTCAGCCGACCACGGTGGGTCGGGTGCGTCAGGGTCAGCCGGTGGGCGTGGAGCATCAATCCCGGGCGCCTGCCGCCCAGCCCGCGGTCCCGCGCCCGCTCGCCGTACTTGCTGTCGCCGACGATGGGGTGGCCGGCATGCCGGCAGTGCACCCGGATCTGGTGGGTGCGGCCGGTGTGCAGGGTCGCGCGCAGTAGCGATACGCGAGGCTCCCCTGCATTCCGGGCGAGCACGTCGAAATCGGTGCGGGCCGGCTTGCCCTGGCGTTCGTTTACCGTCACGCGGTGGGCGCGGCCTTCCCCCTGTTCCTTGAGGAGCGGGGCGGTGATCGAGACGAGGTCCCGCGGCCAGTGCCCGTGGCAGACCAGGAGGTAGGTCTTCTTCGCCTCGCCCTCGGGGCGGAAGGCCTCCTGCAGCCCCAGCAGGGCCTGGCGGCTCTTCGCCACCACGATCAGGCCGCTGGTCTCGCGGTCGATGCGATGGGCCAGTTCCAGCATGCCTGCCCCCGGCCGGGCGGCCCGCAACAGCTCGATCAGGCCGAAGTCGTAGCCACTGCCGGCGTGCGCGGCGAGCCCGGCCGGCTTGTCGACGACCAGCATCGCCTCGTCCTCGTGGCGGATCATCGACTCGACCCGTTCGAGCCAGCCCGAGGGGATGGTCGCCCGGGTGCGGCCTGCCGAGGCGTCGCCCCGCAGGTCGCGCACGGGCGGGATGCGCACGACGTCGCCGGAATGCAGGCGCAGGTGCGGTTTTGCCCGCTTCTTGTTCACCCGCACCTGGCCCTTGCGGATCAGCCGGTAGACAAGGGCGCGGGGCTGCTTGTCGTGCTGGGCGCCGAGCTCGCGCAGCAGGAAATTGTCCAGCCGCTGACCGTCACTGCGTTCGTCCACGGTCTCCAGCCTGACGCGCGGACGGTCGGCGGGGGCATGGTCGCCGGCGGGCGCCGTGGTGGTCTCGGGGTGTCGTCGGGCGGTCATCGAGCTCTTCGGGTATGGATGAAATGCCGGCGCGGTCTCGCGGCCGGGACTGGCGGGGGCCACGCGGCCGGGGAACCTCAGACGCGGGTTGCTGGACAGGAGTTCCCGTCCCGCTTCCGGGTATCTCGCCCCGTGGGCGGCATGGTAACGGCAAGAGGCCGCCGCGGCGGCCAGCCGGGTTCGATCGGAGGAACCCGGGGTGCGCCGCGCGGAGTGTGATAGTATCAGCGCACTGTGGCAAAAGTCAGGTGGCACGGCAGTCGCCGTATGCCACCGGCAGTCAGCGAGCGCCCGGGAGTCCGAATGCCGGCGCGTGTTGCGCCAGACCCCCGCTTGCCCGCACCCGGTGCCCGACCACTGTCCGTGACGGGTGCCGGTGGGCACGACCCGCCTCGGACTGCCGCTTGTCCACAGTTGCAAGAACGATCAACGCGTATCACGTCCCGAGATCCAATGCGTCTTATCCGCCTTTTCTCCCTGCCGCTTGCCGCCCTGTACCCCCTGATGGTGCTCGGTCGGCTGCCGACGATGTCGCGGGCATTCGCGACCTCGCGGGTCGCGGCGTGGCGAGAGCCGGTGCATCGGGACGTTTCCATCAAGTCAAGTCACCTGCCGGGCGCCTTCGAAGGCCTGCCGCGGTTCGTGCAGAAACGTCGAGACCATTTTCATGAAACGAATGCTGATCAACGCAACGCACTCCGAGGAGATCCGCGTTGCGCTCGTCGACGGGCAGCGCCTCTATGACATCGACATAGAGACCCCGTCACGGGAGCAGAAGAAGGCCAACATCTACAAGGCCACCATCACGCGCATCGAGCCCAGCCTCGAGGCCGTCTTCGTCAACTACGGCGCCAACCGCCACGGGTTCCTGCCCTTCAAGGAGATCTCGCCCGAGTACTTCGACCCCAAGGCGGTCGACGACAAGGGCCGTCCGGTCATCAAGGACGCACTCAAGGAAGGCCAGGAACTGATCGTCCAGGTCGAGAAGGAAGAGCGCGGCAACAAGGGCGCGGCCCTGACCACGCTGGTCAGCCTGGCCGGGCGCTACCTGGTGGTGATGCCCAACAACCCCAAGGCCGGCGGCGTCTCGCGCCGCATCGAGGGCGATGACCGCGCCGAGATCAAGGCCGCGCTCGCCCAGCTGAACGTGCCGGCAGGCATGGGACTGATCGTGCGCACCGCCGGGGTCGGCCGCGACGTCGAGGAACTCCAGTGGGACCTCGACTACCTCGTCCAGGTCTGGACCGCGATCCGCGAGGCGGCCGAGAGCCGCCCGGCGCCGTTCCTGATCTACCAGGAAAGCAATCTCATCATCCGGGCGCTGCGCGACTACATGCGCAACGATATCGGCGAGATCCTGATCGACGAGCCGACCATCTACCAGCAGGCCATGGACTTCGTCCAGATGGTCACGCCCAAGGTGGCCGAGAAGATCAAGCTCTACGAGGACACCACCCCGCTGTTCTCGCGCTACCAGATCGAGGCCCAGATCGAGTCGGCCTACCAGCGCAATGTCACGCTGCCCTCGGGCGGCGAGCTGGTGTTCGACGTCGCCGAGGCGATGACCGCGGTGGACATCAACTCCGGGCGCAACACCAAGGGTCAGGACATCGAGGACACCGCCTTCAACACCAACCTGGAGGCGGCCGAGGAGATCGCGCGGCAACTGCGCCTGCGGGACCTCGGCGGGCTGATCGTGATCGATTTCATCGACATGAACTCCTCCAAGCACCAGCGCGAGGTGGAGAATCGCCTGCGCGACTCGCTCAAGTACGACCGCGCCCGGGTCCAGACCAGCCGCATCTCGCGCTTCGGCCTGCTGGAGATGTCGCGCCAGCGCCTGCGCGCCTCGCTGGAGGAATCCAGCCAGCACATGTGCCCGCGCTGCAACGGCCAGGGGGTGATCCGCTCGGTCGAGTCGCTGTCGCTCGCCATCCTGCGCCTGCTGGTCGACGAGGCGATGAAGGACAACACCGGCCAGGTGATCGCCCAGGTGCCGATCGACGTGGCCACCTACCTGCTCAACGAGAAGCGCGACCAGATCAACGAGATCGAGCGGGCCAACAACGTCGATCTGCTGCTGATCCCGAACATCAACCTCGAGACGCCGCACTACGACATCCAGCGCGTCCGCGCGGACGATACCGAGGCGAAGGGACGTGACGTCCAGCAATTGATCGAGCCGCTGACCGTGGAGACCCCGACCCACGAGCCGCGTCACCGCCAGGCGGAAAAGGCCGCGGTCCAGACCATCCCGCGGCCCGCCCAGCCGGCCGTGGAAAAGCCACGGATGGACGAGGAAAAGCCGGTGGCGAAGGCCGCGGCTGCCCCGGCGGCGGCCGAACCGGCGCGCCCGGCCGCGGTGGCCAACGGTGCGGTTTCGTTGCTCCGTCGCGTGGTCGGCCAGTTGTTCGGC
>NZ_JBKGYT010000048.1:0-14495 GCF_046545975.1 Guyparkeria sp. | reverse complement strand
CGCCGGACAGCATCTGGTACATCGGCGACCACGAGCGTGACATCGTCGCCGGGAACGCCGCCCACATGCCGACGGTCGCCGGTCGCTGGGGGTATCTCGACGGCGAGCGTCCCATCGAGGCCTGGGGTGCGACCGTGGTGATCGACCAGCCGACACAGATCGCCGACCTGCTGAACCTCGCCAGCCGGCCGGCAACGACTGCCCGGGATGTCGCGCCGTGAACACGCGGATTCACCGTCTGATTACCTGGCGGCCGCGGGCCTGGGTTCCGGCCCACGAGCTGCGTCCCTCGATTCAGCCGGCGTCACTCGCCGACCTGGTCGCCCACTACCGCGACGGGCTGCCGGTGCTGCGTCCGCGCTTTTTCGACCGGCTCGACCGGACGACACAGGCGCGCATCGACGGACTGATCACCGCCGCCCTGCTGGTCGATGGCTGGCTGGAGGCACCGACGGATCGGCGCAAGGGCCGCCCCATGCGCCTGCCGAGCGACGAATTGGCCGATTGCCGGGTCGAGGACGCCCACTTCGAGGAAAAGCGGGTGGACTTTGCCTTCCGACGCTTCAACGAACGCTTCGCCGGACAGATCCGCCGCGTGCTCCAGGGCGCCGCGCCCCTCGGCCGTCCCTGGTTCGGCGGCCTTCGCTACCGGCTGGCCATCGCCCGCATCGAGCAGGTCCTGCGCGAACGCCAGGTCGACCCGGCCCTGTGGTTCGAGGAGCGCCCTGCCCGCCCGGCGGTGACCCGGCTGGTCGCCACCACCCGCATTACCTGGCGGGTGCTCACCGGGCGCGGCTGACCGCCGTTGCCCCGCCCCGTCCGGGCATTCCTGATATCATGCCGGGCATGAATGCCACCGCCCCCGGAACCCCGGCGCGGCCCGCCGATACCCGCCTGCCCGACGCCGAGTGCGAGCGCCTGGCCAGGCCCGTCGGCAGCCCCTTCCGCCTTGCCAGTCTCAAGCTGCCGCCGGTCCGCCAGCGGGCGGTGACGGCGCTGCGCGCCCTGGATGTCTCGCTCGCCGAGATCAGCGAGACGATCAGCGAGCCGCAGGTGGCCATGTCCAAGCTCGACTGGTGGCGACAGGCACTGCTGGACATGACCGAGGGCCGGGCCGAACACCCCGTGCTGCAGTCCCTGCTCGCCGCGCTCGACGAACTCGGCCACGGGGCGGAGGCCCGCTCGGGCGACTCCTTCCTCGTCGCGAAGCTCGAGGAGCGGCTGGGGGCCACGCGGGTCGAGCTCGAGTACGAGGGCTTCGCCGCCGAGGAGGACCTGCAGGCGTTTCTCGACGCCCGCTACGGCAGCCTGTTCTCGCTCTATGCCCGCCTGCTGGGTGGCGAGGAGGAGATCACGCGGGCCGCGCAGACGCTCGGCCGGTGGCACGGGCGGCTGGAACGCGCCCGGTTGCTCGGCCGCCATGCCCGGGCCGGGCGGGTCTACCTGCCGGCCGACCTGCTGGCCGCCCACGGTCTCGACGAGGCCGACCTGTACCGGCCGCAGGCACAGGGGGAGCGCGAACGGCTGTTCGCCGCGGAACTCGAGCGCATCGGGGCCGGCCTGGGAGACTGGGACGGCAACGGGCGCCCCCCGCGGCTGTTCCGCATCCTGCGCGCGGTCGACCGCGAGCACCTCCGACTGATGCAGGCCGACCCGGGCGCCATCACCGAGGCACGCGTGGAGATCAGCCCGGCGCGCCAGTGGTGGCTGGCCTGGCGCGCCTCGTGGTAGGCCGCCACCCGACGCAATCTTACCGACGACAGGACCGCCGATGACATCCTCACCGAGTTCCGACACGCGCTTTGCCGGCCAGGTCGTGCTGGTCAACGGTGCGACCGGCGCGCTGGGCACGGCCACTGCCCAGACGCTGGCCGCGCGCGGGGCGACCCTGATCCTGCTGGGGCGCAAGCTCGACGCGCTCGAGCGGCTCGCCGACGACATCGTCGAGCGCGTGTTGCCGGACGTGCCCGAGGACGCCCGGGGCGAGCCGCCGCTGATCCAGCCGGTGGACTTCTCCGGGGCCGCGCCGGAAGACTACGAGACCCTGGCCTCGGGCATCGAGGCCGAGTTCGGCCGGCTGGACCTGCTGGTTCACGCCATGGGTACCTGCGGCGAACCCTCTCCCCTTGCCCAGGCCGACCTGATGAAGTTCCAGGAAAGCCTGCACGTGAACCTCACCGCCCCGTTCGCCCTGACCCGGAGCCTCTGGCCCCTGCTGGAGAAGGCTGCCGGCCCGAAGGTGCTGTTCTACACCGATCGCGGCACCGAGGCCTTCGGCAATGCCTACACCATCGCCCACGCGGGCCTGATCCGGATGATCCGCCAGTGGGCCGCCGAGGCACCGGGCACGTGGATCACGGGCTTCGATCCCGGCCCGGTGAACAGTCGCATGCGCCATGCCCGCTTCCCGGGCGAGACCGTCGAGGACCGCCAGCCGCCCTGCTCGGTGATGCCGGCCCTGCTCGACTGGCTGGAACACGGCGGGACGGGCGAAATCAAGCGCCTTTGACCACGCGCCCGTGCTCGCAGCGGGCCTGCAGCGGACACTCCGCGCAGGCCGGGCGCACCCGGCAGTAGGCCTTGGCGTGCTCGACCACCAGGCCGTGCCAAGCCCCCAGGCGGGCGGCGGTCGGCTCGCGGGTGTGGGCCAGCAACCGTTCGGCCATGGCATCGTAGGTCTGTCCCGCCAGTTGCTCGCGGCCCAGTCGACCGACCAGCCGGCGGGTGTAGGCATCGATGACCCAGACCGGCCGCTCGAAGCCGTAGAGCAGGACGTCGTCGGCGGTCTCCCGCCCCACCCCGTGTATCCCGAGCAGCCAGGCACGCAGGCCGGCCGTGTCCCGCTCGACCAGCACCTCCCAGCCACCTGCCCTCTCCCAGGCATCGGCCAGTGCCTGCAGCCGTCGTGCCTTGACGCGATAGAAGCCCGACGGACGGATCAGCTCGCCGACGCGCTCCTCGGGCAACGCCCGGATCGTCGCGGCATCGAGCGCATCGGCCCGCTCGAGGTTCGCCAGGGCACGCTCGACGTTGCGCCAGTTGGTGTTCTGGGTGAGGACCGCCCCGATCGCGATCTCGAAGGCTCGCTCCCCGCTCCCCCGGGCATAGCCCGCCGGCCACCATGGCATGTCCCCGGCAGCGTCGTCGCCGATCCGATGGGCATGCGCGTCGAGCAGCCGTTGCTCGACCCATTCCAGGCAGTCGGCCAGCGATTGGTCGAAAACCGGTTCTTTCTCGTCCATTCTCTTCCCTCCGGGCACTCGCTTTGGCGCCGGGACAACCACGGACCCACCATGCAGACGACGGAGGCAGGCCGATGAGCCAACCACAGGAAGCCATCTTCGCGGCGGGGTGCTTCTGGGGTGTCGAAGACCGTTTCCGGCAGCTGCCGGGCGTGATCGATGCCATCTCAGGCTACACCGGCGGTCATGTCGATCACCCCGACTACCGCCAGGTCTGCAGCGGGGAGACCGGGCATGCCGAGGCCGTGCTGGTCCGTTTCGATCCCGACCGGATCGGCTACACCGACCTGGTGCATGCCTTCTTCGCCATGCACGATCCGACCACCCCGAACCGGCAGGGGCCGGACGTGGGCAGCCAGTACCGCTCGGCGATCTTTCCCCTCGACGACACGCAGCGGGCGATCGCCGAGCGCGTCATGGCCGGGCACCAGGAAACCCTCGCGCGCCCCATCGTCACCGAGATCACCCCGGCCACGGCGTTCTGGCCGGCCGAGGACTATCATCAACGGTACCTGGAAAAGCGCCGCGCCCAGATGAGCTAGGCGCAACCCGACACGGAAAGCGAGGAGCAAGACATGCTGGAACTTCCCTTTGGCGGCCTGCTCGGCCTGATCATCCTGATTCTCGACATCTACGCCATCATCAAGGTGGTGCAGAGTGGCGCATCGGCCGGGATCAAGGCGATCTGGATCGTCGTCATCCTGCTGCTGCCGATTCTCGGCCTGATCATCTGGGCGCTGTTCGGACCCAAGGGATAGACCGATGGCCGGGAAATCCATCAGTACTCGCCGGGTCTACGACCCGCCGGGGCCGAACGAGGGCTATCGCGTGCTCGTCGACCGCCTCTGGCCCCGCGGGGTGAAGAAGCAGGACCTCCACCACGACGAGTGGCTCAAGCAGGTCGCACCGTCCGGGGCCCTGCGCCGATGGTTCGGCCATGATCCCGAACGGTTCGCCGAGTTCGAGCGCCGCTACCGCCACGAGCTGGAGGGCAACGCGGACCTCGATCACCTGGTCGAGATTGCCGAGGACCGCCCGATCACCCTGCTCTACGCGGCGCGGGACAGCGAGCACAACCACGCCCGCGTGCTCGCCGAGCTCATCCGCGAGCGGCTTGCGCTCAGGGGCTGAAGGAACGCCCGCACGAGGCCGGTCAGCCCCGCAGGCCGATCCCCTTGCGGAACAGGCGCAACGCGTAGAGATAGAGGATCACGATCCCGACCGCCAGGATGGCGTAGCTACTCCACACCGGCACGTCGCTGATTCCCAGCATCGCGTAGCGAAAGCCGTTGATGATGTAGAGAATCGGGTTGTAGAGAGAGGCCTGCTGCCAGAACTCCGAGAGCATGTTGATCGAGTAGAACACCCCGCCCAGATACGTCAGCGGGGTGAGCACGAAGGTCGGCACGATCGAGATGTGGTCGAAGTGGGTGGCGTAGACCGCGTTGATCAGCCCACCGAGGGAGAACAGGATCGAGGTCATCAGCGCCACGCCGAACAGGTTGAGCACGCTGTGGACCGAGAGCTCGGCGAACAGCAACGCCACCAGCGTCACCGCCCCGCCGACGGTCAGCCCGCGCGCCACCCCGCCGGCGGCGTAGCCGACGATGATCAGCCAGTTGGGCATCGGCGAGACCATCAGCTCCTCGATGTGGCGGGCGAACTTCGCGCCGAAGAACGAGGAGACAGAGTTGGCGTAGCTCTGCGTGATCACCGACATCAGGATCAGGCCCGGCACCAGGTACTGGATGTAGGGCACGCCGTCGATCTCGCCGATGCGCGGCCCGATCAGGTGGCCGAAGACCACGAAGTACAGCGCGGTCATGATCATCGGCGGCAGCACGGTCTGCACCCAGATGCGGCCGAAGCGCAGGATCTCGCGGGTCAAGAGCATGACGAAGGCGTTCCACGCACCCCGCGCGGTCAGGCCGACGGCCTTCTCGCCGGAGCCCTGCGGTTCGAATGCGTCGCTTTCGGAACGGATGCTCATGAACGGTCCTCGGCATTGGTGGAACTGGTGGCGGCATCGTCGTCCTGCACCAGGCGCAGGAACAGCTCCTCGAGGCGACTGGTCTTGTTCTTCATGCGCTCGATCACGATGCCGTGGCCCCGCAGCACGTCGAACACGCCGGTCAGCTCCTGGCCGCGGGTGAGATCGACCTCGATGGTCTCCTCGTCGACCAGGCGCGAGCCGACCACCGGCATCTCAGGCAGGGATTCGACCGGCTCGCGGGCATAGAGGACGAAGGTCTCCTGCGAGAGCTTGGCCAGGAGATTGCGCATGGAGCTGTGCTCGACGATGCGCCCCTCGTTGATGATCGCGATGTTGCGACACAGGGCCTCGGCTTCCTCGAGGTAGTGCGTGGTCAGGATGATGGTGGTGCCCTGCCGGTTGATCTGGGTCAGAAAGTCCCACATGCCGCGGCGCAGCTCGATGTCCACGCCCGCGGTCGGCTCGTCGAGGATCAGCATGCGCGGGCTGTGCACGAGCGCGCGGGCGATCATCAGCCGGCGCTTCATGCCGCCCGAAAGCGCCCGGGCCATGCCCTCGCGCTTGTCGTACAGGCCGAGCTGCTTCAACAGCTCGTGGGCACGCTTCTTCGCCGCGCGGCGGGTCATGCCGTAGAAGCCGCCTTGGTTGATGACGACCTCCTCGACCGGCTCGAACTGGTTGAAGTTGAACTCCTGCGGCACCACGCCGATCTGGGACTTCACCCAGGCGCGGTCGCGGTCGAGGTCGTGGCCGAAGACGCGTACCGTGCCCGCGGTCTTGTTGACCAGCGAGCAGAGGATGCCGATGGTGGTTGACTTGCCCGCACCGTTGGGGCCCAGCAGGGCGAAGAAGTCGCCCTCCTCGATGGCGAGCTCGATGCCCTTGAGGGCACGCGTGCCCCCCTCGTAGGTCTTCTCGAGCCCGTAGATCTCGACGGCATTGCTCATGTGATTGCTCGATGCCCGTGGTTGTTCGGATGATCCGCCCGGGTCAGCTTCCCGCGGACGGCAGGTGCCAGTGGTAGCGGATGCCCAGTCCGCGCACCACCAGCGTGACGGCGAAACCGAGGGTCACCGCGGCGATCGGCCAGTCCAGCCAGTGGGCGAACAGAACATAGACGATGCCCCCGGCCAGCGCGGCCGAGGCGTAGATCTCGCGGTGCAGCAGCAGCGGCGGCTCGCCGGCCAGCACGTCGCGGATCAGCCCGCCGAAGGTGGCGGTCATGATACCCATCATCACCGCGATCATGGGACTGGCGTCCATCGACAGCGCGATCTGTGCACCGATCACGCAGAAGGCGGCCAGGCCGACCGCGTCGGCCCATGGCAACCAGTTGGCGCGCTGGTGAAACGGCTTGCTGACGTAGAACGTGGCGATCGCCATCACCGCGGTGATCACGAGGTATTCCCAGTGGGTCAGCCAGAAGACCGGCCGATCGAGCAGGAGATCCCGCAACGTGCCGCCACCGATGCCGGTGACGGTCGCCAGGATCAGAAACCCCATCAGGTCCATGCGCTTGCGATCGGCCACCAGTGCGCCACTGACGGCGAACACCGCCGTCCCGAAGTAGTCCAATCCCTGCAGCATCTCGCCGATCATGCCCTTTCCCCAACCATGCGACCGCCCCCGCGGCAGGCGCAGAGGATAGCCAGTCCGACGCGGGCATGAAAGACCCGGGACCGGCGGCGACACCCCGAGCCGTCGCCGCGAATTAACCGACCATTCTACTTGGGGGAATCCGCTCCGGCGAGGCGCTAGACTTTTTTCGACGACGTCCTGGCGGCATCGCCGCCCACCACTGACCAGTAACAGCGACATGAACGACATCGACCACAAGCTCTTCGACCCGGAACTGATCCGGCGCTACGACACCAGCGGTCCGCGCTACACCTCCTACCCTACCGCGGTGCAGTTCCACGACGGGTTCGGCGAGGCGGACTACCGCGCCGCCGCGGCGCGCTCGAACGCCGCCGGGGGACCCCTGTCGCTGTACGTGCACATCCCCTTCTGCGACACGGTCTGCTTCTACTGCGCCTGCAACAAGGTGGTCACCAAGGACCGCGGCAAGGCGCGCCCCTACCTCGACGATGTCTACCGCGAGATGGCCCTGCAGGCCGAACTCTTCGACGACGGCCGCCCGGTCGACCAGCTCCACTGGGGCGGTGGCACGCCGACGTTTCTCTCCCACGACGAGATGCGCGAACTCATGGGGAAGACCGGCGAGCATTTCGCGCTCAAGACCGATGACACGGGCGAGTACTCGATCGAGATCGACCCGCGCGAGGCCGACGCCGCCACCATCCGCCTGCTGCGCGAGATCGGCTTCAACCGCATCAGCCTGGGCGTGCAGGACTTCGACCCCGTGGTGCAGAAGGCGGTCAACCGCGTCCAGAGCTACGAGGAGACCCGCGAGGTGGTCGACACGGCCCGTGCCGAGGCCTTCCACGGGGTGAGCATCGACCTGATCTACGGGCTGCCGCACCAGACGCGCGAGCGGTTCACCCGGACACTCGACCGGGTGGTCGAGCTCGATCCCGACCGCCTGTCGATCTTCAACTACGCCCACCTGCCGCAGCGCTTCAAGCCGCAGCGGCGCATCGCCTCGGACGACCTGCCCAGCCCGGCGGAAAAGCTCGAGATCCTCGGCTCGACGATCGAGTACCTCCTGGATGCCGGCTACGTGCTCATCGGCATGGACCACTTCGCCAAGCCCGACGACCCGCTGGCGATCGCCCAGCGCGAGGGCAGCCTGCATCGCAACTTCCAGGGATACTCCACCCACGCCGAGTGCGACATGGTGGCGATGGGCGTCTCGTCGATCAGCCAGGTGGGCGGGGCCTTCAGCCAGAACGTCAAGGATCTCGACGGCTACCACGACGCGCTGGCCGCCGGTCGCCTGCCGATCGAGAAGGGCCTGGTGACCAGCGAGGAGGACGCGTTGCGCCGCCACGTGATCACCGAGCTGATCTGCCACTTCCAGCTATCGATCCCGGACGTCGAGGCCCGCTTCGGCATCGACTTCCCGACGCATTTCGCCGATGCCCTCGCCGAGCTGAAAACGATGGCCGACGACGACCTGCTGCGTCTCGAGGCCGACCGGATCGTGGTCGAGCCCCGCGGGCGGCTGCTGATACGCAACATCTGCATGGCCTTCGACGAGTACCACGGCACGCTCGACGGGCAACGATTCTCGCGGGTCATCTGAATGACTGCCCCGAGGCTTCACGGACTCCAAAGGACGGTCCCCCCAACGGGGGCCGAAAAGCATGACGACAACAAAAGCAAATCACCAGAGGAGGAGTCATGACCGAGAGGGAGCTGAGCGGACGCGAACGCGAACTGCTGGAATCCGAGATCATCTCGACCCGTACCGATGAGCGGGGACTGATCAAGTTCATCAACCCCGTGTTCACCCGGGTGACCGGGTACACCAAGGAAGACGCGCTGGGAAAGCCGCATAACCTGATCCGGCACCCGGATGTCCCGCGGGCCGTCTACTACCTGCTGTGGAGCCAGATCAAGGAGAAGCGGGACCGCTTCTTCGCGGTGACCAAGAACGTCTGCAAGAACGGCGATCACTACTGGACCATCGGCTATTTCCAGCCGGAAATCGGGGCAGAGGGCGAAACCACGGGCTTTCGCTCCACCCGTCACGGGCTGCATGAGCCGACGCTGAAAAAGGAATTCGACCAGCTCTACCGGCAGGTGCGCGAGGAGGAGCTCAGGCATCCCCGGCCGAAACAGATCGAGGCCGGCCTCGAGGCCCTGAACAAGTGGCTGAGAAAGAAGAACTACGACGACTACGAGTCGTTCGCCAGGCGGTCACTGTAGGGCGCCTCGAAAAACCCGCTGCCATCGGCCCGCCATTCGGCGGGCCGCGTCGTTCCGGGGTGGCCGGATCATCCGCTGGCGGTCGGCCGCCGGCCATCGCGGCGCTCCCGCGACCGTGGGGCGTGCGCAGGGCCTGGTGGTGCACGCGCGGCCGGGGCAGACCCGGATCGATGGGCCGCGGGGAGAGCCGTCCGGGATGACTGGCAAGACACGCCCTGAATATGCATACTGGCTGCATATTAGGTAACCCGCCACCCCGGGAGCGCACGCCGTGCAGCTCAACCAGCAGACCGACCTCGCCTTCCGCATCCTGATCTACCTGGCCAACCAGCCGCGCTGGCTGGACGGGGACACGGGGAGCGCCGAGGCGCATGCCCGGCCGAAGATCCGGGAGATCGCCAGCTACTACGAGGTCTCCTACAACCACCTGATGAAGGTCGCCAACCTGCTGGCCTCCCGGGGCCATGTACGCGCCCATCGGGGCAAGGGCGGCGGCCTGGAGCTCGCCCGCGCCCCCGAGGCCATCTCGCTCGGCGAGGTGGCACGGGACGTGGAGTGCCACTGGCACCTCGTCGACTGTTTCGGCGAGGGCTCCCGTTGCCCGATCCAGAATGGCTGCCGGCTCGCGCCGATCCTCGGCGAGGCACTCGAGGCCTTCTGGGCGGTGCTCGACCGCCACTCGCTCGCCGACATCGCCCGGGTAGCCGGTGCACAGGTGCCCATCACCTTTCATCGACCGGACGCCCCAACCCGCTCCCGAACCCGCGGGAACTGATGTCGACACGGGCCGGCCGCCGAATACCTGGACGATTCTTCCCTGGCGAAATCGTCTGCCCTAACCTGCCCGAAAGACCGCCATGGCGCCGCGGGAAGACCCTCGATCCGGGCGCTTCCGCGCTCCCGGATCCCCCGTCGCATCCCGCACCCCGGTTGAGCTTTGAGGGTCATGCTCTATAATGTTCGCTCACTTATACGGACCCGAACGCGGCTGGAAACGTAACGCGCACGGGCAAAAAAGCATGACGATTCACTTTCGTGAACCGCGCCTCGAGGACGGGGGTCGGATTCACCAGCTGATTCAGCGAGCGGGCACGCTCGATCTCAATTCGGCCTACCTCTACTTCCTTCTGGCGGACCATTTCCGTTCGACCTGCGTCATCGCGGAAAAAGGCGATGATCTCGTGGGCTTCGTGACCGCCTACCGCCTGCCGGACAACCCCGACACCCTGTTCGTCTGGCAGATCGGCGTCGACGCCTCCGCCCGCGGCCAGGGCGTCGCCTCCCGCCTGCTCAAGACCCTCGAGGAGCGCGACTGGTTCAGCGACATCAAGCGCATCGAACTGACCATCGCCCCCGACAACCCGGCTTCCAAGGCCCTGTTCACGCGGTGGGCGGAAAAGCTGGGGCGCTCGATCCGCAGCGAGCCCTACCTCTCCAGCGAGCTTCTCGGCGATGGCCACCAGCCGGAAGACCTCTACGTCATCGATCTCTGATCCACGCCGACGGCGGCCGCGATTCGTGTGGCCGGCGGCAGCGCGTGCGCCTATCATCTTTTTCACTTTTCACGCTCAAGACGAGGACCTGTGATGAACATCGACCTGTTCGAGAAATACGAGTCCAACGTTCGCGGTTACATCCGCTCGTTCCCGACCATTTTCGTCAAATCCAAGAACGCCACGATGTGGGACCATCAGGGCAAGGCCTACATCGACTTCTTCGGTGGCGCCGGCTCCCTGAACTACGGCCACAACGATCCAGCCATCAAGCGGGCGATCATCGACTTCATCGAGCGTGACGGCGTCACCAACGCGCTGGACAAGGCGACCGACGCCAAGTACCTGTTCATCAAGAAACTGCAGGAAACCATCCTCCAGCCGCGCGATCTCGACTACAAGGTGCAGTTCGTCGGCCCGACCGGCACCAACGCCGTCGAGACGGCCCTGAAGCTGGCGCGCAAGGTCAAGGAGCGCTCGAAGATCGTCTCCTTCACCAACGCCTACCACGGCCACACCCTGGGCGCGCTGGCCGTCACCGGCAACGAGTTCTACCACGACGATTTCTACGGCGTGCCGCTGAACGTCACCAAGATGCCGTACGACAACTACTTCGACCCGACGGGCGAAGGCCAGATGGACAGCATCGACATGATGCGCCAGTACTACGAGGACGCGAGCTCCGGCTATGACCTGCCGGCCGGCATCGTGGTCGAGACCATCCAGGGCGAAGGCGGCATCAACGTCGCCTCGGTCGAGTGGCTCAAGAAGCTCGACAAGATGTGCAAGGACCTCGACATCCTGCTGATCGTCGACGACATCCAGGTCGGCAACGGCCGCACCGGCAACTTCTTCAGCTTCGAGCGCGCCGGCATCCAGCCGGACATCGTCACCATCTCCAAGTCGATCGGCACCGGCCTGCCGATGGCCATCGTGCTGATGCGCCCGGACATCGACCAGTGGTCGCCGGGCGAGCACACGGGCACGTTCCGCGGCAACTCGCTGGCCTTCGTCGCCGGCGCGACCGCCCTGGAGCGCTGGGAAACCGACGAGTTCTCCAAGGAGATCCTGGCCAAGGGTGAAAAGGTCGAGAAGCGCTTCAATGCCATCGCCGAGCGCCACCCGGACATGATCCACGGCGTTCGCGGCCTGGGCATGATCTGGGGCCTGCACTCCGAGCACGCGGATTTCTGCAACGAGATCTCCGCCGAGGCGTTCAAGCGCGGCCTGCTGGCCGAAACCGCCGGCGCCGACGACCAGGTCATGAAGTTCCTCGCCCCGCTGACCATCAGCGAGGCCGAACTGAACCAGGGTCTGGACATCCTCGACGAGGCCGTTGACGCCGCCGTTGCCGCGCGCAAGGGCTGATATCGCCGACACACCGTGCCCGTCCCGCCGGGGCCGGGCCTGCTAAACCAGTCACGGAGTCAAACATGCTCGTACGTTATCTCGACCGGGACATCATCGGAACCGACCGTGAAGTCGAAGCGGAAAACGGCAACTGGGTCAGCCGCCGGCTGATCCTGGCCGACGACAAGGTCGGCTTCTCCTACAACGACACGATCATTCGTGCCGGCACGGAGACCTACATCCATTACCAGAACCACATCGAGGCGGTCTACTGCGTCGGTGGAAACGGGGAAATCCACGACATCAACAACGATGTCACCTACCCGATCCGCGACGGCATGATGTATCTCCTCAACGATCCGGCAGCCGACAAGCACTACCTGCGCGGCGGCAGCGAGGACATGCGCCTGATCTGCGTGTTCAACCCGCCGCTGACCGGCCGTGAGGTCCATGACGAAAACGGCGTCTACCCGGCACTGAGCCTCGAAGACTGATCGCCGGGACCCGGATCCCGGAACGAAAGAACCCCGACCTGTTCCGCAGGTCGGGGTTCTCTTTTGGTGCTGGAAATGCCGGTCAGGCGTAGGCCGCTTCCCGACCGAAGTGACGCGTGAGCAGGTAGTAGACCACGGCACGGTACTTGTGCCGATTGGAGCGGCCGTACTGGTCGAACACCTTGTCCAGCGCGGCGTCCAGGTCGGGGCCGTCCGTCAACCCCAGCTTCTTGATCAGGAAGTTCTTCTTGATGCTTTCCACCTCGTCCGGATCGCTCGCGGCGACCACCGAGGCATCCGCGTTGTAGACCGCCGGTCCAAGGCCGATGACCACGCGTCCCAGCAGGTCCCGATCCGGCGTCTCCCCGCATTTGTCCCGAATTTCCTCGGCGTACTTGTCGATCAGCTCGTCCCGACTGCTCATTGCGATTCCTCCGCAGCGTTGAGAAAACGCCGAGCGAATCACTTGCCGCGATCCCGCGCGATGTCGTCCACGACATGGCGCGAGTCATGCCTGGTGACTCGTCCGACGTTTCCCTCGGTCAACCCGCCGTCACTCCACCATGGAGATCCGTTCGACGGGCTCTGGGGCTTGAATTAGGCCACTCGCAGGGGAATTGCAAGATCGGAGATCAGTCCGGCTTCTCACCGGGATCGAAAAGACGTTGGCGGTTGACCTGCATGATCAGCACCAGGGACTGCGCGGGATCCCCTTCACGGCTCGCTTCCTTCGTATCCACCACCAGGCCTTCGATCTGCTCACGAATGCCCATCGACTCGTCGGCAAATGGCCGCTCGAGGAGCAACGTGACCCCGCCGCTCCGCCAGGACTGCGGCAACTGCTGCAGGTAGCGAGGCACGATCAGCGCCACCCGATCCTTGGCAAAGCGGTCGACGCGCGCCTCCTGGATCCGGTGGCTGGTGGCGCCATCGAGAGATGAGATAAGGAGCGTCTCCGGGCGCGGATTGCGCCCGTTGCGGGCGTCAAGGCTCAAGTCGTCCGCGCCGACCTCCCGAAGGTATTTCTCGGCGGCGCGGATCTGTTCCTCGGAGTACAGGTTCGTGAGCTTCATCGTCGACCAGGGATCTCGTTACTTGAGTCGAGGCTCCCTCTCGATCAACGCCCGGTCCTTGGCGTGGAACCCTAACTTTACGTGCTATCGGGCTTCATGTCGCTAAATGGTCATAAAAATCGGACATTTCAAGACATGTCGGCGCGAAAAGTACCCGGGAGAACCCTTGCCGACTCACGGGTGCCTCCCGGGATCGGCCAGCGGCCGGACCAGGGCCAGCGGCGCTCCCGCTCCGTCACGAGGCCAGAGGCGCCAAGCCGGATCGCGCCATCGCGGTCCGTGCGCAACACCCGGGCGTTCGCCGTCTCCCAGCGCGCAACCACCTCGGGACGCGGGTGATCCCAGCGGTTGAGGAACCCGGCACTCACCACGGCGACCTCCGCTCCGACCGCCTCGACGAAGGCCGGGCTGGACGAGGAGGCAGACCCGTGGTGCGGGACGAGCACCATGTCCGCGGCGAGGTCCGCGTTTCGCACCAGCCACTGCTCGGCCGCCGCCTCGATATCGCCGGTGAGCAGCAGGGAACCGGACCGCCCCTCGACCTTCAGGACGCAGGAGCGATCGTTGTCCGAGCGCAACGGTGCCTGAAGCAGGGTGAACGTCACCCCGTCCCGTCGCCAGCGCCGGCCGTGCGGGCAGCCCGGCACCTCGTTTGCCCCGATGCCGAAACCGGCCTTCTCCGGGCCGACGATCCTTGCCCGGGGAAAGCGAGTCCGGACAGCCGCCAGGCCGCCGGCATGGTCACCCGCTGCATGACTGACGACGATCCGGTCCAGCCTCGTGACGCCGAGCGCCCTGAGCGTCGGCAGGACCACCGCCTCGCCGGTGTCGAATTCGCCCCATCGGGGGCCCGCATCGTAGAGCAGGTCGTGCCGGGCGGTACGCAGCAGGACGGCCGAGCCCTGCCCCACGTCCATCACCAGGGCCTCGAAATGTCCCGCCGACGGCCGGCTCGGCGTGACCACCAGCGCCGGGCTGAGCCCCGCCAGGAACAGGGTGATCAGCGACAGCGGGGTAAG